>JBJEIS010000207.1:0-6607 GCA_051877275.1 Acutalibacteraceae bacterium | reverse complement strand
TTTGGAATTCAACTGTTAAAGGAAATGTTAAATCCGATACAGTAAGATTTCTTCAAACAGGCGGTACTGTAAGTATCGGCGGAGACCTTATTTATCCTGTCGGCAGACTCCAAAACCAGGGAACTTTAAAAATTTCGGGAAATGCAGAGTTCTCCAACCAAAACGGAAACAGTTCAAACAAGCCAGCTATTGAAAATTTAAGCGGAAAAGTTCTAACTATAAGCGGAGATTTAACCGTTCATGGTGAAAAAGAAGCATATCCTGTACTAACTCTTACAAACGGTATTACTGTCGGCGGCAAAACTGTTGTTGACGGCGTTTCTACCAATATTACTGTTTCAAATTCAACATTTACAAAAGGTTTTGACAACCAAAGTTCAGCAACAATTACATTTGACAGCACCGATAAATTCGGCTCGGAATTTATTGCTGAAAACGGCACTTCAAGCATTGTTTTAACAGCTTACGGTGAGAATATTACTCCGCCTGACGGTACTTGGTCTGATTCAAAAGGAAACAAGGTTGACTTTACAACATTTACACAGAGTATGGAATTTAATACCTATTATGCTAAGGTAAACCCTCTTTTAGTATCAGTTGAAATGATTAGCGGCGCTTCAATCAGACTTGGCGAACAAAACGGTATAAGATTTTATACTAAAGTAGACCAAGATAAAATTTCAAGTTTAAAAGAACAAAATGCTCAAATTGAAATGGGAACTCTTATTGCTCCGTCAGACAATTTAGCAGACAGTGAACTGACACACGAACTCACAGTAGGAAAATTCGTTGATGTAGAATACAAATCAAACAGTTATTACACAGACAGCACAGGCTTCAGCGGTGTAGTCGGCTCAATTATTAATATTAAAGAAATCAATACCTCTTGGAGCACTCAAACAGGAAATATTACTCGCGGATTTATCGGACGCGGTTATGTAAAAGTTACATTGGACGGAGAAAGCTATATTAACTATGCTTCATACACAGGCAACAATATCGAAAATAATACTCGTTCATTAAAATCTTTGTCATCTACTCTTTTATCTGATGCTGATACCTATAATTCATTATCCGAAGAGCTTCAGGCTAAAATTAACTCTTGGGCAGTTTCGGAACAAAATCCGCAAGAATCGGAAACACCTTCCGAAACCTCTTCTTCGACAACTGTTACCACTGCGACATCAACAACCGCAGCTGAAGTCACCGCTGACGGAATGAAAATAGAAAAGTTTACATATAATTGTATTTCGCCTTATACAGAAGGCGCAACTATGGAAGACTATGCCTACACCATTTTTCCAAAATCATACAGTGAAAGCGGTACACCGCTTAGAATGGTAATTGATTGTCATGGTTATGGCGACAATCCTACTGAACAAAAAGTAACAACAAATTTTGTATGGGATATATTTTTAGCTCATCAGGGTTATTTGGTTATTATTCCAAACGGTACAGGATATAACAACCTCGGCTCCCCTGCTTCTGTTGATTCATACGTAAAGGCTTACAACTATGCATTAGCAAACTACAATGTAAAAGACGACGGCGTTTTTGTAAACGGTAATTCTATGGGCGGACTTGGCAGTATAAACTTAGTTTGTTCAGGTAAAATTCCTGTTCTCGCTCATTCACTTCATTATCCTGTAACCTCACACCGCAGACAGGTTTATGATAACACTTGGGCTTCAAGAAACGCTAACGATTCAGCTTATTTCTACTATTTCAATTATGATCAGTATAATGAATCTCACGGTACTGATTATAAGTTCAGCACTTTCCCATTCGCAAACAGTTCAACTAAAGCTTCAGAGGATGAATTAGAGCTTTATAACTACAACTTTGCAAGCAAAATAGCCATTAATGAATCTATATGGAAATACTGCTCATCTTTCTTTGATTACAGCACAAAGACATTTAAAGAGGGATACGAGGACTTTATTTCAACTACTGACGAAGCAAGAGTAGCCGAGCTTTATGAAAAGGTTTCTATTGATTATCCTGTTCCGGTGCTTGCTCAGCACGGTCTTACAGACGGCTCTGTAAACTGTCAGTTTACAAAATACTTTGTTGACGCTGTTAACCGCGGAAACGGCGAAAGCGCTCAGGGAATTTACTATAACACTTCTGTTCACGGAACTTGCATCGGCGATAAAGCAACTTACACATGTAATGACGGAGCAGAATACACTATCGCACAAAGCGGTTACGAAATGTATCAATTCTTTAAGGCAAATGATAAATAATAATTAGTTTAATAAATAACTGCGCTAAGTATGCTATAAGCACGCTTAGCGCAGTTATTTTATCATATATATTTACATTCATATTTGAGCAAATGCCAAAATCAAAGGCATTGTTATTACTGAAAATAATGTTGAAAGTGTAACTAATTTTAATCCCATATCCGTATCGCTTTCATATTTTGACGCTAAAATCATTGTATTTACCGCAGTCGGTGCCGAAATTGGCAAAACACAACTGCACAAAAGCACGCCCGAAAGCGAAAATACATATTTAAATATAAGCAAAGCAATCATAGGAACAACTATCATTTTCAGCGAAATAACCAGCCACATTTTTGCATTTTTCATTCCGTTTCTAAAATCGGAACAAGCAAAATAATAACCTGTAACCATCATAGCAAGCGGAGTATTCAGTGATGCAAGGTAATTGACCGGAGTTCCTATTATTTCAGGTAAACTAATCTTTAATAAAAACAGCGGAAGTCCGATAATTACACCTATTGTTCCCGGATTCACAAGTGTTTTTATAAGCGAATTATTACCTTTATTATATAAAGTTATACCATAGGTCCATTGTATTATATTAAATACAACCACATAGATTGAGCCGTAAAAAACGCCCTCACTTCCGAAAAGCGCCTGTGCAAGAGGTAATCCCATATAGCCTGCATTAGAAAAAATTGTACCGAACCGCAACACTGCTCTTCGGCGTTTATCATTTTCTCTTACAATATGAGAAATCAGTATTCCGATAATATGCGAAATTACCGCGCAACCTGCCGCAATCGCAAGTGAAGTAATGGTTTTGCTCGAAAACTCAACAGATAAGAATGAATTAACAATCAGGCAAGGCGTTACGATATAAAGCAATACATTAACAAATCCGGAAATACTTTTATCCGTAACCAGCTTTGTTTTTGTGCAGATAAAGCCGACACTCATAAGCACAAAGAGAATTACAACCTGACCCGAAAGCTCTAATGCGGAATTAAAAAATTCTTCCAAAACTAACCCTCAAAAACATATGTTTCGGCAGATTCTATTACAACATCATCAACAGGCTTATCGGCAGGACCTGTTACAACATTTGCAATTTTATCAACAATATCCATACCTTCAGTTACCTGGCCGAATACTGTATGATGAAAATCAAGATGCGGTGTACCGCCTATTTTCTGATAATTCTCAATACATTCATCAGGAAAAGCCTCGCCGCCGATATCCTTCATTTGTGAAATAAGCATTTCAGGAACATTATCACATTGAACAATAAAAAACTGACTGCCGTTTGTACAAGGGCCTGCATTAGCCATTGATAAAGCGCCTCTGTAATTATGAAGCTCAGGTGAAAACTCATCTTCAAAAGCTCTTCCGTAAATGGACTCTCCTCCCATACCTGTTCCTGTAGGGTCACCGCCCTGAATCATAAAATCTTTAATTACTCGGTGAAAAATAATTCCGTTGTAATAACCGTCTTTAATATGTGTAGTAAAGTTTTCAACTGTTTTCGGTGCAATCTCAGGAAACAGCTTAAAAGTAATATCACCCAAATTAGTCTTTAATACCGCAACGGTATCTCCTTTTTCAAGTGGTTTTAATTGTTTGTTGCTCATTTTTTATTTTCCTTTCCTATATCTTTTTAAAAAGCCTTTCGGCTGATAGTTTTTAATAATTTCCTCATAACGCTCATAAGCTTTTTTAACAGAGTCCTCCCAAGAACAATAAACCTCGTCCTGTGCGGATTTTCCGACTTTTTTCAGCTTGTCTTTATCAGATACCGCATACAAAATTTTATCTTTAAGCGATTTTTCATTTTCCTCGCAAAGATATCCGTTTTTGCCATCGGTAACGCCCTCAGCGGCGCAGCTTTTATTTATAAGCACAGACGGCAAACCTGTAGCCGCCGCCTCCATAACGACAAGACCTGATGTATCATAAGTTGACGGGAATACAAACAAATCACTCATTGAATAATAGTCGCGAAGTCTTTCTCGGTCATAAACAGCGCCCGGAAAAATGCATTTTTTTGATATTCCAATATGCTTTGCATAAGTTTCCATTGCGGGACGGTCATATCCATCACCAACAAACACCATTTTAAACTTCAAGTCATTCGGCAACAAACGCATAGCATCTAAAATCAACTTAATATTTTTGTACCACATCATTCTGCCGACAAACAAAAATACAAGCTCATCTTCTTCAATTTCAAGCGAAGAACGCAATGCCTGAATTTTATCATCAGAAGAAGCGCCTTTTTTAAAATCAGTACCGTTTCGCATAACGGTATAATTACCTTTATACCCCATATTTCTCAACGATTCAACAGCGCCCTCGCTTACAACCCAAACTTCATCAGCAAGCTTTATATTGCGTATAACAAACTTCTTTGCTATTTTCAAAAACGATTTTAATTTAATCCGCTTTTCAAGCTCAACATCAAATTTAGTATGATATGTAAGCACAACAGGTATATTCGGATTAAGCTTTACCAACTCATCAGCCACAAGTGAAGAAACAAACGGCGAATGAACATGCAGCAAATCGAAATTTTTGCTTTTCATAGCTTTTAATGTTTTTACAGGAACAGCATTACCGATTCTGTAACCGAGCTTTTTTGAAGACTTAGTTGAACTGTATCTTAAAACATCAAAAGGATAGTTATCTATAACATTTGGGTATTTGGGCGTAATAACAGTACACTCACCAAGGTTTTCTTTGGTAATTATATCCGCATAATTATATACTGTATTGGCAACTCCGTCAATAGTCGGAGGAAAAGAATCATTAAAAAGTCCTATATTATATTTCATTATTATATCTCCTTAATAAATACTATTTTACAACATTATCAAGCTTTATTCAAGATATTTTTAATATCACTTTTCGCAATTTCTTTTGTTTTTGTTATCAATAAATATATTTTAATGCAAAAATTATTCTTAAGCTTATATTATTTATCTGATTATATCATAATTTTATCTTTTTGCAATGTTTTTGTTTCCTTTTTGCTATTGAATTTATTCTAATTTACCTTTATTATTAAGTTATAGAAAACAACTTATAAATTTTATTAGTAAGTTGCAGTCGCAAAAGACTATTTTAACATTTGAAAACAAGTATATAACTGATATTTTCTTCATATATCTCCTCATTAACAAAAAGCAAGGATAACCGTCCTTGCTTTTTGCTTTTAATTATATAAAAATACCTTGCAAACAAATGCGTTTGCAAGGTATTTTCTGCATAAAACCGCTTGAAATCATAGAATATAAGTGATATACTTAAATTTGGTAAACTATATCTAAAATAAATTAATATTACATTTCTATGTTTAAAGCTGTTGAATTGTTAATTTCAGATTCAAGTGATGTTTGCGAAAACTGGCGTTCATAGTACATCGCAATATTTGCAAAAAATGTGCTGCAAAAGAACACCAACTTGAATCTGATCCAATGTGCAAATTTGGTATTTGCAAACACAGGCAAAAATTTAACTATTTCTAGTTAAACAGCCAACTAAATAAATCTCTAAAATACTTAAAACTCATGGTTTATCCCCTCCAACTTTCTTCATTACGTCACAGTTATAAACCATTTATTAAGCAATTTAACTATATGTTGGAGGATATCGTATTAAAAAAGGAACGAGTCGTATTTAATTTTTAAAAAAGCGGGAGATAAAGATGATTGTAGCTATTTGTGATGATGATTCTAATATCAGAAACAGTTTAAAAGAATTTCTGATAAAATATAAAAAAGAGAGACGAATTCATCTGGATATAATGGAATTTTCAAACGGCGATACTCTTCTGCAAAGTGAATATACATTTGATATTATTTTTCTTGATTATCAAATGCCAAATCTAAACGGTATGGACATTGCAAGAGAATTACGAAAAAGGAAAAACAGTTGCAGCATAATTTTTATAACCTCTTATCCTGCATTTGTTATACAAGCGTTTGAGGTAAATACATTCCGTTTTCATGTAAAACCTATTAATTATCAAAAATTAAGTGAGGATATAGATTTTTATATTAAAGAACAAAAAATGTTTGCTCCTGTTGTCATCAATACCGACGGTGAACAATTTGTTATTAATTCAGAAGATATAGTATATTTGGAAGGATGCGGAAAATACTGCTATGTAAGAACAAATAATAATACTTACAGAAGTTCCAAAACTATATCCGGCGTCTACGATTTATTGCCTAAACAATGCTTTTTCCGCACTCACAAATCTTATGTAGTAAATTTTTATTGCGTAGAAGTTATAAAAGATAATATAATTGAACTTTCAAACGGAGAAAAAGTAAAACTCAGCCGAGATATAAAAAAGGATTTTAAAAATGCGTATCTTA
>JBJEIS010000206.1:0-6620 GCA_051877275.1 Acutalibacteraceae bacterium | reverse complement strand
TTTATATATTATAATATAAAAATGTTTGAATATAAATATTTTTTTATAATTTATGCCGTCCATTTCTTCAAAAGTAGGATATTTTTCAAAAACCGCATCAAAATCGTTGCATCCCTCTAAATCGCCATATGTATAAGCTGCGACATCTCGGCAATCTGTTTTAATTACAGTAATATTATTTTTACCTCGGGAAAAAACAATGTCCGCAAAGGATAGATTTTCGCTGCCTGCCGGTACAACATAATCGTGACCTCCGAAGCTGACTGTGTGTTCTTTAATGCTCGAAAAAAATGGCATTACGAACTTTCTACCGCTATCAAGTGCTAAATTAATTCCGCTCACACCATATATATCGGCGTTTACTGATATTTCAATTGGTTTTTTAAGCCTGTAAGGATTGCAGTAACAGTTTATTGTAAGTTCGCTATATCCCGGCTTATTGCTCACATTTGCAGTAATTCTGCCTTGATAAAAATAATCAATATTATCACAATCAATAATACATAAATCTCGACCGTGAATATCATTAAAAATATTTGACATAAGATTTTTACGTTCAGAAAATTTGCCGTCAATAACATAGGTATAATTCAATGTTGTATTTTTGAAGAATGCGCCACCTTGCTCAGAATCAGTAAAATCAAGCACACCATCAATACCCGATATTTCAAATTGTAATAATTTTTGTTCGGGCGGTGTAATCGTTTTTGCTGTTTGAATTAATCCTAAGTCATCAGATTTAAATAATGGCGTATTTTCGCCGGAATCATCAAAAATAGCTATGCCTCGCTTTGTAAATTCAATATTACCGAGATAATTTATTGTTTTTTCTAACTTATTTATAATAATCACCTCTTTACGTTGGTAAACCTCTCGAGCTCAAATCTTGCCTGTTTCCGAGTTGTTTATCTGTTTCGCTGACGGTAGCACCTACAAGTGTCTTTCCATCAAGAACTATATTTTTTTGTGCCTTGTCGATGAGTTGGTCTAATTGTTTTCCGATTTTCGCAACATCAGAGCTCAATGCCTCGACTGTTTGTGCTGTGCTTTGCATTTGAAGATTTGAGAATGTATGTTCAACAGCGGCATGAAATTTAGTACCCAAATTTGTAGAATAATATTCATCAGGTACTTCGCTGGAAAAAACATTCATCAATTGGCGAGCTTTATTTTTCAAGTTTGGAATTTGTTTAGATATTTCATTTTCCGCGCCTTTAACAACGCCGAGAACTAAATACGCACCGTCGGGCATCATTTTTTTAGCAGGCGAAGCGATTCCGGATTCGCCCTCAAGAGAAGATTTATAAGTAGTATAAACTTGCTTTCCTGCGTTTTTTATTAAGCTTAAAGCACTAGCTGAAATAGCACCTGTCGCTACACCGGAAGTTAAGAAATATCCCAAACTATTCATACCTGATTTTGTGTTTTCAGAATGTATTGTCTGCCATATTCCATTAATCAATCTGTTTGTAGCAGGTGAAATATTATACTGTTTTATTCCTGATGCTAATTTTGTTGCAACTAAATTTCCGCCTCGTGAAGCTCTATCAGTTACAGAATCTGAAAAAGCTAAATTTGTTGCATTATTAACTACACCTTTATAAGCAGTACCAACAACACCTTTATTTTTATTGATGCCTTTTGTTGTGCTTTTCATTGCAGATTTGCCGGTATTTTCGGAAAACGAATCAAGCTTATTTTTATATTCATCACGTTCAGTTTTAGTTTTATTGATTAAGTCTTGCCACATTTGCTTTTCGGATGATGTAGTCGCTTTTTTCTTTTCTTCCTGAAAATGCTTTATTCTTTCGCAAGTTTTTTCATATGCATCTTTGATTTCTTCTTGGCTAGCTTTAGAAATATCAGCAATTATTTTTTCATTTGTAGAACTGTTATTAATTATTTTCTTATAATGACCTTTTAAGAATTCTTCATAATTATTGGCATATTGCTGACGTGCATTGTAATTGTCTTTTTTATTTTTTAACGCATCAGATTCGGTTCTTTGAGCAGATTTTAATGCATTTTCTAAATTCTTTTCAGTATTCTCATTTTCCCTTAAGAATTCAGCCTGTTTTGCTAATGCATTGTTATACTCATTTTGAGCATTTATGATTTTATCTGCATCGTTAGATTTTTGAGCTTCATTTAATTTTTGCTGTGCAGCAACGCAATCGTTATCAATTTTAGCTTTTTGTTTTCTAAAATCATTCAGTGCTTTTTCTGCTGAAAGCGTTGCATCTACTGCATCTGTATACTCTTTTTCAACTTTTGACTTTTCTTTTTCAGCCTCTGTTGCAACATCGCTTTGTGAATTAAGTATAATCTGTGCTCTCTTTTTTTGAATTAATTTATCGATTGATTTTCCGATTTTTTCGTAACCGTCTTCGATTTTACCAGTTCTTTTAAGCTCTAATCCGAGTGCTTCATTAAGTTCATTGTTAATAAAATCTACTCTTTTTTCATAACCCTTTTTAACTTTGCCATTTTTATCAACAAGAGTTTCAAGCTCATCCGCAAGATTTTGAGTAACTTCAATCTGTGAAAGGTCTTGATTCATAGTTTCTTCAACAGATTTTTTATAATTTTCAAATTCTTCAGAGGTATTTTTTATTTCCTCCGCAAGCCTCTGATTTTTGCTTGTTGCATCATCTGTAGAAGAACATAAATTAACAAGTTCACTTGTAACAGTAACAACTAATCCTGCGATTGCAATCAAAGGCAATGCTTTCATTGCAACGCTTAAAGCACCTGTTGCTACAGTGGCCGTTGTTGTTGCCGCTGTATCTGCTTCGGTCGCAGTAGTTTTAGCTACAATTGAAATAATCGCAGTTTTAAGATTTGATGTTAAAGTTGAAATTCCTGTTGTTGCCTTACCGAGTAAAGTTAATGCCGGAGCTCCAACCGCTACAATCGCTGCAATTTTAACAGCGCTTTCTTTTTGACTGTCATTCAATCCGTCCCACCATTCCGACAAATCTTTTATTTTGTCACCAATATCTTCAATCATAGGCGAAACATCAGAAATGATTTGACTTCCAAACTCAACGGATGTGTTCTTTAACTGATTTATTGCTTTTTTAGCTTTTGCGGTAGGTGTTTGCAAATCTTCAAGCGCTTGGTCTACTGTGCCTGTACAGTTTTCCATTTGCTGCAAGGATTTGTTAAATCCATCAGCGCCAACTTTTAAAATTGATAAAGCAGCTTTACGAGAGTTAGACTTACCGAAGAAATCATTGAAATTCTTATTATTTTTTTCAGCATAATCGGCGAGCATTTGAATTACATCGCCTAAAGATTTACCCTCTTTCATTAAATCTTTAAATGATTTCCCTGCAACTTTTTGAGTAATTTCATATAAATCAGTAGATGATTTACCAAACTCATCGAAAAGAGAGTTCATATATGTAGTAGCATTAGCTGTGTTAATGCCTCGCTTTGTCATTTCTGCATAGCCTGTGCACAACTGACCGATGCTTACATTTAATGTTTCAGCCGTAGGAATTACTCTACCCATAGTTTCGGCAAGTTGCCCTACGGTTGTTTTACCTTTATTTTGAGTGTTTACAAGCATATCGGCTAATGTATTTGTTTTATCAGCTGATATATTATAAGCATTCTCAATTGTTGTTAAAATATCGACTGCAGTTGCAGTTTCGGTAAATCCAGCCTTTGCAAGTTTTGCGGCATTCGCTGTAAATTCAAGTGCGTTTCCTGTATCAACAGAAGCTGATAATGCTTGATAAGTGGCTTCAGCTATATCAGTATTAGCCTTACCCAAATCATTAGATATTTGCAGTATTCCTTTAGATAAGTTTTGATTTGATAAAACTTGCTTATCTGTCAATGTAGAAACTTTTGCAACTGAGGTTTCATACTCTGAAGCATTTTTAACCGAAAGTGCAATTAGTCCTGTTGCAACAGTTGAAATCATTTTAAGCTTATTGCCTATTGTAGTTAGAGATTCTCCGAATTTCTTTGTTGAATTAATAGCATTATCAAATTTGACCGATGCACATTCTAACTGATTTGTTCTTAGATTTACTAAGTCTTGTTCAGTCTTTTCAATCTCACGCTGAAAATTGCGATACTGCTCTTCCGTTATTTCGTTTTTTCGAAAAGCTTGTGTTACCTCTTCTTGCTTTGATTTAAGCATTTGAAGTTTTGCCCGAGTTTCTTCAACGGATTTATTAAGTATCTCTTGCTTTTGCGATAATAAAACGGCAGAATTCGGGTCACCTTTCATCAAGGTATTAATGCCACGAAGTTCGCTTTGCAAAAGTTTTGACTTTTGATTTGCGCTGTCTATAGCTTTAGAAATCGGAGTAGAATCGCCACCGATTTCAACAGTAATTCCTTGTATTTTATTGTTTGCCATTTTTTCACCGCCTTATTTTTCACCGAATTTTGTTCTTAGTTTCTGCCTATCAGGTTTAGTCTGTTCAAATTGATGCGCTCGTTTCAAGTATTCTCTTCCGGGTTCTGTCTGTGATAATGCGTTAATATGTGCATCACGCCGCAAGATTAAATAATCAAGCCAATCAAGCTGCTCAATATCTTTAATGTTTATACCTGAATAAACATAAACTAAATGCTCATCGTTTGTGTATATATCAAAATCTATCCCCTCTGTCCCCTCTATTTTATAAGGGTAAAAGGGGATTTTCAGTTTTTTAAGTTTGTAAATGACAGTACAAATGAAAGATAACTGTCAATAAAATAAATCAATTCATCAACATCGAATTTATTCAAAACTTCATCTGCTGTGAATTTCTTGTTTTCTGTGTTTCTTGACAGCATTTCTGCTGTTACGGAAGTCAAAAGCTTCATCTGTTCAGGTGTCGCTTTTTGATTTTTCACAATATCATCAAATTCCTGTGTTGCTGATATTAATGTGTTAACTTGACCTTTTAACGGTCGCAATAGATGTAGCGATACTTCTTTTTCACCCGGAAAAATCATATCAAACGTTTCACGCTTTAAATCATTAAAATTAAAAACCATTTTTATGCTCCTTTAAAAATAAAAGGGCGGTTTTACCCGCCCCCTCTAATTAACCCTCTGCTACTTCTGTATCAGATGTTTCAGATACAGGCGCAATTTCTTCGATATAACGAATCAATACGCCGCTGCTTCCCATCGGTCTGCATTTGAATTCAGGCTCAATTGTGCTTTCTTTATCTTTTGCAAAAGCAAGAGAAAATCCCGCCTGATTGACTCCGCGAATCACGACATAAATATTGCCGTCTTTTTTGTCTTCATGACAGAACACCAAAACACAAGATTTATCCTTGTAATTTTCGGAACCGCCGATGTCAGTAATTCTGTAACCATTTTCGTCAGTTGATTTTGCGGTTGAAACAATTCTATCAAACGTCTTTCCGTTAAATGTAATAAGTCCACATTTAAGGCTTGCTTCGTCTTCAGTAAGAATTTCTTTCTCATATCTACCACTATCATCTTTAGCAGTGTAATGAGTTTCTTTATACTCTAAAGTCGCTCCGCCTTTTACTGCACCGAGCTCATTTTCATCAGTACAAAGCGCCTTAATATCTTCAACGCTTGGCAATGTTTCATCATAAGCTCCAAAATAAATCTTACCTGAGCCTAGTGTAATTGTGTCGGTATTTTGTCTTTTGTTCTCTGGCATAGTTTTTTACTCCTTTTTTATATTTTTTCGTAATATTCAAAACGATAAATTGTTAAATACATTTGTTCGTTTTTTAAAAATTCTCGACCATCATTTGAATAGCCGTCAATAAAATCAGAAAAATGCTCGTTTAAAACCTTTTCAAGTGAATTTTCAGCATCAATATCAGGAAAATCATAAGCATATAGCTCTATAGTTGCTGAAATCCTTTTTAAATAACTTTTTTCATCGCTGCCGCTGACTATTTCTTCTTTAAAATAAACGCAAAATGTATCTTTAGGCGGCTTTGAAAAAGCCGTTTGTGTGTAGGTTTCATCTTTAATAAATCCTGCACTTGTTAGAATTTCATTAATCATTGTTTCAAGTCCTTTTCAATGTTTTTAATAAACTCTGGAATAACATCATCTATTGAACGAGAAAGAAAAAAGCTACCTTTTGTATTTCCTACTTTGCGGCCGCCTTGCCGTAATTGATGCCCTTTTTCAAGTAAATGCGTTAATCTGTGCTGACCGCCTGAAACATACCAAGTTTTTGTGTATCCCGTTGCAGTAGCGTTAGTGACTTTAGATGTAATATGCTTTTTAAACTTTCCTGTGCGCTCAGGTGCTTTATCTTTTGATGTTTTAACAAGTTTAGCCATTGATTTGTCAACATTTCTTTTTAAAACTTGTTTCACTTCGTTATTATAATTAACTAAAATATCATTGAGCGCCTTTGAAAAATCATCAGCTTTAACTTTCATATTACTTCACCTAGTAATTTTACTTCCTTATTTTCAAAGTTATAATTGTCATAATCAATGACATTATAAGTAGCGCCATCGTAAACGATTCTGAAATCTTGCGTGTTATGCAAAATCTCTTTAATTCGTTTGCAATAACGCACTTTAAAAACAAGTTGCTTTTTTTCTCGTTCTGCACCGCCTCCGAGAAACTCTCCGCCACTTCCGTATTTATTAACGCTGACAGAA
>JBJEIS010000205.1:0-1638 GCA_051877275.1 Acutalibacteraceae bacterium | reverse complement strand
ATGATGACGCTAATACTGTTATTAACGGAGGCATAGTAAGGGCGCTTATTGCTGTCAAGTCGGATAACAGTAACACTACAACTGTTACAATTGGTGACGATTCCCCACTGGCTACGACAACAACCACAACTACTACAACCACTACTACGACTACAACAACAGCTACACAAACCGCAAATTATAATATAAATATATCAAACAAAGAAAAGTATGTTTCTAATAGAGAAATAACTGATGATACCGATAAAGAAGACATTACGATGATTTTAGTTATCGGACAGTCTAACTCAACGACAGAAGTAGGCTACCCATGCGAACTTTCGGCTGTGAAAAACGGTAACCGAGATGAGGTTACAGAGGTAACAACTACTCCTGAAAAGAATAAAGTATATATGGCTAAATACGGTCAGACAATAACTGAACTAAATGACAGTAATGATGTTGTTACTTTGATTGAAAATGGGCAGATAGGCGGATACTCGTCTGCGCTCGGCACAAAGTGGAATGAGCTTACAGGAGAAAAGGTAGTTATTGTTCAGGCTGCAGTAGGCGCATCGGGAATGCACGAGTGGGTAAAGGATACTACAAAATATGCTTGCACCTGCGGTCATAATAATCAACATTATGCAAATGCAGTAAATCAGTATAATGCTTGCTACAACGCTTTAAAAGATAACTACAATATAAAGCATTCTTTCTATGTTTGGAACCAGGGTGAACATGATGAATTATATTCAACAAAAAGTTCTGTTGATATAAATTCAAAAGAAAAGTATTTTGAAGCATATAAGTCGATGCACGAAGATTTATTAGCAGATCTTCCTCTTGATTTCGGCGGAATAAATATAGTACGCTCACACTATCACAGTAATTCAATGTATCTTACAGTCGCAAGAAGCGCACAGTATAGAGCAGCAAATGAGCTGAAAGGTTGTTATTTAGCGTCAAGAGTATTTGAAAACTGTACAAAAGACGACATGGATCAGACTGCTGAAGGTTCTTCCGGAATTCATGCAATTCAAAAGACCTACAACACAATAGGTACAGATGCGGCAACAAATTTGTATAATGCTGTAATAGGTAATAACAATGGACTTAAATCAATTGAACTGATTACAAATAATGACAGCACAGGTGTAATTAAAGCGCGCTTTAACGGTAATGGCGAATTGGTTGCAGGAAGCGATATTTTGACCCAGGGCAAGGAACTCAGTATAGCTGTTGCCCCTTGCGGTGATTATACAGTAAGTTATTCGGTAAATGACGATGCAACAAAAGTCGATGAATTCGGAATGCCTGTTGACAGTGTGTTCTCGGATAATGATGAAGTAAAGATTTCATTTAGTGCAGATTCAGATGTTCTGCTTTCTTCTGAACAGGAAGTACCGACAACCACAACTACTACAACCGGTGATGGCTCTTTAGATTGCTATCAGATTACTGATGTTTCTACAGCCGCTAACTGGAGAGAAGGTTGGTGGAATATAAGCTCCGGAGCTTTGGAGAATTACGGCGGAGGTAATACACGAGCTGCTCTTAAGAAAAAGGTTCAGGTTAAATACGGTACAACATACACATTAAAGCTTGAAAACAATACTATCGGTCTTAAATATGTTCTTCGTGAGTATAAGCAAGACG
>JBJEIS010000204.1:0-6713 GCA_051877275.1 Acutalibacteraceae bacterium | reverse complement strand
GCTACAAACTGTACTATTAATAATATTGCAAAAATGGATAGAAAAAACTACTGCTATCCTGACTTATCAAAGGCTTATCAGGTGTCGCAGTATGACAAACCGCTTTGCTCAAACGGATATATTGAGCTTGATTCAGGCAAGAAAATCCGAATTCTGCGTATTCATATAGAAGAGGACGCGGGCAAGCTTGTTCACGAACGCGGCGATACATTTGTAGATTATAACCGCGGCGGCGTTCCGCTTATTGAAATTGTTACCGAGCCTGATATACGCTCGATTGATGAAGCTATTGAGTATGTCGAAAAACTTCAGCTTATTATGAAATATATCGGTGTTTCCGACTGTAAAATGCAAGAGGGCTCGCTTCGCTGTGATGTTAATATTTCAGTTAAAGAAAAAGGCTCTGAAAAACTTGGAACGCGTACCGAGATTAAGAATATGAACTCTTTTACCTTTATGCGTCAGGCTATGGAATATGAGTTTGACCGTCAGGTTGACCTTATTGAATCAGGCGAAGAAGTTATCCAGGAAACCCGCCGTTTTAATACAGGCACAGGTGAAACCGAGGGTATGCGTTCAAAAGAGGACGCTCACGATTACCGTTATTTCAGAGAGCCTGATTTGGTTACTATTCACACTACTGATGAAGAGATTGAAGAGATACGCAGTATTCTTCCCGAGCTTCCTGACTCAAAGAAGAATAGATATGTTGAGGACTACGGTATCAGCGAAACTGACGCTAAAATCCTTGTTAAATACAAAAAGGTTTCTGATTTCTTCGATGAAGTAGCTTCTGAAATAAGCAAGCCTAAGACTGCTTCAAACTTTATTATTTCTAACATCTACCGTACGCTTGCGACAGATGCTGATAAGGAGCAGTTTGATATTAAGGTTACTGCTGAAAATCTTGTTGAGCTTATCAAAATGCTTGAAGACGGTAAGATTAATAATAACCTTGCAAAATCCACTCTTGATAAAATGCTTGAGAGCGGTAAAAAAGCAACTGAGCTTATTGATGCAAGTCAGATGGGCGGCGTTGATGAGGGAGAATTACGCGCAATCTGTGAAAAGGTAGTTGCGGCTAATCCTAAAGCCGTTGAGGATATCAAAGGCGGCAAGGGTGCTGCAATCGGTGCGCTTATCGGCGGTGTTATGAAAGAAACCCGTGGCAAGGCCGATGCGCAAAAAGCACAAAAGATTATCAGAGAGATTATCGGATAAATTTAATACCGACCGTTTTAACACGGTCGGTTTAATTTTTTATAAAAAATGTATTGACAAAATCGGCTTGATATGATAGAATATTTAAGCGTTGAATACGGAGAGGTATCGAAGTGGTCATAACGAGGCGGTCTTGAAAACCGTTTGCCCAAAAGGCACATGGGTTCGAATCCCATCCTCTCCGCCAAAAGATCCTTGAGCCTGATGATTTTTTATCAGGCTCGGATTATATAAAACTAAAATAAGTTACCAAATGCAGAAGTACTCAAGTTGGTGACGAGGCGCCCCTGCTAAGGGCGTAGGGCGGGTAACCGTCGCGAGAGTTCGAGTCTCTCCTTCTGCGCCAAAATAACGACAATCTTTTTTGGGTTGTCGTTATTTTTTTGCCACAATTATTTTTTTATAAAGCTGATTCAAAGAAAAATTGAAATTAAACCAAATTTATGCTAAAATATATTATAACTTTTATACTAATATTTTTTATTAATAAAACAACCATGCTTTCTGTAAAATTATATATAAAGAAGGTGCGGCGTAATGCAAATAAACAAAAGAACAAAAGCTTTAAATATTATATGCGTATGTCTGGTGCTTTTTGCAGGCGTTATTAGGCTTATTGCAAAACCAACCGGACTGTTTGCTTACAATAGCTTTATTTTCACATTGCTTACCTTTGCTATTGCAATTTGGATTTTTCAGCTTAAAAAAAGACTTTTACAGCCTGATGTAAAAAGGAATCTTATATCTGCCGCAAGTATTATGATATTTTGGATGGCAATTCGTACAATCAAATATGACTTTCTTCCGGATAAGCATTTTACGCTTCGTTATGCATGGTATTTATATTACATACCAATGGTGTTAATTCCTTTGCTTATTTTTCTGTCGGTGCTTGCAATCGGTCTACCGCACGATAAGCCTATCAACCGCAAATGGTACCTACTGTTTATTCCTGCTGTATTAATTCTTCTCGGAGTGTTAACAAATGACCTTCATCAAAACACATTCCGATTTTCAGACGGACTTGACCGTTGGGATGACAGCAATACCACCTACGGTTTTGTTTATTATGCAGTCATGACATGGATAATACTTTTGTTTTTAGCTATTATCATTACTGTTTTTATTCGCTGTGCAGTTTCCGATAGGAAGAAAAAAATCAAGCTTCCTTTGTCTATCCTTTTTGTAGGATTAATATATATGATCTGCTATAATGAATTCCTCCAAAATATATTTCTCACTATGCCGGAAATAAGCTGTCTGATATTTATCGCTTTTACAGAAAGTCTTATATGCCTTCATCTGCTTCCATCCAATGATAACTACGGCTCATTTTGGAACTTCTCTTCCATTGGCGCTGGTATTATGGATAAAGACGGTATAATACATTATAAGTCTGAAAAAAGCTATCCTGTAACACCGGCACAAGTTAAACAGGCACAGAATAAATCAGTACTATTAAAAAACGGCGAAATTTCTCTTCACAGTCATGCCATAAAAGGCGGTTTCGGATATTGGACGCGTGATATTTCCGAAATTAACCGCCTTAACAGAGAACTTAAAGAGCTTGGGAATGTAACAGCTGAGGAAAATGCAATGCTGGAAGCAGAAAACAAGATGAAAGAGGAACGCATACGCATTGAAAAGCAGAATAAACTCTATGACAACATGGCAAAAGGTGTCAAAAAGCAGCTAGAAGCATTAAGCGACCTGCTTGAATCTCCGCCGACAGACGAATCGGCATTTGAAAAAACAATGAAATACGCCTGCATACTTAACGCGTATGTAAAGCGTCATTCCAACTTAATTTTACTTGCTGACCAAGGCAATATTATTCACAGCGAGGAACTTCGTCGCTCTATTATAGAATCAATGGAATATGTACAGCTTTACGGAATAAAGATGCGGTGTAGCTTTGATACAGAAGGAAATATACCCGCTAAAAGCGTCTTGCTTATCCACGAGCTGTTTGAGGAAGTTTTAGAGTCGTCAATTCCCGGTGCAGATGATGTGCTTGTATATTTAAAAACTTCTGATAATAGTATTATAATGCGAATAGTAATCAATGCGCCGAAAAAACTGATAGACGATACCTGTATTAATAAAGAACTAACAACTTTAGGCGGAATTCTCGAAGTAGAATTTGAGGAAAATACAGAGTATGTATCTCTTACTTTGCCAAAGGGAGGTAACGCTGAATGACACCTTATTTTAATCTGCCTTTGGCAACTCTGAGAATATTTGCTGTCTGTGCTTTAATGTTGATGCTTGGCGCTGTTTTTCTCCTCGTTGAATCATGTTTAATGCATATCGGTCGCAAATACATATTTTTCAGTGCGATTCTTTCAGCCGCTGTGATATTTATATTGCAGGGCACATCAGAATCAGTCGCCCGTTTTCAGCTATCATATGATTGGCTTTTTTTCGGTAATGTAACCGGCAAACTGCCTTGGATTGCAGTTATGCTGCTGATGATACTTTTTGCAGCCGCCGAAGTGACTCTTTTTGCAAGCATTATACACCGTAAAAAAAATCGTCTGACAATCGGTGCCATTAAGGAAAGCCTTGATGCTTTGCCTGACGGCATATGCTTTTTTGAGCCTGACGGTCAGCCGCTTCTTGTCAATAAACAGATGAATAAAATCAGCGGCGAGCTGTTCGACTCAGAAATTTTAAATGCCGATAGTTTTTACAATCGTTTAAAAGAAAAAAGCATATCAATAGAAACAAAAAATATTAATGCTAATCCGAATATCACCATAGAAACACCTGATAAAAAGGTGTGGGAGTTTCATCTTGAACAGCTGATGATAGAAAACTCCGAAATATATGAGCTTTTAGCCTGTGATATAACCGAGCAGTACCGCTTAACCCGTGAGCTTGAACAGCGAAACGAACGGCTTAACATTGTTAACGAGCGTCTGCGTCTGTTCAGCGAGGAAATGGTGACTTTTACAGCAGAAAAGGAACTGCTGAATGCTAAAATAAAAGTACATGATAATATCGGCCGCTCTTTGCTGTCATTTCGCACATATCTTATGCAGCCTAAAGAAGAGCGAAATCGCAAAGAACTGCTGTTTCTTTGGAAATATGTTGTTTCTGTTATGAAAAACGAGACCTTGCCGTCAGACGAATGGGATCAGTTAGAAAAGACGGCAGATATGCTCGGCATTAGCATTGAGCTTGTCGGCGAACTGCCTGATAACCTTAAAAAAAGAACTGTTATTGTCACGGCAATACGCGAGTGTCTTACTAACACCGCACACCACGCGAACGGAGATAAACTTTTTGTAAACCTACAGTCACACGACGACTCGTTTACCGCAGAGCTAACCAACACAGGAAAGCCTCCTGAAAAAGAAATACATGAAACAGGCGGACTTAAAAATCTACGCCGCGTCGTGGAGCAGGCAAATGGCATTATGACCGTAATAAGTACCCCGCGATTTTTACTGCGGTTGGAATTTCCGAAAGGAGAAGAGTTAGAATGGCTAAAACAAGAGTATTAATTGTTGATGACCAGTTGGTTGTAAGACAATTGTTTGAAATGTATCTGAAATCCAGCGAAAAATACGAGCTGGTGGGTTCTCTGTCGTCTGCCGCTTTGGCAGAAAACTTTATCTGCTCAACTCCCGTTGACCTGATTATTATGGATATTCTTATGAATGACGGCTCCAACGGTCTGGGCGCTGCCGAGAAAATCAAAAAAACTCACCCTAAAATCAAGATAGTCGCCATTACTTCTATGGTTGAATCCTCTTGGCTCAAGCGCGCCGAAGAAATCGGAATCGAGAGCTTTTATTATAAAGAATCGCCGAAAACCACTATTCTCGAAATTCTTGACCGAACTATGGCGGGAGAATCAGTTTATCCAGACACTCCGCCCGAAGTTGAAATGGGGCTTAGCAAAAATGTTGACTTTTCCGAAAGAGAGTTAGATGTACTGCGGCTTACAGTTACGGGAATGTCTAATGCCAAAATAGCCAAAAAGCTGAATTTGGCAGAAGGTACAGTAAAAAATATAATCCATGGTATGCTTGAAAAAACAGGCTATGATAACCGAACTGAGCTTGCAATTGAAGCAAGAGTCAGAGGTGTTGCCGTAAATATCGACCATAAATAGCTGCCGAAAATAGCGTCCGATTATATATCGGGCGCTATTTTTATGCAATTTTTTTGATAAAATTTCTCAAAATAGTATCTTTCGATACTACCGCCGCAGCATTTTTATAAATATAATTATATATGTAAAGAAGTAACCTTTTTATCTGCATTGAAAGGAGATAATTCAGATTGAAGAAAATATGTGTAAGCATGCGTAACCGTGTATTTGCGGAAAGCATTATGTTTATGCTGGAACGAACAGGCGATTTTCGGCCGATACGCATCACCGCAACTCCGCCGAAAACAGTAATTCAGGAATTTCAGGCGGCAAAGCCCGAAATATTACTTCTGGATGTAACGCCTACCTCAAAAGAAACTACTTGTGAAGGGCGAATTGAACTTATAAAATTGCTTAAAGAAAGGCAGCCTGATTGCAAGATAGCTATTTTTTGTGACGAAACAGCTCACCCCGACCAGGCGCGCGCTGTTGTTCATGCAAAGCAGGACGGTTTTATCGACGCATTCTTCTACGCTTCTGTTACTGCAGAATATCTGACAGCTTCACTCGATGCAATTTAATTATTTTAACATATTTTTTAAGGAGGACAATTATGAAATCAAAACAAACAATAATCAAAAAGCTTGCAAGCCTTTTTCTAACCGTTTTAATGGTTATGGGGCTGGTATCTACCGCTGCAATTACTGTATCGGCGGGCTCTGAAGAAAACAGCGATGTGCACGCTCCCGAGGGCTATGCAAACGTGTGGTATGAAAGCTTTGAGAGCGGCAGTCTGCCCGACGGCTGGTCGGTAATCGATAAAGACGGCGACGGCTATAACTGGACAACATCACCCGGCAACAGCACTATAAGAAACTGTCACGGCGAAAATGCGATATACTCCAATTCTTATATAATCGGTTCCAGCGCTGTCACCCCAGACAACTGGCTTGTACTGCCCGAGCAGACGCTAGAAAGCGACAGTCATTATATCTTTTCATTCGAGGCGATGGCACAGAATAAAAGTTTTCCAAATGATAAGTTCGGCGTATATATTTCAACAGACAGCGGTGTGAATTACACACAACTTGGTGAGGATCACACCGCAGGCACAGAATGGCATGAGATTTCGGTTGATTTGAGTGAATATGCCGGCAAGACGGTCACACTTGCGGTAGTCCATCATAATTGTTACGACCAACAAGCCGTTGTGCTTGACTGCTTTGGCTTGTATAAAGAGATGTCAACAGAAATATCGGAGTTTTCGGTAACAATTAACGAGCCTGTAGTCGGTCAAAAGCCGTCATTTACCGTTGAATACCCCAACTCCGACGGCTATGCGTATTCGGCGTATGTTGATTGGGAATATTCAAAACAAAATGATATTTCT
>JBJEIS010000203.1:0-6822 GCA_051877275.1 Acutalibacteraceae bacterium | reverse complement strand
AAAAAGACGGATTAGACGATAAAACCGCAATGGCACTCGGTTTTGCAAGCGGCGCTATTGAGTGGGCTACTGAAAAATACAGTATAGAAGCACTTATGAATATCAAGCCCGGTGATAAGATTTGGAAGTCAATCGCTAAAAACTTTGTTACAGAAGGAAGCGAGGAAGGCGCTTCTACAATCGCTAACTTCTTTGTGAATATGGCTTTAGCCGGAGAAAAATCGGATTATCAACAAGCTATTCAAAATTATATTGAATACGGCTACACCGAAAGCGAAGCAAAGAAAAAAGCATATTTGGATTTAGGCAAACAGGTAGTTTCAGATGTTGCTGCGGGTGCATTAATGGGCGGTGTTTTAGGCGCCGGTACTGCTATTTCTTCTAATATTGCAAAGAAAAATGTTTTAAGCGGTGAATATGCAAAAGCTTATGGGCAAGCTGCATTAATCAGCGACAACGCCCAAGCAATTATTGATAATGCTAAAGAGTTTGGCATTGATACGCAAAACGCGGAAAAAGCTTTAGCAGAACTTGATATTATTGAAGAAGAATTTGATAAAAACCCTACAAGTAAAGAGCTTCACGACCAATGGCAAGAACAGTTTGAAAAGACTGCCGATACATTATCAGAACTTGAACTATATATCGAGCAAAGCGGCGGTCAAACCGAATTGGATATTACAGAACAGGAGTTTCAAAGCGAGAATTACAACAGCCCATTAGAAAGCAGAGAAACAGGCATTAATGAATTTGATGAGGAAGTCGAAAGACAAGCGGATATTGCTGAAGCTTCCGATATTATCGAAAACGACTTACATGACAGAGGGGTTACCAATCAAGACAGAATTGTTAACAACTTTAAAGCAAAAACTATTGCCAATGAGGTTTCAAAGCTTCACGATGGGAAGATTAAGGTTGACGGCGATATTAGAACTGATAAGATTTCGCGTAGAGTGCAGGCTTTTTATGATAGCAAAGGATTAGAAACAGTTTGGTTTAAAAATTCTTATGTAAAAGACAAAAACGGGAATTTTACAAAAGCACAAATCAACGGTTTTACTAACGGAAATAAAATTTACCTTAATTCTGATGTGCCTATCGAAAGACAGATTTTTAAACACGAATATCACCATACGCTTGAAAATGCAAAAGGTTTTGAAAATTATTCTAAAAGACTTGAAAATTCAAAAGCTTTTAAAGAGTGGATTTTAAATAAGGCTAAAAAACTTAATGCAACAGGCACATATAACAACCAATACAGAGCAGTTTTAAACAACTATATAAGCATGTATGGGGTTGCTACAAAACTGTCAAATACGCAAGCTAAAAACGAAGCATTTGCGGATTTTATGGCAGAAGAATTGTTTAGCGGTAAAAACTTTAATGATACAATGAACAAGCTTGAAGAAGCATTCGAGGATAAGAATGGTTTTCAGAAATTTATTGATACAATCAAAGATATTGTTTCAAAAATTAAAGAAGCATTAGGCGGCAGTGCAAGTATTGAAGCACTTGAACGAAATATTATTAAACTTCAAAAGCAGATTGACAGCGGAAAAACAGGGCAAAATAAAAACACCGATAGCAATAACGGTGTTAAGTATGAAATAAATCCTGATTTTGAAAATGATATTAAGACTTGGGACAGAAACGGAAAGTCTGATGAAGAAAGTTTTATTTTAGGCAGTACCGGTGATGTTCTTCAGGGACTCGGTGCAAGAGAGAACGATATTTATATTAATGGAAGTAAGATAAATACTATTCTAAGAGAACACCCTGAAATGAGCCTTGATGTAATAAAGAAAATACCTGAAATTCTTGAAAATCCGATTTTGGTATTGAGCAGTAAAAACAAAGTTAATAATAATACCCGAATGGTTATGTTTGGCAGGATTAACGCAGAAAACGGTAAGCCTGTTTTGTGCGTACTTGATTTAATACCAAAAGAAAATAAAATTATTTTAGATGATATGCAAAAAGCTGTAAGTGCATATTCTAAAACAAATAGTGCGGAAGATATTAAAAGTTTTTTTGAAAGAAGCGAAGTACTATACACTTCTAAAAATAAAAAAATAACCACTAATCTGCTAACCCGAGTAGGCTTCTCCATGCCTACCGACTTGCTGAAAAGTGGTTATATAGGAAGTATAACATACGGAAATGAAAATGTCAATATAAAAGGCAAGCCTTTTAATGAAGTTTTTTCGTATGATACTAATAACAGTATATCCGAAAATGCGGAAAATGATACTGATATTCAGCAGATGTATACCGGTGAAAAATCGCAGACTGCTGATAAGTTAAAGCTTGAAACTGCCGGCGAGATAGAAGCAACAGATGTTCAAAACCGTCTTAATCTTAATAATGAGCAAAGAAAAAATACCCGTCCTGATATTGACAAAACAGATGTTGTATTTTCGGATAGGAATGATGTTTCTTATTCTTTAAATGTTGACAATGAAATTATTGACAGATACACCGAAAAGCAGTATAATAATTTCGGGTGGGTAAGAGCAAATAATGTTTTGACTTCTGCTGAATATCAGCATTTTACTCACGAATTTGCAAACTACAAAAAGTTAAATAATAAACCTTTCGGGTATAATTCTATTACCGGAGAATCAATTATCCGCACAGGAAATGATTTAAACACTTTAAATGTTTTTGTTTATGTTCGCGGTGATATTGATAACCCTGAAATAACAAAGATAGTTAGGTTTAATACAACTGATAAAACTGAATTGAATATAATAAAAGAGGGATATTTATATGCAGACAGTAGAGAAACGGAAAACTCGTATGAAAATGTTCAAAAAGTTTTCGGAAATGAATTTGCAACAGTCATTAATAGACAAGATTTGCAGTCTTTTTACGAATATCAAAGAGGAAAACAAAGAAGCGTTAGCACAGAAAATAGTGGACATTCTCAATTCGACAAAGGACGAAAAAATAATAGAACAGAAAATAATGAAACTGAAGCAGGCTTAGACAAGTCTGCTTTTTCTATTGGTGATGACCTTGAAGCACTTAATGAGAAGTACGGTACTATAAAGAAAGGCGCTAATGCTGAAAGGGATATTGATGTACCGAAAAAGACAAGTGACAATATGGTTACTTCGCTTACTGTTCGCTCAATTCTTGAAAAAGGAAATATTGACGGCGAAACGCTGGAACGCATTAAAACCGATGTTATAAACGAAGCGAGAAGCCACAAATCATACAGCGACAAGCAAGCATTAGACTATGCAAAGCGTCATCTTGAAAATGGCGACGCAGAAATAATGTGGAATGAAGCGATTAAGGGCAAGGTTACTAAAAATGATATTGCACTTGGTGAAGCGCTGATTGAAATGTATGCTAACAGCACAGAATTAAGCGACACAGAAAAAGCGGATAAGATACTTAATCTTACGGCTGAACTTTGCGAAGTAGGGACAAGGCTCGGTCAAGCGGTACAGGCTTTTTCGCTTCTTAAAAAGATGGGTGGAGTAGGACGGCTTTACTACTTACAAAAGACAGTTAACACTCTGAATAAAGATTTAGAGAAGAAGTACAAAGGTAAAAAACAAGTAAAAATAGGTGAAGCAGAAGCGGAGTTTTTAGCAAACGCTAAAAACGAACAGGAAGTAACAGAAGCCGCGCAGGAAATTATGAAGTCGGTTGGCGAACAAGTGCCTTCAACATTTCTTGATAAATGGAACGCTTGGCGATACTTATCAATGCTCGGTAATCCGAGAACACATATAAGAAACTTGGTTGGTAATGCTGTGTTTGTTCCGGCGGTGGAAATAAAAAATGCTTTCGGTACGGCAATGGAGCATATTTTTATTAGAGATACTTCAAAGAGAACAAAGGCGATTAAGATATCAAAAGGGACAGTTTCTTTTGCTAACAAAGACTTTAAACTGATGTCGGATTACATTTCTTCAGGCGGTAAATATAATGATAATACCGAAATTGAAGACGCTAAGCAAATATTTAAGTTTAAACCGCTCGAAGCATTTAGAAAGTTAAACTTTAAAGCACTTGAAGCCGAAGATATGGTATTTCTTAAATATCACTATGTCAGGGCAATGTCGCAAGCTCTCACAGCTAAAAAAATTGATGTAAACAATATTAGTGAAAGTCAATTGCAACAGGTAAGAGAATATGCGGTAAACGAGGCTTGGAAAGCAACTTACAGGGACGCTTCCGCAGTTGCAAACGCAATCAATAGATTTTCAAAAGTTAAGGGCGTTGGTCTAGTTATTGAAGGCATTTTACCTTTTAAAAAGACACCTATAAACATTCTTAAAAGAGGTATTGAGTATTCGCCTATCGGACTTATTAAAACAATAGGCAAAGCGGCTGTTGATATTAAAAATGGTGAATATAGCGGCGCTGAATTTATTGATGGTATTTCAAGCGGTTTAACCGGCACAGGCATTATGGCGCTTGGTATGCTGTTATCATCAATGGGAATTGCAATAGGCGGTTTTGGTGGCGATGACGACGAATGGTTTAGACAACTTAACGGAGAACAGGAGTATGCAATTGTTATAGGTGATAAATCATATACCGTTGACTGGGCGGCACCTGCTTGTATTCCGTTTTTCATCGGCGTTGAATTATATCAATCACTGCAACAAGACTATTCTAATAATTGGACGAAATTTATTAATACAATTGGGGATAGTGCTTTTGAGCCTATTGTGAATTTGTCAATGATGCAGGGAATAAATGATACGCTTAATACAATTAAATGGGACGATAATCCTATTGAAAGTGTTTTGTATAACGCATTTCAATCTTACTTTTTGCAGGCATTGCCTACGCTTGCCGGACAGGTTACAAGAATAGCAGTACCCGAAAGGCAGATAAACTATATAGATGAAAATTCGGCAATACCGAAATTTATGCAGAAGACATTAAACAAAATATCTTCTAAAACAGGATATTGGCGACAGAATGATTATGTTGACGCTTGGGGCAATTATGATATTACAAAAGGTATTGCGAATAGAATAGTACAGAATATGCTATCGCCTGGCTATGTTTCAACGGTCAATTATGATAGTGTAAATAATGAAATCGCAAGGCTTTATAATGCAAAAGGTAATAAACTTGTTTTACCTGACTCGGTTGATACAGAAATTAAGATTGACGGTGAAACAAAGTATCTTACTGCTGACGAATACGAGAAGTATCAAACGCAAGCAGGGCAGAACGCTTATAAATATATTGATGAATTAATTAAAACATCAACATATAAATATGCTGACGATGATACCAAAATTGAGATGATTACCGACATATATTCTTATGCTGAAAATAAGGCGAAAACTACGGTCAGTGATTACAAGCTGTCAGATAGTGAAGCAAAGTTAGATATGTATTTGCAGCGCAATGTTTCACTTGATGAATACTTTGACGAGAAATACAAGAACGAACAAGATGAAGACGAGAAAATCACGCTTGACAATGAAAAAGTTAACGAGATTTTAGATGATGTTGAAAATTCACCTACCTATCAAAATGCCAGCAGTAAAAAGAAAATGTCAATGGTTGACGCGGTTGTTAAGTATGTTAAAGACTCACAAAAAAATAATCTTTCAAAGAGCGACGAAATAATTAAGGAAGTTGAAGACAGCGGCAATAATATCAGCGGTTTAATTATCAACAAAGGCGCGGTTAGCGGTAAGACAAGTAAAAAAGATAAGCTAAATGCCATAAAGAAAAGCGGAGCAGACAGCGAGAGCAAATATATTTCAATGGCTTATGAATATCTTACAGGGCGCAAGGTTACTTATAACGGAAAGTACCTATACTTTTCGGATTTAACCGCGGCGCAAAAATACAAGTATATTTCTTCTAACAAGTCCAGTATTAAAGCAGGACTTTACGAAGATTACGGTGTTTAAGGGGCTACCTTTTAGGCAGTCCCTTTTAAAATACAGAAAGGCGATGAAAATATGACTATTAATGTAAAGATATCATCGGATAGAAAGCTTGATATTAAAAATCGGCGTTTCGGTGGTGTTCAGGGCGATATCGGGAGTGTAAGCATTGATTTTGACATTTCCGAAATCGCAGAAAAAAGCAACCAATCTTGGCGTGTTGAGTTTGTTGGGTGTGCCGGTACTTATGAAAGCACAGTGCCGATTACGCCAACAGAAAATCATCTTATCGTTGATGTGCCGACGACAATACGTAATATTGGTGGTACTGCACAGGTTTATTTGATTGAGGAATTAATCACCGACAACGAAGTTAAAGAGAAAATTTGTTCTTACCCGTTAAGGCTGTATTTTTACAACAAGCCTAAAGGCAAAGTTGAAGTCTCGGTTACAGAATATGAGCGCAATATCACTGATATGTACCTTGATATGGCAAATAAGAAAAGAGAAATCGCTGATAACCTAAAAAATCAGAATGAGAAAATCGCTGAGCAGGGTGAAGTGATTGAGAATCATACTTCAGAGATAGATAAGCTTAAAAAGATACCTCTTATAAACAGTATTGATGTCAGCGGAAAAATTGTTACTGTTAAATGCAGACTACATGATTTTCTACTAACAAATCTTATGTGTGATATTGATTTAACGCAGAGTATGCAGACAATTTTTATGGGAGTTAATATAAGCGGTAATTGGTTTATTTCAAGCACAGAACCTGAAGAGTCGGTTTGCACATTCTATTTCCCTGTTGCTGTTATTGAAATTGAAAACGGTGTAGTTGTTAGCTACTATTCTTATGACTGCACAAATTTAAAAGAGTATGTAGATAACAAAGCTGATAAAACACAATTAAACAAGACTAATGCTAATGTTAGTAATATCAATA
>JBJEIS010000202.1:0-28122 GCA_051877275.1 Acutalibacteraceae bacterium | reverse complement strand
TGGATAGCAATGCTTGCCGCTTTAGTCGCAGGCTTGCTCGCAGGTTTTGTAACAGGTATTTTACATACTTTTATGGGTATTCCTGCAATTCTCGCCGGTATTCTTACCCAGTTAATTCTTTGGTCGGTAAACTTAAAAGTAATGGGAAAAGCAAACATTGCGCTTCCTAACCGAAAATACGAATTGGTTTTGGCACAGATTAAAACTGTTCAGTCTATTTTGATACTTCTTGTATTTGTTGCTTTTATTGTTGCTGCTTTATATTACTTTTTCGGCACAGAGCTTGGAGCTTCTGTCCGAGCTACAGGTAATAACCTCAATATGAGCCGCGCACAGGGTATCAATACTGACCTTAACAAAATTCTCGGCCTTACTTTATCAAACGGAATTGTAGCGCTTTCCGGCGCTTTACTCACACAATATCAGGGCTTTGCTGATATTAATATGGGCCGCGGAGCTATCGTTATCGGTCTTGCTGCCGTTATCATAGGCGAAGCTATCGTTTCTCATATTTCGCAGAACCTTGCTGCACGTCTTATCGGAGTTGTTTTAGGCGGCGTGATTTATTATTTCGTTTACCAGACTGTTATTTTCTTAGGTCTTGATGCCGACTTGTTAAAGATGCTATCAGCGCTTGTTGTAGCTATATTCTTAGCCATTCCTTATTGGAAAAAGAAATACTTTGCCAAAGCAAAAGGAGGTCGTGCAAATGCTTAAAATTAATAATGTTACAAAGACCTTCAATCCCGGCACAGTAAATGAAAAAGTTGCGCTGAACAACTTGAATTTAACACTTAAAGACGGCGATTTTGTTACTGTTATCGGTGGTAACGGCGCAGGTAAATCAACAATGTTAAACGCTATTTCAGGCGTTTGGAAACCTGATTCGGGAACCATTCAAATTGACGGTGACGATATCACCTCAATGCCTGAATACAAACGTGCAAAACTTCTCGGAAGAGTTTTTCAGGACCCTATGATGGGTACGGCGGCAGATATGCAGATTGATGAAAATCTTGCGCTTGCAAAACGCCGCGGGAAACACAGAGGACTTGCATGGGGTATCAAAAAAGAAGAAAGAGCCGAATACAAGAAAATGCTTTCTACGCTCGACCTTGGACTTGAAGACAGACTTACAACAAAAGTAGGATTGCTTTCAGGCGGACAGCGTCAGGCAATTACACTTTTGATGGCTTCACTTAATCAGCCTAAGCTTTTGCTTCTTGATGAGCATACTGCGGCGCTTGACCCTAAAACAGCTGCTAAGGTTTTGGAAATTACCGACCGCATTGTAAATGAAAACCACCTTACAACATTGATGATTACTCATAATATGAAAGATGCAATTGCACACGGCAACCGACTTATTATGATGCACGAAGGTCATATTATAGTTGATGTTGAAGGCGAAGAAAAGAAAAAGCTTACCGTAGAAGACCTTATGAATCTTTTCGTAAAAGCCAGCGGCAAAGAATTTGCAAACGACCGAGCAATCCTTTCGTAAAACTAAATTAATTATTATCTCCGTCGAAAATTCGACGGAGATTTTTTTGTTTATAAAAATTAATTAACACTTTTTCTTTATAAACATAAATTATACTGATATCTGTTTTAACGGAGGAGAATATGTATATTGATAATTATGTAATAAAATCTCTGGAACTACACCTTTTTTTCGGGCGTATAATGAAAGAACATTCTTTATTTTTAAGAGCCGGTTTTACACCTGCAAACCCATCTTTTTCAAACAAAGCTGAGTTTTATAAAATTGAATTTGAAAAACTGCTCAATCGGGCAATCTCGCTCGGTAACGGCATTGTAACCCAAAATGTTTTGGATTCAGGCGAACTTGTAACTGAATTTACCTTGCTTGCTGAACAGCAAACAGAAAAATTCACAGGCATTAACATCAATAAAACATTAACCGAAAAAGAATTAAATTTAAATAGCGATATGCGCAGAAGCCATATCAATCAGAAAATGCGAATTGATGTCAAAAGGCTTAATCAGACTGCATTGAATCTGTTAGATGGCCTGATTAATTTCAAAGAGCTTACTTTGAAAAATGTACTTCACTGCGAAATGTTTACAATGAACTACCCGTTGCTTATTGAACATATCATAAGAGAAGCAAAACTTTACCGCAAATATGTCGACACTCTTGAGCGCGAAGGTTATCTTAATGATGACTCGATGAAAAAAGTCGAATGTTTCTGGAATCAAATTATGATGGAACACGCAATGTTTATCCGCGGGCTTTTAGATCCGTCTGAAGAAGAACTTATTAATTCAGCAAACGGCTTTGCAAAAGAATATGCCAAACTGTTAGATTCCTGCAATGATGCGCAAAGTCAGACAATCAAAGCGTCATCTTTAGAAGAAACCGTCAAATTCAAAGAATTTAAAACTGCCGGAACGAAAGGCATTGAACAATGCGAAATCCGTTCGGTTATTCTGCCGTTGCTTGCAGACCACGTATTGCGTGAAGCAAATCACTATATACGCCTGTTAAAAAGCTAAAAAACACTTCTATTAAAAATAGAAGTGTTTTTTCTTTTATAGTTTTTCTTTATTACAAGGATTGTTTATAATGCCGAAACCTACCAAAACAGGCAGCAATACATTAAGCAAGCCGTCTACTGTTTCGCCGATATCAACTCCGACAAACTGTTTTACGCAAAAAACAATTAATGCCGCAACCGAAACCCACAAGGCCCATGAACGAAATCTGTTTTGCATTTACTTCACCCCACTTTCAAGATCTGAAATTCTGTGGTTTGATACTTTAATTTGCTCCTCAATAACAGGTATGCGGGTAATAAAATTATTATGCTTTTCCACACTTTTTTCAAGCTCTTTAATGCGATAATCCGTAAGCTTGGCAGATGTCAAAATCCCGCCGAAAGTACCGATTAATGTACCGATAAGCGATAAAATAGATACTAATAATTCATTCAATTTATTATTCTTTCAACCATTTAGCCGAGCAGTAACCGCTTACTGTTTTACCGCTTTTAGCCTTACCTTTCACAAGATACCAGTTTTTTCGCGTCTTTTCTATAAGTTCTAATCTTGTACCGTTATTAAATAAACCTATTACTTTACCCGTAATTCTCGCTTTATTGCGGCAATTTAAATCACTGCCGTTTGTTTTAACCGTTACATATTTATCTGTTTTGTGAGCCTTGCTTTTGTATGCAATATAAGGACATTCACACCACTTTGTCCAACCGTCGCTATCAAGCTTTGTTTTTACAACTCCGTAATTATGACCTTTTGCCTGCACAACAAAACCCCCGCCGATATAAACGCCTACATGATTATTTTTAAAAACAAGAAGTCCCTCTTCATCAGGCATTGTATCAATGTTTCCCTTTACTTTGGCGTTTTCATACATCATTTGTTCGTTAATGTCAGGGCAGCCGTTTGACTGATATTTTGGCGAGAAATCATTCTCATCATCACACCATATATAACCCTTAATCAATCCTATGCAGTCGTGAACCTTATTGCCGTACTGCTTGGAAAAATCCGATGAAGTGTAATATTTAGGATACTGCTTTTTCTTAGCTTCATAAAGACTTTTTGTCGCTTTTTGACCGAATGTACCGTACCAATATGGTCTGCCTATTTGCGCTTTTGCATACTTAACAAGTCCTTGTGCTGTTTTACTCATAAATCTACCTCCTTTAAATCAATAGGGAAAGAATAATAAACCGCAATTTCTCTGCCGAATTCATCTATTTTTACCTGCTGCAAATTAAATTTTACCGACTTTTCTGTTTTAGGCAGATAAAAAGAAATAAAATACCTGCATTCACCGTTTTCTTCTTTACTGTACAGCGAAATATCTCTGAGAATCAAATATTTTCCGTCTGCAAAATATTCAATTCTATATCTCAAAAAAGGAAGCTCCTCAAAAATATCGGTTATTTCAATTTGCATTTTGACCGAACCTTTATCCAAAGCCACTATATTTCCTGATATAATTCCTTTTTGAGAAAAAATATTATTCATCATCTTTTTATCTCCTATTTATATCTGATTTTGATACACTTTACCGAAAAAGGACCTTCACTCGTGAAATTCAAGCCGAAATGCCTTAATCCGAACAAACATACATTTAGATTTACCCGCGCTTCATCCACTGCATTTGTCTTATCGTATTTCAAAGCTAAAGCCGCAGTATTTTTACATTCAGAAGCAAAGCTTAATTGAATATCATTGTCGCTTTCAAAACTCTCACTTCCGATAACTGTTTCAACCCCGACTATCTGTTTGGAAGAATCAATGCCAAAATTCGAGGCTTTAGTTGAGAATTTACAAGTAATATTTGATGCTTTTGATGTATCCTCATCAACCATTGCACGGTCAACAAATCCTCCGGGAATATAACGAACTATTTTTCTGACTCCGTCATCAGAAACAATCGACGCATATAATGAAGCGGTGCTGTCAATGCATAGTGATGAAAACAGATTTGCTACTCCTATACTGTATTCAAAATAATACCAGGCAACATTATTTTTACTCTTTGCAGTAGCTGAAGAACTGCTAAAAAAGTCCGACTCATTATAATTAAATGAAAAACATTTATTATCATAAAACAGCATATATCTGTCTTTATAATTCATCGCAAAAATATTATATGATGTTTTAAGCGAAAACGTTATATTGTCAATTTTATTTGAAATATGATAAATTCTCTGTAAATAGTTGCTCGAACTTGTTATCGCATAAACCTTATTATCCGTACCCAAAAACACCATGCGATTAGCACAGTTTTTAACTGTTTCGGGATAAATACAGCCAAGCCCTGTATTTATTGATTTTACGCTCATGCTCTCAAGAGTTGACGCCTGATTTGATTTCCCGAGCAGAATAAAATCGGTGTTATATTCTGAATAGTTAACCGATGAACAAATTCCTATTTCATGAGGTTTAAATAAAATCAATCTGTCATTTTGCTGTTTTATTCCTGTCACCGCACTGGTTTTATCGCCAAAATAAGCAACATTTGACCGCGGAAAATAAAGCGGATTATTTCTTTTTGAAAAGCATATAACATTGCCCTCGTCACTGTTTCCAGATAAAAATACTCTCGAATTAAAGCTCTCTGCAACCGTCATTTTGAAAATCCTGTCTGATTCAGGTTTCTTATACGCCTTGATAATGAGATTGTTGTATATGCCCTGTGATTCCGGCAAAGCAACTGCTTCTCCGTCAGAATTAACTACATCAATTCTTCCCTTGTAACGGTCAATTTTAAATCTGCAAGCCGCGTCATCAAGATAAAGATAATTAGAAATATCACTGTTGTATGCAATCTGCAATTCATGCTCGTCACCGTAAGTATCGGTATAAGTAATTATTATATTTTCGTCCTGTTCAGCAGACAGCCCTTTAGCGGGAAGATAAAACTGTGAAGAAAACCCGTCGGTTTTATATGCAGCGCGAAAAGCAGAAGAAAGTATATTAAAATCCTCAAGAATACGAGGTGACGGATAGTTCCTTTTAGCGCTTTCAAGCTCATTATAGCTCTCGCCTCTTCCGTTAACCAAAACAAGGGGAGCGTAAATATCCGAAGCACTCACAGCGGTCAAGCCCGCGAATAAAGAATCAAGCTCAAAAATAAGCTTTTCGCAAATTTCATTCTTACTGTTTATTGCTCCGAGCAACACAAAAACACCGCTGCCGAATACCGCTTTGCCTGCAAAAGCAATACAATTTATGTTATTAATTTCATAAGAATAATTTGACGAACTGAAATTATAAAGCTCCAAAAGCTTATATGAACCGGTCGGGCGTAAGACAAGCAATTTATTATAAAATGTTCCGTCGCTAACCCTTGAAACGAGAAAAAGCTTTAAAGCCGAATTTGCAGAGTAAACTACCGAACCCAAAGGCTTTAGAGAATATCCCTCATCATTTTCAAAAAGCGAACAAACCGTGGTTTTTATTAAGCCTTCTCTGGTGACAAGCTTACCCTCTTTTGGATACATATTGACACACTCATAAAGCTCATTATCTGCAATTTCACTACGCAGTTCTTTGGCATTGATACCGCCGTCGAATTTATTAAAAGAAAATGCTTTTATCTTTGAGTCTGACATTAAGAGTCACACCCTTTCACAAATGTATCTTGAATTTGTGTTATCTCGCATTTTTTCAAAAGCAATGATTTTTTATAATTATAAACAGACGAAAAAACCTTATAATCATTTTCGGAACCTAAAATATTTGCAATCATTGCTGCGATTCCGTAAATCATACAGTCGCAAAGCTCACGCTCGCCGATATTCACAGTATCATCAATACTGTGAATTTTTTCAAAACCCTCTTTATGATTTAAAAAATATACATCTGAATATACTGCGTTAACAATCACCAACGCCCTTGATGATATATCACTTGAATCGAACAGTTCTGTTATGCCGTAACCTGTCAAAGTCAATGCCTCATCAAAAACCTCTTTTGCGGTCATACTTTCTCATCTCCTTTGTTATTTAAAAGATAATCGGCAAGCTCCTTTTTATCAGATTTATTAAGACTGTCAAGCTCGTCTGCCACAGTCTTTATATCAGAATCATTTCCGCTTAAAGTTGCTTCACAAATAAATGAAATATCTGCATAACGCTGAGATGAAAAAGGGAAATACCAAATATCATCACCGCTTTTTTGCATAAGCGGGCGTGTGCCGTACATATTCAACATAAAATCGAGAAAAATCATTGCAATATCTTCGATAAAGGTAATATATCTTTTCTTGAAAAGCGTCAGCGGCAGCCTTGCCGACTCCTTAACCGACTCAATCGCCGATGTGTTTTGTGCCTGAAGCGTACCGAGCGCCGCGTCGGTTGCACCTGAAGCATTAAGGGTATTTTCTATCAGCTTTGAGGTAATACTCTCAAAATTCTGTGAAAATTCAGGCGGAGCAACATACTTTACGGCTTTATCAAAATCATCTGAATTTCCGCAAAAGCTTATAATCTGACCGGGATCGTTTGTAACCGGTTCAGTTACAACATCTCCGTTGACCACCATTATCGGCATACCCATCATCATAACCGCCCAAACAGATGCGGTGAGCATTCGGTTTATTGCAATCTGATTCGGTATAAGATTTGTAATTTCCGACTCACCATAAGCTAAATTATTCTGTTCCCAATTAAACTTTGCAATAGGATAAAGCTTTAACCCAGTATCCCACTGTGGCTTGATAACCGCATTTTTGCAAACCTTTACCGCGTTAATGGTATAGTTTCCGCTGCTGTCATAAGATTTGAAAAACTTTGTTAAAACAGTAGCTTTTTCGCTGTAAAAAGCCTCTCCCGAGCAATACTCATTATCAGGTTTTATGCTTTCGATTTCTAATGCACTCGCACCGTTGCGTTTTGCCTCTCTAATAAGCTCACCTACTGTTTTTCTGCTTGCAATGATAATATAATCCTGCTTTTGAACGCTCTCGACCGTCGGGTCGCTGAAATCAACATTTTCAATATCAATAACCTCAGCACAAATGTCTCCCATAATCGGAGTTTTTCTTTCATCATCGGCAAAAAGACCTGTTTTTATATCACCGTCCCAGTAAGCATAAACAATTCCGCTTCCTGTAATATAGGCATTTTTCAACGCGTTTGCACAAACGTCCTCAAAATGCAGCCGTTTTGCACAGATTCCAAAATACTCGGAAACAGCTTTTGCGGCTAAAATAATTTCGCTGTCGGAAAGCTTGCCGAAAGACTGCTTTTTCCCGCTTTGAATTTCCTTTTTCAAATCATTAAGCGCGTCTTTAAGTGCAATCTCTGAAATTCCCACAGGCGAAAATTTGACGCTTATTTCATCACCGCCGATGACCGCGGTTTTATACTCACCGATTCTTTTTATAATATTATGGCGAACAAGCGGTCGGTTAGCTCCGACTTTTGCGCCGTACCATTGGTCACCCGAATAAAAACGTCTGTTTTGCTTTGACTGTTCATACAAACCCTTTTTACCTATTGAGCTTTTATAATTCTGTGCGTTTTCATGCTCTAAAAAAACTTTGGCGCATATATCTTTGTTATAATTCAAATCTTCACTTCCCTTATTTAAATTTTCAGCAGGGCAAAAACTGCCCTGCTTTATTAAAAAATTATTCAACTATAACAGTACATACACTTGTTTCAAGCTCCGTAGCGCCGCCTGCGGTTATCTTTAAGAAATAGTAATATGTACCCGCGGTCAAGCCGGTATCAATCGCCATATTTGCAGATGTTTCACCGACAAGTTTTACAGCGTTATTCTTATATTTGTCATCACATCTGTACCACTGTAATTCAAGCTGTGAACCATCGGAAGCTTCAGCTGTAAAAGTGATTTCACCGGAAATTTCGCCTTCAGTCACTATTGCATAAGTATTTGTAGATTTAACAATCGAAACTGACGGCGCAAGCGCTGCCCAAACCGATGAAAGATAAGAGTTTTTAACAAACACATCATAATAAATTCGATAATCGAATTTATACGCGTCGGCAGTAAGATTCTGCTCCGGTGTAAAGATTCTGATTTTCTCACTCTTTTTAACCAAGGATGCGGCTTTTTTCGGCAACATAAGCATATAAACACCTTTTGAGTTAACCAAGGTTGTGAATCCGCCGTTTTTATCGTCGCCTTTTCCGCTTAAAAATCCTATTGCAGTCTGCATCTTTGAATTTGAAACAGGAATAATTGCAACATTATCAATCTTGTTGACTTCAAATGAAATCTCTCCCTGCTTAAAGCTGCCTACCTCAACAAGCTTTGAAAATTCTTCGGTTTTACGAAAAGCATTCCAAATGTATCGGTTAACAAAGCAAACCAACTCTTCATCCATACCTACTTCTGCCTGAATTTCATTAAGAAGTGAATTAAACATTTCATAAGGCTTTGTTAAATCAAAATCTGTAATAATCTGACCTCGTGTTGCCGCAAGTCCGCTGAGCTTTGATAAAGCGTAAGCATCTGTTTCAGGAACAACCTTTGTTCTAACAAACTCGCTCATAACTGAGCCTGCCAGCTCTGCAATACCTGTTTCATCCATATCCTCGCGGTCAATTACAAATGAACGTGCTCTGTCCATCTGCATTGTATAGGCTGTGTTTGAAACATCAATTGTTCCTGAAATAAATCCGGTATCTCTGTTGTAATTGCCAAGACCCTGCATGGCAATGCTCGGAATTTTAACTGTTTTCGCACCGACAAATTTTGCTTTAAAAGCATTATCGGTCATAAATCCTACGCTTGATTTATCAACAATGATTTTATCAAGCTCTCCTGTAAATTTTTCTGCAAATGCATCATTATTAATTGACATATATTTTTTCTCCTTTAAAACTAATTATTAATGCCTCTCAGCATTGCGCTGATATACGAAAAGCCGTAATCAGTATCGTTTGTCTGCAAAGAGCCCACGCCCTTTTGCATATTTTTTTCTCTGTTTTTTTGTTCTTTTTCTGCTTTTTGATGCTGCAAAAGCTTATACCTTAAAAGCGCGTCAAAAAGCGAAATTCCTTTTAATTCGCTGAGAATTAATACCTCGTCAGGCAAATCATCGGCAGTTTTATAATTTGAAAAATATTCGTTAATTTCTTCAAAGTCGCCTTTCTTTTTTGTTTTAAACTTGCCTGCCGAATCATTTTCAAGATTAAATAGCTTTTCGGCTAAATCTTCATCGCCGCCCACCTTTTCCAATAGCGAAGATTTTAATGCGTCGTCTTTTTCTTTCTTTAAGACTTGCATAAATTCTTCGGGCGATTTCTTTTCTCTTGCGGCTAAAAGCTTTAAAATTTCTAAACTCAAACTGTATTTTTCAGCTTTCAGCCCCAAAAGTGCATATTTTTTTGCCAAAGCTTTATCAAGCGAAATCTTTCTTCCCGCAAAATTAATATCTAAAACAAATTTGTTTTCTGCTTTAGCCATTGCTGTTTATCAAATCCTTTCAATTTAATCTTACAAAATATCCTCTTGCTGTTCCCCGTTATAGTTAAGAAAGTTCTGAATCTCTTTTATAACTCTTTGCTGAACTATTTCGTCCTCTTTTGAAAGACTTTTCTTATCTGCCTGCTCATGTTTTGGGTTTTGGATTTTACTTTTACCGATTTTAAATCCCAATAAAAAAGCCGATATTACTAATGTAACTGAAATTAAATAAAGCGTTTTTCTCACTCCCAATATGAAATATTAAAGTCATTTTTAAAATAGTTTTCGGAATTTTTCAAACTGCGGTTTTTCTCATAATACTGCGATTTTGCCGCAAGAATAGTAGTACAAAAATACCGCATTTCATCCAAAGCATGGTCATTTTCTTTAATAACCGCGTCCGTGTTACTGCTTTTATCCCAGCTGTAAAGAGAAAACTCCCTGATAATATCGGAACAGCTTTCATTTATCAGTATTTTTCGTCTTTTCAAATAATCGCAAACTATTCCGATACCGTAAAGAACATTGTTTTTAGCAGGACGCACCTTAAACTCGCCGTGCCGCTTGACAGTTTGTATAAAAGACGCCGCCGACGGGTCAACTACCACGCTTTTTATTGAATACCCCTCTGCAAACCTGACAAGCTCATTGTAATATTCCTCATCAGTAAGCTGGCGGTGCTCTCTTTTTGAATCATAATAAAACTCTTTTAGTCTCACCGCCTGATTGCTTGTATCTACCCAAAGTCCCATACTGAAAGGATTAGCAGTTCCGTAGTCAATACTTATGTAGTATTCTCCTTTAAAATCAGTACCGCTGACTATATTTTCTTTACTGAACATCGGATAAACAAGTCCCTCGGAAGCCACCCATTTTCCAAAAACAAAACGCTCTTTAAACACTCCTGTATATAAAGACTCCGCCTTTTTTATCTCTTTTTCACTTAAAATCGGGTTATCCTTCATTTCAAAATGAATATGCAGTGCTTTTTTTGTATTTTTACCGTCGGCGTCTAAAATCCACTCCTTATAAAACCAATGTTCAGGATGCTCAGGATTGCAGTTAAACCACAACTTTGCTAAAGGAATAGAAAGCGTTCTTGCTATTGCCTGCTCAACAAAGCTTTTCGGCTGCAAAGCCACCTCATCAAAAAACACACCGCAAAGAGTAAGACCTTGTATAAGCGAAGCAGAGCCTTTATCTTTACCTGAAAAAACATAAAAATAATTTTCTTTTTCAGCACCTTTTATGGTTAGAATATGTTTTGAAGAGCTGTAATTCACGCTAAAAAACGCAGTAATATCTGTCATATCTTTCACAAGAGAAATAATATTGCGTTCAGCCGAACTGATTGTTTTGCCGCAGATAGCGAAATATGACTTATCAAAATATCTCATTGCCCAATGTACAAAGGAAAGGATCATCACCGCAGTTTTGCCCGAGCGCACAGCACCGTCACAAATAAGTGCGTCATATTGCTGATACTTTTTACTGTGCGCAAATCGCAAAACCTGCTTTTGCTTTTCAGACAGCTTTTCAATTTTCATCGTTATCAAGCGCCTTATAAAGCAATGAAATATTTGATTTTTTCTCTTCTTCGCCGTTTTCAACAATGTCAATAACCTGCTTAATAGCAGAAACATTACCGCCTGCGGCTTCATTTACAAGCGACTCCATAATAGCCGTACCGTTATTAATTTTAGATTTCGGCACGCCTTTTTCAAAAAGCCGCTCTTCAACTTTCTTTTCGGGTTTCAAGGATAAAATTGTTTTTATTGAAGAAAACAGCGAACCTTTATTTGCCGCCAATAAAATCCCTCCAAATAAAATTTATTCCGTCCCATAATCCCACCCAACAGCTTAAATATTACTTTGCCGTTATTTTTTTCTGCTGACAGGCAAAATGCTTAACTAGTATCGCACCTTGCCTATCGCATTTATAAATTAGCACAACCTCAGCATGACATTCAATGACATCATAAAGCTTGTTACGCATAATTTACTGCACTGCATTTTTTCAAATGTTAAAATTGCACATATTTAACATTCAAGTAAAGCTTAAATTCTCTGTAAAGTAGGTTGACTATTAATTTCTATTGGTGTATCATAATATAGCGACTCTTAAAATGAAAAGGATAGATATAGTTTGAGTAAAGAACTCTCTTCAGCCAAACTCGGCGAAATGCCGATAAAAAGGCTTGTAATCACAATGGCAGGGCCTATTATTATCTCAATGCTTGTTCAGGCGCTGTATAATGTTGTAGACAGCATATTTTTAGGGCAGGCAGACCTATCGGGCAATGCGCTTACTGCTTTAACAATTGCATTTCCATGGCAAAATATAATGATTTCAATTGCCGTAGGAACCGGTGTAGGTATAAATGCTTTGCTTTCAAGAGCACTCGGCGAAAAAAATTATGACCACGCAAACAAAGCCGCAAGCATCGGTGTTCTGCTGGCATTTTTAAGCTGGCTCGGCATGGTCATACTCACTTTTTTACTGGTGAATCCGTTTGTTAATATGCAGGTTGCCTCTTCGGCGCAAACAGACCCGGAAGTAGCGAAAAATATTGTATTAATTTCTGAATATACAAAAGAATATCTTTATATAGTAAGCGGGTTGTCAATCGGCGTATTTGTTCAGGTTTGTTTTGAACGCTTACTGCAAGCAACAGGTAAAACCGTTTTATCAATGGTAATTCAGCTTATCGGCGCATTAACAAATATAATTCTCGACCCTGTTTTTATTTTTATATTCAAAATGGGAGTGGCAGGTGCCGCAATAGCAACTGTCGCAGGTCAGATTATCGCGGCAATTGTAGGTTTTATTTTCAATAAATACCTAAATACCGATATCAAAATCACATTTAAAGATATGAAACCGGTAAAAGAAATTATTTTCAAAATTTACAGAATTGCAATCCCATCGGTTGTAATGTCTTCAATCGGCTCGGTTATGACCACCGGTATGAATATGATTTTAATGTCAATAAAGATTGGCGGAACCGTTGCAACGACTGTTTTCGGACTTTATTTCAAATTATTAAGCTTTGTAAATATGCCTGTTTTCGGTTTAAACAGCGGACTTATTCCGATAATTTCTTATAATTACGGTGCAAAAAACAAGCGCCGAATTATCGACGCTATCAAAGTCAGCGTGGTTTATGCAGTAATTATAATGATGGTTGGCCTTGCTCTGTTCCAGTTCATTCCTGATAAACTTCTTATGATGTTCAGTCAAAACAAAGAGCTTATTGAATGCGGAACCTATGCACTAAGAGTTACATCAATACCTTTTATTTTCGCAGGTTTTTGTATTGTTACCTCCGGTTGCTTCCAGGCTCTCGACTCGCCGAAATATTCAGTAGTAATTTCGGTTGCAAGACAGCTTGTTGCATTACTCCCTGCAGCTTATTTATTATCCTTAACAGGAAATGTTTCAAATGTGTGGTGGGCATTTCCTATTGCAGAGATTATATCGCTCTTGTGCTGTATTTGGTTTACAAGAAGAGTTTATATTAAAAAAATCAAACCGCTTGGTGAATGATAAAGCAAAATCGGCAATGCAAATAATGCATTGCCGATTTTTATTTATCTTTATTTTTGTTGTACCAATTAACATTAGATAAAAACAATCCGTTTTTCTTAAAATAATTTAAATCTTCTTTAGGTGAAATCCCAAAAATCTTTTTGTAACATCTGTAAAAACCCGAATAATCATTATAACCGCAAAGAGAACTAAGTTTTGTTAAATCCGTAATATTATTATTCTGGATTTGCCTTTTTACATACCACATTCTCATAGTTTCAATTGTTTTTTGATAAGAAGCGTTATAAAACCTTTTGGTAGTTTTATTTACATACCATTTTGAAACCGAAAACTTTTCACAAATCTTTTTAATTGATATATCAGGTGTACAATAGTTAGAATAAATATAGTCCCATATTTTCAAGTCATATTCTTCCGAACCCTTTGTACTTTCAACTTTAAATTTATTATCAAAACATAAATCAAGCCAGGTTACCAACATAGAAACAACAGCAGCATAATGAACCATACCTAAATTATAATCACTGTATTTTTTTATAGTTTTAATTATACTTTCTTCTATATTAAACTCACCAAAATCAGATTTTTTATAAATGTTATTTTGATACTTATCACGACTGTTAAAAACTCTTAAGAAATCTTTATCACCCTTGACATTTTCAAAAAACCTCTGATGAAAGTTAATTGTCAATACCTTATAAATCGGATTATGAAGCTCGGCTTTTTCATCAAAAGGAATACCGATAATTTGAAAATCCTCATTTGAACGAGCAACAAGTACATCTCCCGGCTCAAGGCTTATGGATTTTCCGTTTAAAAAAGCAACAAAATTTCCTGTCTGAATATAAAAAATCTCATAATCTGAGGTGTTTTTTCTTTCATGAATGATACTTTTAGTCAAAACCCTCATTTGAAAATAACGAATCGATAATTCAGGTGTATAGAAATTAATATTTACAGGTATGTTAGAATGCTCCATATTATTACCTCCAAAATCAGTATATCACAAAACTTCTTTTTGTCAATTATTTTAGTGCTATTTAGCAATGTACTTTATATATTAAAGTGATTTATAATTAATATATAAAACAAAAAGGAGAGAAAATTATGAACAAAATATTATCACTAATCTTATCAGTGCTGATGTCACTTATGGTAATGCCAATGGCTTTAGTTTCAGCGGATTCTAACGTAATCTATGTAGACGCGGATGTTGCAACAGACGAAGAATCAAATACCTATGCCACATTGGCTGAAGCGGTAGAAAAGGCAACTGCCGGAACAGCTACCACAGCTATGGGTACAACAATTCAGTTTAAAAGCGACTACTCAACTACTTCAGCAGTAAGCGTTAACAAAAAGTATATCACCATTGATTTAAACGGTTTTACCTATACGACTGCCGGCAGTACTGCACAGGGAATTTCCGTAGCAGCAACCGGTGTTGTTATTCAAAACGGTAAAATAGCGTTAAATGCGCCTCCAAACGGCACAAGTGCATATTATTCTATATATAACAGCGGCGCATATACGCTTACTATTAAAAATATTGCGTTTGAACTGGTTACCACAAACGGAAAAGACGGTGCCGGCGCTAATAATCCGGGCGCGCTTGTAAGAAATGCTACAGGACTTAGCTGTATAACAAATATTTATGACTGCTCATTTGTTTACAGCGGAACATATGATTATCCGAACGCATCATTGGTAGCTTGTAATACAGCGGTAATGAATCTTTACAACTGTAAATTTGACGGAAACGGAAACAAGATAAGCGGTGTTCAGGTAAGAGGTAATACATCGAGTCAATACGCAAAACTTTCTATTTATAATTGCGAATTCAAAGATGTAAAATATCTGTTCGGCAAATGCTCAAGTTTAACTACACAGTCATCGGAATATATTCCGCAGATTACTCTTTATAGTGCGACTGTAACAAATGCAACTGCACTAAATACCGGTGAATATCCTATGTCAATTGCGGCAGCTGAACACGCAACAATGCCTGCCTTAGACACTTTAACTTCACCTTATACATTTGAAGTAGCTTGTGCTCACAACTATGTTGACGGTGTTTGCGAATACTGCTATGCTTCAGAATCTACGTCTACCGATCCTTTAGCAGTTAAAGTATCTATGAAACAAGGTGCTTCAATACGTTTAAATTTTCAAACCGGTATTCGTTTTTATACTATTGTCGATCAAGATAAAATAACAGCACTGAAAAATGATGGTGCAGAAGTGCAAATGGGTACGCTAATTGCACCGCTTGATTATTTAACCGACAGCGAGCTCACACATGAACTTGGAGAAAATAAATTCATTGATGTAGAATTCATTGCACCTGTATATTATGAAGAAGATACTTTCAGCGGAATTGTAGGCTCTATAATTAATATTAAACCAACAAATACCGACAGAGAATTTGTTGGCCGCGGTTATGTAAAGGTAACTAAAGACGGCAAAACCACAATATCATATGCAGACTATTACGAAAACGATATTGCTAACAATACCCGTTCGCTTAAAGGTTTATCAACAAGTTTAAAAGCAGATACTGAGAATTACAATAAACTAAGTGATGAAAACAAACTTCTTGTTGATGGATGGGCTTCGTATAACAGCTAAAATTCAAACTAATCATTGGGGTGATATTAATGAAAAAACAAATTCTAAGTCTTATACTATCAGCAATTATGATTTTTTCAACGATGAGCATATCTGCTATTTCAGTTTATGCTGAAGTTGGTAATAAAGAAACATTTTTTGACAGAATAAGAAGTGATTTTGACCTTGTATGGAATGATGAATTTAATACAGGTACACTTGATGAAACAAAATGGCGCTTCGGCGGCGACGGAATCAGAATCAACGGCGAACAACAGGTTTATGCCAACGGCATGGAGGACGGTAACGTTGAATTTGATGACGATAACCTTATTATCATAGGCAAAAAGGAAACCAAGCTTAGCTCGAGAGATGGCAAAGCCTATAATTACACCAGCGCATGGTTGTCAACTCTAGGACTTCAGAACTGGAAATACGGTTATTTTGAGATTCGCGCGAGATTGCCGATAGGCGGAGGACTTTGCCCTGCTATCTGGACTCAAGGGTATCAGTACAAGGACGGAGGCGGTGACTGGCCGTATTCAGGTGAGATTGATATTATGGAATCAGAAACTCCTAATTCCTCAAAATCGACGCTGCATCATAGCCCTTATAAGCCAAGCAGTCATACTGACCATGTAGCCACCGGAGCCGGTGTGTACAACACATCCGATGGTTCTACCGTTTATGACAAATACCATAATTACTGGCTTTACTGGACCGACAAGGCTCTTATCTGCGGTGTGGACGACGGCTTATGCCAAATTATAGACCTTGAGAATAACCCTCAGCTCGCTCAGTCATTTACTACATATGAACATTGGCTTATTCTCAATATTGCTTTCGGTATGTTCGGTAGCACAATTGACGACAGCTATGAAGACTACTGGAGAATGTATGTAGATTATGTAAGAGTTTATCAGCCTTCAAACGGCAATTACGATAATTACAACATTATTGAAGCTGAGGATACTATTACCGATAGTCCTACTAATACTTCATATTCCCTTACTCACCAAAAAACAATAAGCAACGCAAAAGCAACAGATGATGTCAGCTCAGTTATAGAAAATATTGAGCCGGGAACATACGATGTATATGCCGCTTATACCGGTCAGCCGCAATCAAAGTCCGGCACCTATAATATGATTTTAAACGGTACTAAAACGGCAAATACTCTAACCACAGGAAATGACACCGATTATACAAGCAGTGAGCAGGCCTTTCTCGGAACGGTGCAAATTGATGAAAGTAAGCCGTTTGAAATCGAATTTGACTATGATTCGGGAACTAAAAATACGCTTTATATTGACAAATACTTTTTTGTAAAAACCAACCGAACGCCTGATACAGTTGTTAACTCCTCAAACTGCCATTCATTTAAAGATGAAGTAACCGTATCAAATCAGGAGCAGTTATTACAAGCGATGTCAGATATTCGTCCCGGCGGTACAATAAAACTTGATTCAGATATTACGTTATCATCAACAATTACGGTTTACAGAGATTTCGTTCTTGATTTAAACAATCATACTTTAAACAGCGGAACTCAAAAATCATCATTCAATCTTCGAAATGTTGTTGATATTTCTATTAAAAACGGCAAAATTACCGTAAGCGGAGATTCTTCGGGGAATATCAATCAATTTATAATTGCAAATGAATATTACGGCTGTATCTGTAATATTAGTAAAGTTGATTTTACAATTAATGCAGTATCAGCTTCAAGAGCATTGTTTGCCGAAAACTACGGTTCTTGTGATTATAAAATATCAGACTGCAGCTTCAACTATACTTCATCATCACCAAGCAGTACAAATCCACTGTATATATCATACGGAACAAGCGCAACTTATTCAAATGTTTCGGTCAGCGGTAACGGCTTATTGGCTCCTTTCAAAATAAAAGACAGTGCAAACAGCGCTTCTCCAAATAAGCTTTCAATATACAACTGCAATATTACAGACTGCAATAATCTGTTTATTTCAAATTCAGCACTAACCAAAAATGTAAAAATTGCGATTGCCGCCACATCGGTCAGCAATAATACAGCACTTACAAATTACAGCGAGAATATGAGCTTTGTAAGCGTTGCCGAGAATAATACAGTTTACGATACAGAAAACGCGGAAATAACGCTTACAGAAAGCGCAACGAATTTTCATATAAATTGTAATCATAGCTTTTCAGAAGCTACCTGTACGGCTCCCGCCGAATGTGCATATTGTCACATCACAAGTGGTGAACCGCTCGGCGAACATATTGCGGGCGAGCCCGTTACAACGCCGTCTGACTGCTTTGTTCACGGAAGTATCACAACCAGCTGTACTGTATGCGGTGAAGTGATTTCAAAAGAAATTCTTCCCCTCACGGAGCACGATTATGTGCTGACAACCGCAGTTGAGCCAAATTGTTCGTCGATATCCACATGGTATTATAATTGTCACGGTACGGGATATAAAGCATATACCTGTAATATTTGCGACTTTGTGAAAATGACTTCATACACAGGCAGTCCCGTAACGGATACAGTAGAACATACACCTGATCTGTCATTGCGAATTGTAACGCCTGCTACCTGTACCTCGCCGGGTACTATTCAGGACACCTGTACTGTATGCGGTAAAAACTACATATCAAAGCGTATGCTCGGCGGACATAAATATACTGCAACGGTAGTAGCTCCTACTTGTGTAGATGACGGATACACTCTTTATGAATGTTCTTTATGTTCGGATAGCTATAAAGAAGATATTATAGAGGCAAACGGCGAACATAATTATGTAGACGGATACTGCACTGTATGCGGCGCTCCCGAAACTGCGTTTACTCTTACTATTGACGGAAAATCAGAGACTTACGAAAAAGATGCCGTTGTAACTCTTACCGCACAAGATAGTGACGGATTTGTCGCTTATACCGACGGGACCCATTACTACTATGTTGGTCAACAGTTGACAATGACGCAAGATTATGAGCTTAGCTCTGTATCACTTGCATTTAATATGGAATATGGCGCGTCAATACGTTACAATTCACCTACAGGCATAAGATTCTATTCTGCTGTTGACACCGAGCTGATTGAAAATCTGCGAAATGCCGGTGCCGAAATCAGCTTAGGCACTATTATTTCTAAGAAAAACATAATAGGCAGCGAAGAATTCACAAAAAACATCAACGGACTTTATGTTGATGTTAAATATGCGTCGCAAAGTTGGTTTACCGATTCTTCGGGATTCAAAGGAATGGTAGGTTCTATTGCTCAAATACAAGAGGGAAACTTGAATGAATCGTTTGTCGGCAGAGGTTATATCACTGTTAAATTCGGCGATATTGAAAAAACAATTTATGCTAAATATGCAAATAACAATATTGACGGCAATTCCCGATCTATTTGCTGGATTGCAAACAAAATTATGCTTGACAACTATTCCAATCTAACGAATGAACAACTGACGATTGTAAAAGATTTTGCAGATAAATATAACGGAAGCGACAAGTATAATATTTTAGATCCGGGTAAAGATGATATTTTCTAATAAGTAAATTTCAAATTACCTTTCCTTCTATTATAAAAAGTCTGTGTTTAATAGAACACAGGCTTTTTATTTTTGCACAAAAATCCCGATAATTAACTGCATTAATTTTACAGAAATTATCGGGATTTTATTAAATTTAATATTCTTTCAGTTTATATTTATTTGTCGTTTTTTTCGATTGAATCAGATTTATATACAAATCTTGTAATGCCCGGCATTGAAGTTGAAATTCCTGCGAATGAATTATAGTTTTTTGATACATCCACAGTAGCTTTTAATCTTTCATAAGTATCTGATAGCTCTCCGTTTACGTTGTCTGAAAGCTTTTTAATGCCTTTTTCATTAAGCTCTTTGATACCGTCGGAAAGCTGCATAGAACCGTCTTTTAACTGTTTTACTCCGTCAACAAGCTTACCGCTTCCGTTTTTCAGCGTTGCAATACCGTTATAAAGCTTAACGGCTCCGTTAGATAAATTGCTTGTGCCGTTCTTTAGCTGATATGCACCGTTTTTAAGCTTGTAAGCTCCGTTATAAACATCGGTCACGCCGTTTGTATAATTAGTAATTCCTGTGTAAAACTCATTATAGCTGTCAAGCTGGGATTTAAGCTTTTTAAGACTTTCAACTCCGTCTTTTGCCTGTTTTAAAGCCTCATCAATCTGTTTTTTAACTTCATCGGAGTTAAGCTTTTCAGCTATAATCGACTGAATTTTTGATTCAACGGTAGTGGAAATTTGATTCTTTATATCAGACGTATTCATCATCTGTTCAACAGCAGCGTCTATTTGAGCTTGTGTAGCCGCATCTATAAGACCTGCCTCGGCTGCCTGCTTATATTGGTCATATGTATATCCAAGCTTTGCTAAAACACCTTCAAGCACTTTTTGTCTTACAGCAACCTCAACCTGTGTTTCGATATAAGCTCTTTGCTCTTCAACAGCTTGAGTGACTTTTGCTTTTGCGGTTTCTTCAGCAGTTTTTCTTATTTTATCTTCGCCGAGTGATGAAATCGCCTTATTTAAAACTGTTGAGTAATTTGAAATCGTGAGATTCTCAACATCAATCCCGCTTGATTTAATCTGTGAATTTGCGGTTGTCAAAAGAGTATTAAAAACAGATTTCGCACCTTCGGTCAAATCTTTGTTGTTAGATTTTAGCTTACCAAGACCGCTGTATAAATCATTAATACCGCTATATAACTGACTTGAGCCGTTTTTAACGCTTTTTGTTCCGTTTTTAAGCCGGCTTGCACCGTTTGACAATTGTTTTACACCGCTGATTAAATCCTCCGATTTATCAAGAAGCGTTGAAACCCCGTCATAAAGTGCTGAAGAACCGTCGATTAATTGGTCCATAGCGTTCGTCAAGTCGCCCATTGAATCAATTAATTTATCAACATCACTTGTTTTGTCTACATCAACATCATTAAAGAATTCATTTGTTGCAACCGAAAGAGTAGTAGATAATTCAAAGTCTTTCACATCTGCCGTAATCTCAAGATAATTCGGAATTTCTAAATCATTTTTATCAATATTAAGATTTTCCTGCATTCCCGGCATTGCAAATCCAATTACAATGGTTTTATCACCGTCGTTAATAACTTTGCCGTTTGAAATCTCAACATTTGAGAAAATATCGTTATTAAGCATAGTGCCGGTAAGCATTATAAAAGGTACATATATTTTAGTTTTGACGCCGTTTATTTCGGCTTCCTCAAACTGACGGTTATCATAATCGAAACGCATTGTAACTCTGCCGCTTTTTCCCGCCAAATCTTCGACAGAAATATCTTCCCCGTCAAGCTGATAGCTTACGGCTATATCAACAGGCAACTCTTTATCAGTTTCGCCCTTATAATATATGTCATTTCCATCGGCGTCCCAAACACGCATATTATCTGAATTTATTGTGTATTTTTCGTTGCCTTTCACATTTTCGGTATTTTCAAGATTGGTATAATCTTCTATTGTTTTTGCCTTTTGTGAATTTTTAATCCAATCGCTGACAATGATTTTCTTAACCGAACCGTCAGCTTTAGTCATAACATAAACAGTTTCTTCTTTACTGATTTCTTCGCCATCGGTTTTATCACTTTTTTTATTTTCTTTCTTGTTATCAACCTCTGAGGTATTTTCAGCCCCCTTTGCAACATCGCTTTTTCCGGAAGTATATGCTAAAACACCCACACTTCCTGTTATAAGGCTCAAACAAAGCACCGAAGCAATTATTTTTTTAATCTTTACGCTCATAATCAAACACTCTCCTGATTAGTTTTTTTAGGTAACATACCGATAGTGGTTTTACATATTATCTTATCTAAGAATACGAAAATCGCAGGTAGAATTAATATTACGCAAGCCATACTGATTAACGCGCCCCTTGCCATAAGAATACAAAGCGAGCTTATCATATCAACATTCGAGTAGACTGCTACGCCGAAGGTTGCGGCAAAAAAGCCTAAAGCACTTACGACAATCGACGGTATAGAAGTTGTAAGAGCAATATATATTGATTGCTTTTTATCCTGCCCTCTCGACCGCTCGCGTTTATATCTTGTCGTCATCAAAATAGCATAATCGACTGTTGCGCCAAGCTGAATAGTACTTATACAAATCGGCGCTATAAACGGCAGTTCAGTTCCCATTAGAGAAGAAAGACCCAGATTGATAAATATTGCAACCTCAATAACCGCAACCAAAATTATCGGAAGCGAAATCGACCTTGTAACGCAAAGGATAATCACAAAAATTGCTATTAAAGAAATGGCGTTTACAACCTTAAAATCTTTATCAGTAATTTCAATCAAATCTTTTGTGCAAGGACCTTCGCCTATAAGCATTGCGTTTTTATCATACTGCTTTATAACCTTTGCCAGCTCATCGCATTGCTTATTTACCTCATCCGAAGCTGTTGCATACTCTGAATTTATAAGTATCAGGCGGTAATTATCGCTTTTAAATATTTCCATAATTGAATCAGGAATCATTTCTTCGGGAACCATTGTACCTACAACCGATTCAAGCGACAAAGCATATTTTACGCCCTTTGTATTTTCAATATCTTTTAACATTGATTTTGTTTCTTTTTGAGAAAGCCCTGCGTCAGCAAGCACCATATGAGTAGCGCCTACTTGGAATTTTTCAGAAAGCTTTGTGTTTGCAATGACACAGTCCATATCATCAGGCAAAGATTCCGAAAGCTGATAATAAACCTCGTCATTTGTCTTTTGATAACACACATAAGCCGGAACTGCAACAATTGCAAAAATTATTACAAAGATTCCCGCGCGTTTTATAATAAACTCCGAAAGCTTTTTCATTTTAGGCATTAATGGCTTATGCCTTGTTTTTTCAATAACCTTATCGAAAGTAAGTATTAATGCAGGAAGCAATGTAATACAGCTTATTACGCCTAAAACAACGCCTTTTGCCATTACAATTCCCAAATCAAATCCCAAAGTGTAGCTCATAAAGCAAAGCGCTAAAAATCCTGCAATTGTAGTAATAGAACTGCCGACAACAGATGAAATCGTAGCTTTTATTGCATGAGCCATAGCACGCTGTTTATCGTTATCATATCTGATTTTTTGCTCTTGATAGCTATGCCATAAAAAGATTGAATAGTCCATTGTAACAGCCAGCTGCAACACCGCAGAAAGCGCTTTCGTAATAAATGATATTTCTCCGAAAAACACATTTGAACCGAGGTTAAGCACAATTGCAATACCTATGCTCGCAAGGAATAAAAACGGAATTATGTAAGAATCCATAAAGAGCATCATTATAATTGTTGAAAGCGCTACGGCAATTGCCACATAAATCGGCTCTTCCTGTTCGCAAAGATTTTTCAGGTCGGTTACAAGCGCAGACATTCCGGAAACAAAGCACTGTTTGCTTGATATTGAACGAATTTCCTCTATTGCCTGCATAGTTTCATCAGCCGATGTTGTAGTATCAAAGAAAACAGCCACCATTGTCGCATCGCCTGAGTTGAATGCCTCATAAATTTTATCAGGCAAAATTTCTTTAGGAATACTGATATCCACAAGGCTGTCATACCATAAAGCTGTTTCAACATGATCAACTTTTTCTATCTTTTCTTTTGCTTTAACAACATCTTTGTCATCCATTCCTTCAAAAATCACAAAAGAAAAGGCGCCTTTGCCGAAATCCTTGAGAAGAATATCCTGTCCTTTCATTGTTTCAATATCTTTAGGAAGATAGTCAAGCATATCATAATTAATTCTTGTATATGCAATGCCGAATACCGATGGAATAAGCAAAAGCAACGATATAATTATTATCGGAATTTTAAGCTTAACTATCGACTTGCAAAATTTTATCATAAAATAACCATACCTTTCTTAATTTGTTTTAAACTACCCCATATTGTTTAACTGCTACCCAAAATGTTAAAAACATATTTTTTACATTTTAATGTGAGTTCTATTTTATTCTTATCAGCATATCCTGTGGCAATATAAGGAATTGACTGAACAAGGGTGATTATATTGCCGCTTAATTTACATTTACCGTCTTTTGAAATAGTTCCTTCAAAAGCGTTACGCTTACCTAAGATATCTAAAAATCCTGTCAGTTTTCCGTTTACGCTGAAAAGCTCAATTGTTCCTTTTTTCTGTCCAAGAAGGGTTTTCATAACGACATTGTATTTATAGTCAGCCAATTTTCTCACCTCTTTTTTCTTCTAAAAGTATTATACTAAGCTATGTTTTTTATTAAACGGTCAATTGATATACATTTGTGTAATAATCGGTCAAATTGTGGTCAATTGTGTAACAAATTAACTAAGAAATTTCTTGATTTAATGTTGAAAAATTTAATGGACAATTGTATAATAATCACTATCAGGAGTGCAAAAATTATGAAACATGAAATTACATCTCTAAATACAAAAAAGACGCTTGCCGCGTCTTTAAAAAAGTTTATGAATCAAAAACCTCTTTCAAAAATTACCGTCAGCGAAATCGTAAAGGATTGCAAGGTAAACAGAAAGACATTTTACTATCACTTTCAGGATATTTATGATTTACTTAAATGGATGCTTGAGGAAGAGGCAATTGAGGTTGTTAAAAACTTTGATTTGATAGTTGATTATGAAGAAGCTATGATGTTTGTAATTGACTATGTAAATGAAAATCAGCATATCTTAAGCTGTGCATATGATTCTATGGGCAGAGAAGAGATGAAGCGCTTTTTCTATGCCGATTTAATAGGCGTTATGGAAACTGTAATAGACGCCGCTGAAAAAGACCTCGGCAAAGTAATGGCAGAGGACTATAAAAAGTTTGTTTGCAATTTTTATACCGAAGCTGTTACAGGTATGCTTATTGATTGGTTTAACGATAAAACAGTTCGTGATAAAGATAAAACAATAAGCTATTTATTAAATATTTTTCATTCGTCATTACCCGAAGTAATCGAAAATGCACCTGAAGAATAACAAAACTTATTTTTAATTTATGACGCAAAAAAACGCAAGTCTTTCGACTTGCGTTTTTAGTTTTATTTTGCATATTCGGTTGCGCGGCTTTCTCTGATTACATGAACCTTAATCTGGCCCGGATAATCAAGCTCTTCCTCAATCTGTTTTGCAACATCACGCGCAACGAGCACCATTTTATCATCATCGATAATATTCGGTTTAACTACAATTCTGATTTCACGTCCTGCCTGAATAGCATATGAACGTTCAACACCGTTAAAGGAATTTGCAATCTCCTCAAGACGTTCAAGACGCTTAATATAATTTTCGAGGTTTTCTCTTCTCGCACCCGGGCGTGAAGCCGAAATTGCGTCAGCGGCCTGAACAATACAAGCAAGAACTGTTTTTGCCTCAACATCGCCGTGGTGAGCATGGATTGCATGAACAACCGCTTCACTCTCTTTATATTTTTTAGCCACATCTACACCGAGCTGAATGTGCGAACCTTCCATCTCATGGTCAAGAGCCTTGCCGATATCATGCAAAAGACCTGCTCTTTTTGCAAGAGCAACATCTTCACCCATTTCAGCAGCAATAAGACCTGAAATATAAGAAACCTCCAAAGAATGTTTAAGTACATTCTGACCGAAAGAAGTTCTGAAGTGAAGCTTACCGAGAAGTTTTACAAGCTCGTGGTTAATTCCGCGAACACCTGTGTCAAGAACTGCGCGTTCACCCTCGGATTTTATAATACCTTCAACCTCGCGTTTTGCCTTTTCGTACATTTCCTCGATTCTTGTAGGATGAATACGACCGTCAGCAATAAGTTTTTCAAGTGTTGTTTTTGCAATTTCCCTTCTAATAGGGTCAAAGCAGGAAACTGTAATAGTTTCCGGCGTATCGTCAATAATTAAATCAACGCCTGTTAAAGTTTCGAGTGCAGTAATATTTCTACCCTCACGACCGATAATGCGGCCTTTCATTTCATCATTAGGAAGTGCAACAACCGAAACGGTAGTTTCGCTTGTATGGTCAGCCGCACAACGCTGGATGCTGAGTGCAATAATATTTCTTGCTATTGTATCAGCTTCTTCTTTTGTACGCTGCTCATAATCTTTAATATACACTGCTTTATCGTGTATAAGTTCTTCCTCAACGCTTTTTAAAAGCTCAGTTTTAGCCTCCTCAACCGAATAGCCCGAAATTTTCTTAAGCATATCGCGTTGAGCAGTTTTTAACTCCTCAAGCTCAGCAGCTTTTTCATCGACTATTTTCATTTTTTCAGCTAATTTTTCTTCTTTTTTCTCGTGATTTTCCTGTTTTCTGTCTAATGACTCCTCTTTTTGAGTAAGTCTTCTTTCCTGACGCTGAACTTCACTTCTGCGTTCTTTGATTTCTTTATCAGCTTCTGAACGCATCTGGTGAATTTCATCTTTAGCCTCAAGAATCGCTTCTTTTTTCTTTGCCTCCGCATTTTTCATTGCGTCTGATAAAATTCTGTTTGCCTCAGTTTCGGCAGAACCGATTTCAGCTTCGGCTTTATTTTTTCTATGGTTAGAACCTAAAACGAAACAAACTATTCCGACAACAATACATACAGCGGCTGCAATGGCATAAAATAACCAGTCCATTTACAGACCTCCTTATATATTAACCGCTGTTGGAGTAACAGGCCGCGTGTTCGCCCGAATGTAAGAGAGAATATTAAAAAATATATGTAAAAAATAAATTTAGCATACATAACTCCACATTACTCTAATAATACCACTATATTTGGTAGATGTCAACAATTTTTTGTATCCTTTTCCAGCAATAAAAGCCTATAATAACCATTTAAAAAATACACAGGAGTATTTCTGCTATGCAAAGAAAAGTCTATTTTATGATACCCTTTAATAAAAGCATCGATATTATCTAACTTATAATCAGCCAAGGCGGTTACAATCGCAATATCCGCACAATCCTGCAAAGTAAAATAATCATTTTCGTCCGGAAAATCCAGCTTGTATCGGCAAACATTTTCCGAAAACCTTTTATCAATTATTTTTTCAGCCTCTCTAAACGGAACATAAACGCTGTTAAAATTATTACATTTTTCAAGTTTTTCAAGCACATTCGAAGCCTTTTTAGCTGTATATTTTGCGGCTTCCAGCATTACATTATGAAATTTTTCACGCCACTGCTTATCGGGGTCAAATTTACTGCAAATATAAAGCGATGTCTGCATTTGATGTAATGAATATAAGTGCCAGTAATTTGTCATCGGCAACGATTTTTTAAAAGCTGACTCCCTTAAATCAAGGTATTCATTCAGCCATTTTTCATCACCGCTTGCAACATAAGCCGCTAAATACAAAGCCGGCAATCTTGCAATTTCGTGGTTTTGCAATTCATCGCCCCACATAGTGCAGTTCAAAGACTTGCTTCCGTCATCACAAAGTAAATCATAGCCGTTTTCAGCAACTACATTTTTCTTGGCTCGACAAGCCATAGCCTCAAGGCAATCTTTCAAACTGATTCTCTCTTCCTCGGTGCAAATTGACGAAGTAATATATCTGCATGCGCCGAATATGAATAAAGTATATTGGTCTCTTGATGAATCATTATAATGACTTTCAGCATCATATGGGGTAACGCTTCTCGGTAAAAAACCTCTGCTTTTTGCCGATTTGGCACAGTTAATCATACCGCTGACAATTTTATGTGCAAATTGCTTTGATTTTTCATCATTTTCAATCTCAATACGGCAAAGCAAAGTATCAAGCATAGTTCCCGCACAAATCATACTGTCTTCCATATTTGTACCGTAACCGCAGGGATTTGGAAACCCTGTTTTAATTTCATCGGCAGTAGGAAAATCATTTATATCTGCCACCGTACGGTCATAAATTAAATTAGTTTTTTCTTTAAATAATTTATCTGTAACAAAATCAAATGCTTCGTTTATATTAATCTCTTTAAGCTCTTTAAACATTTTATCACCACCGTGTATTAATATAACATATATTATTATATATGTCAAAAGAAGCAGCAGATTATAAAAAT
>JBJEIS010000201.1:0-6900 GCA_051877275.1 Acutalibacteraceae bacterium | reverse complement strand
TGAGGGCTATATGGAATCGGCAATGTCAGGCATTTTGGCAGCAGTTTCTGTTTTTCGAACCATTAAGAATGAGAAGCAGCTGATTTTACCTAACACCACAATGTGTGGTGCTTTGACAAATTATATTAGCACTGATGATAAGAAAGATTTTCAGCCGATGGGTGCGAATTTCGGGATTTTGCCTCGTGACGGTATAAATATTAAGAATAAACAGGAAAGATATCAAGTTATTGCCGAAAGAGCTTTAGAAGATTTAAAACAAGCTATTTTATAGAATACATAGTGAAGGTGAAAAAAATGAAAATTATAGTTGATGCTTTTGGCGGAGATAATGCACCGCTTTGCAACGTTGAAGGCGCTGCAATGGCAGTAAAGGAATACGGTGCTGAAATTATTCTTTGCGGCGATGAGCAAAAAATTAAGGCTTGTGCAAAGGAAAATAATATTTCATTAGATAATATTGAAATTTTGCATGCTGATGATGTATTTGATGTTCATGATGACCCTAATTTATTGCTGAAAGCCAAAAGAAACACTTCTTTAGCGGTAGCCTTTGATGCTTTGAGAGAGGGAAAGGGCGACGCAGTAGTAAGCGCTGGTTCATCGGGAGCCGTTTTGATGGGCGGTACTTTTATAGTTAAGCGTATTAAAGGTATTAAAAGACCTGCTTTTGCAGCTGTTTTGCCTACAACCAAAACACCTTATATGATTGTTGATTCAGGAGCAAACCTTGACTGTCGACCTGAAATTTTATGCCAATTCGCTTTTTTGGGCAATGCATATATGAAAAATGTATTAAATATTGAAAATCCGAGAATCGGACTTTTAAATATCGGCGCCGAAGATTCAAAGGGCGGAGAAGTCTTGGTTGAAACTTATCAAAGGCTTAAAGAATCTAATTTAAACTTTGTAGGTAATATTGAGCCAAGAGAAGCACCAAACGGTGTTTGTGATGTTTTAGTTTGCGACGGTTTTTCGGGAAATATAATGTTAAAGCTTACCGAAGGAGTTGCAAAATCCTTTATGGGCATGTTTAAAGGAATACTTACTAAAAATATATTCAGTAAACTTGCAGCGGCAATGGTAATGGGTGGCATTAAAGAGCTAAAACATAAATTCGATTATAAAGAGCAGGGCGGCGCACCGTTAATAGGTGTTCAAAAACCAGTGATTAAAGCACATGGAAACTCTGACAGCAGAGCAATAAAATCTGCTATCAGACAAGCTATTAGTTTTACAAAAACCGGAGTAATAAAAGATATTGAAGAGGCAATAAAGGGTGAAAAAAGTGTTAAATAACCTTGAAAAAACAATTGAATACAGTTTTAAGGATAAAAGCTTGCTTGACCTTGCTATGACTCATTCTTCATATGCAAATGAGCTTGGCAATCAGGCTGCTTGCAATGAAAGACTTGAGTTTTTAGGTGATTCGGTTTTATCTATAATTGTTTCGGATTATTTGTATAATCACTTTGAAACTCCTGAAGGTGATTTGACAAAACTTCGTGCCTCGCTTGTTTGCGAAGAAGCACTATTTGATTTTGCTAAAGAGATAAATTTGGGTGACTATATTAAACTCGGAAAAGGCGAATCAAATAACGGCGGTAATAAGCGACCTTCAATTTTGTCAGATGCTTTTGAAGCGTTGCTTGCAGCAATGTATTTAGACGGCGGAATTGAACCTGTTAAAAAACTTGTTTTGAAATTTGTTAAAGCAGATTTGAAAGATACAAATAAAATTGCATTTAAGGATTATAAAACAGAATTGCAAGAAGTTATTCAGAAAAATCCTGAAGAAAAAATAGAATATGTTTTAATTGATGAGCAAGGTCCTGACCACGATAAAAGATTTACAGTTTCAATTCAGCTTAATACAATTTCAATTGCAACCGGAGTCGGCAAAAGCAAAAAAGCCGCTGAACAGGCAGCAGCTCATGAAGCTTTAAAATTAATGGGACTATGAGTCATAGCAATATTTCTATTTTTATACCTCATATAGGGTGTCCTTGTCGTTGCAGTTTTTGTAATCAAGTTTACATAACCGGTCGTAATGAAATGCCAACGGAAAATGATATAAATAATGCAGTTGAAACTGCATTAAAGAGCAAAAGATATCAAAAAAGCGACGGTCAAATTGCTTTTTTCGGCGGCAGCTTTACTGCAATTGACAGAAATTTAATGACTCGATACCTTGAAATAGGATATAGTCATATTTTGAAAGGTAACGCTGAAAGTATTAGAATTTCAACCCGCCCGGATGCAATTAATCAGGAAATTTTAGATGTTTTGAAGCAATACGGTGTAAAATCTATCGAACTTGGGGCTCAGAGTATGAGCGATGATGTTTTAACTGCAAATCACCGAGGCCATACTGCCCGTGATGTTTATAATGCTGCGGTTCTTATAAAAAACAATGGATTTGAGTTTGGTCTTCAGATGATGATGGATTTACATAAGAGTAATTTTGAAACTGATTTGTATACTGCAAACGAATTTGTTAAAATTGCTCCTGAAACTGTTAGAATTTATCCTACCGTTGTTTTAAAAAATACTTTGCTTGAAAAACTTTATTTAAACGGTGAGTATCAGCCTTTGAGTGTTGAAGAAGCGGCAAAAAACGGCTCAAAGCTTTTGAAACTTTTTTATGATAACAACATTAATGTCATTAGATTCGGACTTCATTCAATAGAAAAAGACAGTTTTGTTGCCGGTGCTTTTCATCCTGCTTTAAATGAGATTGCTCAGGGATATATTTACAGAGAGATTATTGATAAATCTATTACTAATAAAGGTTTTTATACCGTTTTTGTAAAAGATACCGAGCTTTCAAAAGCAAAAGGGCAAAAGAAATCTAATATTGAATTTTTTAAGAAAAAACATATATTTTTGGATATAGTTCCGGATAAAATGATGGGGAAATATGAAATAAAATTAAAAGAAAGGAATGAAAGCGCAGAATGAGGTTAAAATCAATTGAAATTCAAGGTTTTAAATCTTTTCCTGATAAAACCAGACTTACATTTGACCAAGATATAACGGCTGTAATCGGTCCTAACGGAAGCGGTAAGAGTAACATTTCTGATGCGATTAGATGGGTTTTGGGTGAACAATCTAATAAACAATTGCGCGGAAAATCAATGGAAGATGTTATTTTTACCGGTACTGCTAAGAGAAAAGCGCTTGGCTTTGCCGAAGTATCAATAACTATGGATAATACAGGAAGAGAGTTACAGTTTGATAACGATAATGTAACTGTAACCAGACGATATTTTCGTTCGGGCGAGAGTGAATATAAAATCAACGGTAATACTGTTAGACTTAAAGACATTCATGAATTATTTATGGATACAGGTCTCGGACGTGACGGTTATTCAATGATCGGGCAGGGCAGAATTGATGAAATTGTCGGTTCTAAGTCCGATGAACGACGTGATATTTTTGAAGAAGCGGCCGGAATTTCAAAATACCGCTACCGCCGACTTGAAGCTGAAAGAAAATTAGCTCATTCTGAAGATAATTTAGTAAGATTGCGCGATATTATGGCTGAACTTGAAGTGCGTGTTAAACCGCTGAAAGAGCAGAGCGAAAAAGCAAAAGAGTTTTTATCTGTTTCCGGAGAAAAAAAGCAGCTTGAAATAGGTTTGTGGCTTCATTCACTAAATAAATATAATGAACAATTGAAAAATCAGGATGAAAAAATTACTTTGGCAAAAGCCCAGTATGAAAAATTAGAGCGTGAATTAACTGAACTTATTGCTAAATCTGATATTTCAGCAATTGAATCTAATAAGCTTTCGGCTCAAATTGACGCAATCAGACGCGAAGCGGCAAAGGCTGACGAGCAAACATCTGAAATTAAAGGTCAAATCGCCGTATTAAATAATAATATTCTTCATAATGATGAGAATATCGAGCGTTTACAGAGTGAAATTGAAACCGCTAATACTGATGATGCAACACTTGAAAAGGAAATTTCCGAAAAACAGACTTTAATAGCTGATTTAGAAAAAAAATCAGCATTAAAAACTGATGAATTAAACAGTGAACTTGAAAATTTGGCTTCTGTTTCGGATGACAGTGGTGATTTTTCTGAAAAAATTTCTGAGAAAAATACAAAACTTAATGAGTTAGGCGAAAAAATTTCCGAATGCAAGGTTGAACTCGTTTCAGCAAAAACAGCAGTGAGCGAAATTGACAATAACTTTGATGATTTTGATGAAACTGTTAAAAAGATTAATGATTATCTCGAAGATGTTAAAATCGAGATGGAAGAGTGTAATGCCGATATAGATGACTGCGATAAAACAATTGAAGAATGTTCAAATGTAATTAGCGGTTATAAAATGAAATTTGAGAAGAGAAATACAAAGATTAAAGAATTAACTGAAGAAATTAATTCTAAAACGCTTGACCGTTCCGAATATCAGCGAAGAATTAAGATTTTAGAAGAGCTTGAAAGAAATCTTGACGGATTTAATTATGCGGTAAAACAGGTTTGTAAAGCTGCTGACAGAAGTGAAATTAAAGGAATTCACGGCCCTGTTTCAAGACTTATTGAGGTAAAATCCGAGTATTCTACGGCAATAGAAACCGCACTTGGCGCATCAGCGCAAAATATTGTTGTTTCAAATGAAGATGTTGCAAAAAAAGCTATTCATTATTTGAAAACAAACAATGCGGGCAGAGCAACATTTTTACCTTTGACTTCGATCAAGCCTTATTCCTTTAAGGATGAGTCTGTAAAAAATTGTTTAGGTTTCGTTGGCTTTGCCGATAAGCTTGTTAATACAAAAAGTGAATATAAAGATATTATTAGCTCTTTGCTTGGCAGAACAGTTATCACAGAAACTATTGATAACGCTGTTTCAATGGCAAAGAAATATTCTTATAAATTCAAAATTGTAACGCTTGACGGACAGGTCGTTAATCCGGGCGGTTCTTTAACCGGCGGTTCAACTGCAAAAAACGCAGGGCTTATTAACAGAAGCTCACAAATTGAGCAGTTTAAAACTAAAATTGATAAATTAAATAAAGAAATTGCCGCTTTATCGCGTGAGCTTGATGATTTGAATTCAAAAAGCGAAAGCTCCAATTTGTCTTTTGAAGAAAAAGAAATTAAGTTAAAGCAGGCAAATGAGGATAAAATAAGATTATTAGGTGAATTAAAGCTTTTAGAGGAGCAGTATAACACAAATAAAGCAAATCTTGATAACTTAAAATTAAGCAAGGAAAATTCTTCTCAAAGAACAAATGATTTAAACAATAAAATTAAGCTTTATACCGAAAATCTCACAAAATTTGAAATTGAGAAAGAACAGCTTGAAAAATCAATTGATTTACTGCTTTCTAACAAAGATAAATTGTCCGGTGTAAAATCAGAAATTACTGACAAGATTTCTGCAATCAGATATGAAATTGTCGGTTATAATAAAGATATTGAAAATCTTAAAGAATCAATAAATCAGATTGAGCAGACTAAAAACGACCGAGCCGGAAGAATCACTTCTTTAAATGAAGAAATTTCTTTAATTCAACAGAAAAAAGAGCAGGAAAAAGAAGAGATTGAGCGTTTAACTCAAATTTCAAGCGGCTTTATCTCAAAGTCAGAGTCAAGCGAAGATGAAATCAAACGTTTAACTGAAAAAAGAACGCAAATCGAGCAGGAAAACTATGCTTCAAGAAATATTGAACGCGAAAAATCTCAAGATAAAGAGCGTCTTTCAGGCGAGCTTGCAAGGCTTACCGAACGTAAGGATACCATCGAAAAGCAGTATTCTGACATTATTACAAAGCTGTTTGATGAATATGAGTTAACCAAATCACAGGCTGAAGAGATAGGATTTCCTATTGACGACATTCCGTCTGCCACAAAGCGTTTGAACGAAATTAAATCAAAAATTCGTTCTTTGGGTGCTGTCAATGTATCTGCAATCGAAGAGTACAAGGAAGTTTCGGAGCGTTATGAGTATATGCTCGCTCAAATAACAGATGTTGAGAAATCAGCTGCAGAGCTTAAAAAAATCATTAGCGGACTGACTTCAAAAATGCAGGAAATGTTTATTGAAAAATTTACTGTAATTGCAAAGAATTTTACCGAAGTTTTTAAAGAACTTTTCGGCGGAGGTACTGCAAAACTGCAGCTTACTAACCCTGATGATGTTCTTGAATCGGGAATTGATATTATTGCACAGCCTCCGGGAAAAAATATTTCTATTATTGAACAGCTTTCAGGCGGCGAAAAGGCATTGATTGCGGTTTCAATTTATTTTGCAATTATGAAAGTAAATCCGCCTCCTTTCTGCTTGCTCGACGAGGTTGAAGCGGCTCTTGATGAAGTTAATGTAGATAAGGTTGCAGCTTATTTGCGCCGAATGAGCAGTAAAACACAATTTATTGTAATTACGCACAGACGCGGTACTATGGAAGAGGCTGATGTATTGTACGGTGTTACAATGCAGGAAAAAGGCGTTTCAAAACTTTTATCAATAAATGTTTCTGAAATAGAAAAAACTTTAAAAACCAAAGTAGTAAATTAGATTTTAAGGTGATAAAATGGGATTATTCAGTAAAATCAGCCAAGGGCTGAAAAAAACCAGAGATAGTTTTGCAGGTGCAGTAAATTCAGTAATTTCTTCGTTTACAAAAATTGATGATGAACTTTTTGAAGAACTTGAAGAAACTCTTATTTTAGCTGATACTGGTGTAAATACTGCAAGCGCAATTTGTGATGAGTTAAAGTCAAGAGTAAAATCCGAGAGAGTTACTGACCCGAAAATGATTAACGATATGTTAAAACAGGTTATTGTTGATATGATGAGTGCTGATAACACTATTAAAACTACCACAAAACCTTCAATAATATTGGTTATCGGTGTAAACGGTGTTGGCAAGACAACTTCT
>JBJEIS010000200.1:1626-6902 GCA_051877275.1 Acutalibacteraceae bacterium | reverse complement strand
CATAACGCGGCGCTACAGTATAGAAATCGGAAATATCATAGCCTGCATCCATAAAAGGCGACTGAAAACAAGGATTCAGCCAAATAGCAGTTGCTCCTAACTCTTTTATATAATCAAGCTTTTCGATAATGCCATTAATATCACCGATACCGTCTGCGTTTGTGTCATTAAACGACTGCGGATAAATTTCATAAAACACCGCATTATCAAGCCATTTTGGTTGTCTACTCATAAAAATATTATCTCCTCTAAAAACTTTATTTTATATCAAAAAAAGCAACAAAAGCTAATCATATTTTTGACTGATTCACTTTCTTAATTTTGCTTTTAATCATATCACTGAACTTATCTTTTCTGTTTTCACATACTAATCCGTTTTTCTCTTGCTGAACATCGGAAAGCTGAGTATAACAATATCCTTTAATATAAGGAATACTCTGTATCGCTTTTGTTAATGCTTCATATCTTTCAAAAAATTCATACTCATTATTCTCGCCGTCACCGTATCCATACCAACCATCTTCTGATTTCAGAGATATTCCGCCGTATTCGCTCATAATAACCGGCTGCCCTTTATACTCATATCCTTTTGCAAAAAGATAGCGATTAACATTATTAGCTTTTTCGCTCTTCAGCACCGTTTTTTCATCATCGGAGTATGTATCATAAAGCGCATTGCCGTCTTGATTATAATCATGAATCGTTATTATATCAGATATTGTATGTTCCCATCCATCACTCGAAATAACAGGTCTTGTTGAATCTATTGATTTAGTCAGATAATATAAACTGTTAGCATAACTCTGCTGCATTTCACACTCATGAATATTTCCAACTCCCCAAGATTCGTTTATCGGAACCCATGTTATTATAGACGGGTGATTATAGTTCTGCTTTACAACCTTAAGCCATTGACCGACAAAATTCTGCACAGCCTTGTCATTAAAATTATAACAACTTGCCATCTCGCCCCAAACGAGAACGCCTTTTACATCACACCAATATAAAAAACGCTCGTCCTCAACCTTTTGGTGTTTTCTTACACCATTATATCCGTATTCCAACACAGTGTCAATATCTCTTATCAATGCCTCTTCATTCGGAGGTGTTAAATGAGACTCCTGCCAATAACCTTGGTCTAATATTAACCGCAAATACAGTTCCTCATCATTTAACAGTATCTTATCATTCTGCACAGATATTTTTCTGACGCCAAAATAAGAATATACAGTATCCGTCTGTTGTTCTGAGTTACAGTATAATTTAAAGCTAATATCATACAAATCAGGACTTTGCGGCGACCATTTTTTTATCTTTATATCATCATTTTCACATATTCTGATTTCATCTTGCCAACTTGAACTTGTAAGATGCTTTTTTACGGTATTTAAAACTTCATCGGCAAATGAAATTTTAGTTTCAATATAAAACTCATTATCTTCAAACTGTTTTTCAGATATATTTGTTTCATAAACTAACTTAACGGTTTCACTATCTGCATCAGGCGTGATTTTTACATTTTTAATGTAGAATTTCGGCACATATTCAATCCAAACGGTTTTCCAAATTCCCGTAGTTTGCACATACCAACAAGCAAAGCTCTCTTTTTCATATCTTTGCTTCCCTCTCGGCTGTTCTTTAGCCAATGAATCTTCTGCTTTAACAACTAATTCATTTTCGCCTTCTTTAAGATAATTATTTATTTCAAATGAAAATCTGGAATAACCGCCTTCGTTTTTGCCGACATATTTTCCGTTAATCCAAACTTTTGTTAAATAATCGCTTCCCTCAAAATGCAACAGAATGTTTTTATTCTGAATTTGTTCTTTTAAAACATTAATTTTTCTGCTGTACCATACTGAATAATGAACGCTTTCATCTTCAATCCCGCTTAATTTTGTTTCATATGTAAACGGCACATTAATTCTATTTTCTGCAGGAAAGTTTATAAAGTATTTTTCTTTCTCACCGTTATTTTCATCATCAAAGGAAAAATCCCATTCTCCGTTCAAATTTTCCCATTCGTCTCTTACAAATTGAGGACGCGGATAATTTTTTATATACTTCATATAAATTTCTCCATAAAGCTCGATTAATACTTATTTTAAATATTTTTTTGCGTATTCTATTAGCTTTTTATGCGAAAGCTCTAAACTATCCGAATCAGTCAACAAGTCATGACCCGATGTTGGAAAATCTATAAAGCAGTTATCTATTTTTCTTAAATCCAGCTGTTCCTTTAATCTTACCGCTGTCTGATAATTTACATATGTATCAGCTTCACTGTGACAAATTACGGTAGGAACAGCCGTATCAACGTAAGTAATCGGTGAAGCTTTTTTCAGATAAGGCTCTGCGTTTGAAATGCTGTTTGAATCAAATTCAAATCCGCAAAGGCATGATACAACATCGGTCATAGGGCGCTTCAAAATATCATCAAGCGGATTATCTATGTATAAGCTTTTATCAGTAATATCGGCAATTCCGCTGTATGCGACAACACAAGCCACTTCAATATCGGCGTCGTTTGCTCTTGAATAAGCATACAATTCAGCCATATGACCGCCGGATGACCATCCGACTAACATTGCCTTAGTTGTTGTAATTCCATTATCAGCAGCTTGTTTTTTTATAAAATTCAAAGCGGATTTTATATCAGAAAGCATATCATCGATAACAATGTTTTTGGAAGTAAATCTATAATTCATGGTGGCTGTAATATAACCTGATTGCCAGTAATTATTTATAAGCCCATTAGTATAATCGTTATACTTATCGCCCTCAACCCATGCGCCGCCGTGAATTAAAAGTATCACACCGCCGTTTGCATTTGTTTTTTCAGGCAATACCATGGTAAGGTTTTGGTTCGCATCTTCTCCGTAAGCAATATCAGAATATGTAATCGGAGTTTTAGATTCCTTATCAGAATTCTTCTCTGCACCGCATCCCACAAATGAAATTACAAATATTACAGTTAATAACATTAAATAAATCTTTTTCAAAATAATTACCTTCTTATATTTTAATTATTTTTCACTAACCAACAAACAAACCGTCTATACTGTGATTTTTATAACCACACAGATTTTCTAAAAATCATACAAATTGCTTTATTATGAAGTCTTCTAATCACTTATCATTACAATTTTTAATGTAAAAAAGATATTTCTTCAATCTTGTCAACAAGCACTCTATCTGCTGGAAGCCAATTAACACTACGCAAATTTTCTTTATTAAGCCACTTTGCAGCCTCAGCTTCCCTCAGAACTATTCTTCCAAATTCTATATTGCACAAATAACAATCCATGCTCAAATGAAAAGTTGGATAATCATATTCAATGGTATCAATTAATTCATCAACTTTGATTTTTACCGCAAGTTCCTCTTGTATTTCTCTTATTAGAGCTTGCTGGGCTGTTTCTCCGACTTCAACCTTTCCTCCGGGAAATTCCCATTGTCCTTTAAACTGTCCATATCCTCTGGCAGTTGCAAAAATCTTAGTTGTAATTTCTAAAGAATCACAGATAACTGCAGCTACTACTTTTATTGTTTTCAATAATTTATTCCTCTATAACTTGTTTTCTTAATCTGAACTTAAACTCTTTGCGGATATTGCCAGATTCATCTTTATCATCTTCATATGTGTAATCCACCAAAGAGAATACGCCTTGATAATAATATTCTTGCGGCGAAAATTTTACAAATAAGTGTATTACTTTTCCATCGTGCTTTGCATCTACAATTGCTTTATTACCAAGAGTCATCTGCTGATCACCGGTTTTTCCTTCACCGGAATATATGTAATCGCCGTGTTTTGTCCAATGATCATGATACACAAAACCGGATTTCTTTTTATCTATTGATGAAATAAGTACTACTGTTGATGATGTTCTGTTAATTCCTCGACCGAATCCAGCAATTCTTATTCCAAATTGTTTTTCCACCTGTTGATAGGTGAGAATAGGCTGTTTTGCTAAATGCTTAACGTTGTAATCGGATCCGAACCCATCCTCAATACTTATTCTATTTCTTGTAGAGGAAGAAGCTTGATTATCTGCTGTGTGATGTTCTTTGTTTGACTTACGAACTGCTTCTGCAGTTTGACGCTGTACTTTTGCAGCAGTAATTTCTTCTATAATCGCAGCCTGTATTGATGCGTCCTCCGCAGTAATGAACTTCTCAAAAGAATCAGGATAAACAAATTTAGATTCCTTTACAGCAAATTTGACGGTCATGTAATTACCCGAAACCTTCATTACAACACCTTCACCAAAAACACTATGTTTTACTTTTAAATTCAATAAATTCATATTATCATCACTCTATTTCATTTAGTTTTTCTTCTTTCACATGGACATGGTCATTGGGAATTAACATGATATGATCTGCATTCATTACAGTGTCCGTGTCGTATACATTTTGCCTTGCTTACCCATAAACATTTTTGCAGTCATTATTCCTGTTCCATTATTCATACCTGGTATCGTTATTTCTTTTATAGCATTGAAATCAACTAACATATTATTACCTCCTACAATTTCAATTTTATAAATTTAATTCTGCACTTTAGTCAACAAACAAACCGTCTCAACGTGTGCGGTTCTAGGGAACAAGTCTACAGGCTGAATTTTTTCTGTCTTATAACCGTATTCTGTGAAGACTTTCAAATCTCGCGCGAGCGTTGCAGGGTCACAAGAAACATAAACTACAGTTTTCGGTGAAAATCCGTTGCAAATTGTATCTATAAGCTCAGGCGTTGCGCCCTTTCTCGGCGGGTCAAGTATAACAACATCTGCATGAGTACCTCTATCATAAAGGATTTTTGCGGCATTCGCCGCAGTATCACAGATAAACTCGGCATTTTTAATTCCGTTTAGTCTTGCATTTTCCTTTGCATTTTCTATAGCCTGCGGTACAATTTCAACTCCGATTATCTTTTTTGCATCTTTAGCCATTGTCAGCCCTATTGTACCTGCTCCGCAGAATAAATCCAATACCGTTTTACCCTTAACCTCGGCAAAGTCTGCGGCAGTTTTATAAAGCACCTCAGTCATCTCACGGTTAACCTGAAAAAATGCTAGAGGTGAAATTTTAAACTTTACTCCCAGCAATGAATCAATAATAAACTCATCACCGAAAAGCGTTTTGCATTTATCGCCTAAAATTACATTGGTCTTTTTAGTATTAATATTAAGAACTGCGCCGCTGACATATTCAAGCGCCTTTAGCTTTTCAATCAATTCGTCTGTAAAAGGCAATCTTTCGCCGTTTATTAC
>JBJEIS010000200.1:0-1526 GCA_051877275.1 Acutalibacteraceae bacterium | reverse complement strand
TTATTGCGATAGCGGGTTATTTTGTTATTACTCAACACCTGATTTACAGGAGTATCAATCCCTCCTATGCGTGATACAGCATCAGCAACTCGCTTTTGCTTAGCTTTAAGCTCGGCACTATAATCGATATGTCTGTAAGAACAGCCTCCGCAACGCGAAAAAACCTCACAATCCGGTAATACTCTGTCGGTTGAAGGCTCTTTTATTTCAATTATTTTACCAAAGCAGAATTTTTTTAATTCTTTTACAATCAGCACTTCGGCTATATCGCCGACAGCGCCGCCCGGAATAAAAACCGTCATTCCGTCAGGCGCTTTTGCAATGCCGAAACCATCGGTAGAATAATCAACAATCTGCATTACTGCTTTTTCGTTCTTCTTCATAAATCTTTCCTTAATAAAAAAGCAGCGAAACGCTGCATAAATTTCAAAAAAAGTGCGAGTAAATCTGTAAGCCGAGTTCTGTCGTGTACGGTCATCTATCTGGGACAGACGTTACCGTCTGCCTCAAGCCGCTTTTCAGGGTAGCATCGAGCAAATGCATAGCCCCTTGTCAGCGTTGCATCGGATAGGGTTTACATGGCACGCTGTGTTACCACCGCGTCGGTGAGCTCTTACCTCGCCTTTCCACCCTTGCCTGTAAAACACAGGCGGTTTATTTCTGTTGCACTATCCCGGGAGTCGCCTCCGGCGGCCGTTAGCCGTTATCCTGCTCTGTGATGCTCGGACTTTCCTCACTTGAAAAAATTCAAGCGCGACCGTAAAATTTACTCGCTTTATTATTTTAAAACAAAACAGTCCAAAAGTCAATAAAAGTATAAAAAATCCGTATCGCTTTTGCGATACGGATTTTAAGTTTAAATTACGCTGAAAAGCATCTCGGTATAAGACGGCAAAGGCCAATATTTTGCATCAACAAGAGTTTCAAGCTCGTCAACTACAATTCTTAATTCTTGCATTGCTGTAAAGATAACTTTTCTGTAATACATTCCTTTTTCATCTGTGCTTCGAGGCTCTTTTGCCCCTAATACCGCGTTTTCAAGATTTTCAAGCTTTTTGCCCATTGAATCGGCAAGAACTGAAATTTTTGAAAGAAGATTTGTTTCTAAAGCACAGCTTATTCCAATAGCTTTTTTCGACTCAACCAATTCAGCAAGCGAGGCTTCATAATCAAGCACCGAGCCGATGATTTCTTTTTTAACAAGATCAATCATTGTAAGTGCCTCAATTGAAATCGTTGTGCAGTAATTCTCCATATAAATTTCATGTCTTGCTTCAAGCTCAGCTTTGGTAAATACACCGAAGCGCTCAAAAACTCTGACATTTTTATCATCAAGCAGTCTTGCAACAGCTTCAGGAGTGGTTTTAAGATTTACAAGACCTCTTTTTTCAGCCTCTTTTTCCCACTCTTTTGAGTATCCGTCACCGCCGAAAATAATACGCTTGTGTGAAAGAATATTCTCTTTCGCAATCATCATAACATCAGAAACAATATCTTTAGAATCTTTAAGAATTTCATAAAAATCA
>JBJEIS010000199.1:0-6914 GCA_051877275.1 Acutalibacteraceae bacterium | reverse complement strand
TTTAATAAGCTCTGATTTCAAAAATCCTTATATCTTCATCACCGTAGGTATTGTAACAGGTAATTTTTATGCTGTCACATTCCGTATTTTCAAGCAAGATTCTATTAAATCTGTATATATTATCTGTAAAACTGATGGTTTTAACCGCTTTACCGCCATTATAAAGCGTTATGTCATAATCCTTTACAAGTGTGCTCGGCAAATGCTCTTCCTGACGCGAAACAACCCAGTTATCCATCGAAATTTCAATCTCGCGCGAAAGATTACTGTCAAATTTAATATGCAGTTCTTTAAGATTAACTTTTTTGCCAAAGTCAAGCGTAACGGTTTCGCCGTCTTTTGAAATTCCGTTTGAGCAAAACAGATTTGAATTATCGCCGACTGTTCTTGCAACACCATTTACTGTATTTTCAACTGTGAATCCTTGTTTTTGCGATGAAGCGGTGATTTTTGCTTCTTTTGCAAAATCATTTTTATCTTCATTTTTAAAGTTAGGAATATAGCAATCATCTTTTAATAACATCTGCTGAAGCTCTGTTATATGTTTACCGAGCTCACGCGGTGTTAAGCCTTTTTCTTTTGCAAGCGCCGCCGCAGTTCCTACCGCCTGTCCGCAAACCGATGTTGTTCCCATAACTCTTGTAGATGCAAAAGCCAAATGCGAAGCAGAAATTGCTCTGCCGCCTAAAAACAGGTTTTCAATATTTTTTGAATAAAGCGAACGGTAAGGAATTGGGTAAACATCATCAAAATGAATATATCTTGTCGGCTCGTTTTCACTTGATAAAAAGCCCTCTATTACATGGCAGTCCATTGACCAGCCGCCGTAAGCAACCGCGTCGTCAAAAGGTGTGGCATTAAGCAAATCTTCTTCACGCAAAATGTAATCGCCGACCAATCTTCTGCTTTCACGCTTACCCGGTAAAGCGCCGACCCATTCAAGCTTATAATTCTCAGCGCCGTGGTCGCCGCCGTTTTTTATATGGTCCCATATGCCGTAAACGGTTTTTGTCAATTCATCACGAAGCTCTTCGGCATCATAAATAGTATGTAGGCTTTTACCGCCCAATTCAATCCACCAATAACCTGAATTTACATTATTGTGCGGACGGTGATTCATATCTTCCTCTGTATATGTATACGCCCAATCAGGCTTTACAAACTTATAAGGCTTTCCGGTGTCAACCGCGTAAAACATAATCGAATTGCCCATTGTATAATTATCGGCGGTATCGAGTGCGTCTTTTTCCAAAAAAGCAGTTTTATCCTCTCTGCCGTACATATATTCAGCGCCGCTTAAAGCGCCGAGCATACCGTCACCTGTCGCGTCAATAAAATAATCTGCGGTAAAGGTGTATTTGGTTTCATTATTAAGTCCTGTTGCAAAAACCGTTTGAATCTTATTGCCGTTCATTAAAACATCATCAAAATTTGTATTTAAATAAAGGTCTAAATTTTTCTGAAAGCGACACTTTTCCCACATACAGCTGTCAAAAACAGGCCAAGAATAATTGTTTTTATCATTTCTTGATTTATTCAGAAGCAAAATCTCTTCCAAAATACCTGTTTCTCTTGCATTGGCTCTGTCAGCATGTCTGTCGGCACCGCAGATATGCATTCTTATCTCACTGCTCGCATTTCCGCCTAAAACAGGTCGGTTATGAACAAGCGCTGTTTTTGCGCCGTGGCGGGCAGATGAAATTGCCGCACACATACCCGAAAGTCCGCCGCCGATAACTACTACATCATAAGTTTTTGATAATTTTTTCATACTATTTACCTCGTTTTTTAAATAAAACCGTTATTATTTAGTATTACACAACGCTTTTAGATATTGTTTAAAAAATCTTCATCTATGTAATCAAGGTCTTCATTATCATCTTTATCAAGATGCACCGACGGTTCATTATCATCGGTAAACACAACATTTTCAGGCTCTGATTGAATTTCATCGTCATCAAAATCATCCTGATTTTCACCGATGTCATCATCCAAAGTATCATCAAAAGACAGCTGTTGCGGTGCAGGCTCGGCTTTTTGTGTTGAAACAACGCCGCTTGTCTGCATTTCAATCCACTGCTGTTTTGTAATAAGCACTTCTCTCGGCTTTGAACCCTGATGCGGACCTACAATACCCTTTTCTTCCATTTCATCAACAATTCTTGCCGCGCGGGCATAACCAAGCTTTAACTTTCTCTGTAAAAGCGAGGTCGAACACATTCCGGCTTCAACCACAACCTCGATAGCCTCATTAATTCGCGCGTCATAATCACCGCCGCCGAAATTATCAAACGAGCCTGATTTTTTGGTATCGTCTTCGGCTGCCTGGCGCTCGATTTCGCAGATAACCTCCTGGTCATACTCATTTTCTTCGGAATGAGCGGAAATAAACTCGGCAACATTTTTTACCTCTTCATCGCTGACGAAACAGCCCTGAATACGGTGCGGCTTTTGCGCGCCGATAGGCAGATACAGCATATCGCCCTTTCCGAGAAGCTTTTCGGCGCCGAGCATATCAATAATAATCTGCGAATTGACCTTTGATGAAACAGAAAGCGCAATTCGCGACGGAATATTAGATTTAATAAGACCGGTAAAAATATCTGCACTCGGTCTTTGTGTAGCAATAACAAGGTGCATACCTGCGGCACGCGCTTTTTGTGCAATACGGCAGACAGAGCTTTCAACCTCGTTACCTGCAACCATCATCAAATCCGCAAACTCATCTATAATAATAACAATATGCGGCATAGGATCAAGTTCAGGATTTTTCTTGCAAAGCTCATTATAACCGCCTATGTTTCTAACGCCGTTTTCTGCAAGTAATTTATAACGCTTTTCCATTTCTACAACTGCCCAGCCTAAAGCACCCGCAGCCTTGCGCGAATCAGTTACAACCGGAACAAGAAGGTGAGGTATACCGTTATAAACAGGAAACTCAACTGCTTTCGGGTCGATCATAACAAATTTTACTTCATCAGGCGTTGCACGGTAAAGAATAGACATTATCATAGAGTTTAAGCAAACCGATTTACCGGAACCTGTTGTACCCGCAACAAGCAAGTGAGGCATTTTTGAAATATCGCAATATGCCGTCTGCCCTGTAACATCTTTGCCGAGCGCAACAAGAAGCTTTGATTTTGAATTTTTAAATTCATCGGAAGCTAAAATATCTCTCATTCCGACTGTTGCGCTATTGGTATTCGGTACTTCAATACCGATTGAAGATTTATTCGGAATAGGCGAAATTCTTATACTTTGAGCGCGAAGCTGCAACGCAATATCATCGGCAAGCCCCGTAATTTTGCTGATACGAACGCCGACAGACGGCTGAATTTCATATCTTGTTACCGAAGGGCCGCGCGAATAGCCTGTAACTCGCACCTCAACACCGAAGCTTTTTAAAACATTAACAAGCAGTTCGCAATTTGATTTAAGCTCGGCGTCAACCAACTCTGCATTAGCATTTTTAGTTTGAGAAAGAAGCTCAAGCGGCGGAAACTCATAATTTTCAGCACTCTCGGAAATAGTGGTTTTCTTTGGCATATTATCGGGAATAGGTGCTTTTGACTGTTTTTTCGCCTTTTTATCTTTTGCGTTTGCTTCATCAGCCGCCAAAGCATTATTTGCAGAAGCAGCAGCCGCTGACTTTTCAGAGTCTTTTACCGGCTCGTCAACCGGAATATCAATAGCAGAGTTTATTTTCTCTTTTTTCTTTTTAGACTTTTTAACTTTGCCGTTTTCATCATAAAACTCATCTAAAACCTTCGGGTGGTCAGTCATATCGTCAAGCGGTACATCAACATTGAACTTCGGTTTTTTAGCCGCTTCCTCAAGCTCTTTTTCTTCCTGACGCTGCGCGAGCCACTCTTTGGTATCATTATGTATCTGCTGAGCTTTTTCACCTGTTTTTTTAGCGAAAACACCCACGCGCTGCAAGGTTGTACCTGTTGTAATCATAAGTGCAACCGTTATAAGAATTATGATAGTAATATTTGCAAGCGGATCACCTAAAAATTTTAAAAACGGATAGCCCAAAAGGCTGCCTAAAACACCACCGCCGAACGAATCATAGCCGATTTTAAAGCTTTCGCCGACATAGCCGAAAAAGCCTGTATCGGCAATTTTATGACCGAAAATTTCAAAAGCGGTATCTAAAAACAAAGCAAAAAGCGATGCAAAGATAAATGTAACCTTGTTTTCGCTTTTTTTCTCAAAAGCAAGCATAATTGCAATATAGCCGAGAACAACGGGTAATATGTAAGTGCAAAATCCAAACAAGCCGAAGCAAAAGCTTTTTACCCCTGCTCCGAAGCCGCCGAGATTTTTATTTGGTATAAGCACAATAGCAAGCATAAATACAGCAACCGCCATAATAATTATCGCTTTAATCTGTTTGCCGTATTTTGCTTTTTCGGCTTTTTTCTTTCTTGTGTTAGCCCTCTTTTTCTGTGCCAAAATTTTGATTCTCCTTTTCATCTATCAGTTTATACAGACAATCTATCGCGTCGGACAAAGAACCGATATTGTCAATAAGTCCGCATTCAACCGCTTCTTTACCGTTTAAAACCGTACCTATATCGGTAGCCAGCTCGGTTGTATTATGAAGCATTTTTCTTAAAACCTCTTCCGAAATAGCTGAATTCGCGGTTATGAATTTAACAATTCTGTCTTGCATTTTTTCAAAATAACTGTATGTCTGCGGAACGCCGACAACAAGCCCGCTCATTCTGACCGGATGTACGGTCATTGTGGCAGACGGAACGATAAACGAACGGTCGGCGCACACCGCAAGCGGTACACCAATTGAATGACCGCCGCCCAGCACCAGCGAAACCACCGGTTTTTTCATTCCTGCGATAAGCTCTGCAATAGCAAGTCCTGCTTCAACATCACCGCCGACGGTATTTAAAATAACCAAAAGACCTTTTATGTTTTCTGCTTCCTCAACCGCCACAAGCAAAGGAATAACATGCTCATACTTTGTTGTTTTGTTGGAAGACGGAAGAATATAATGCCCTTCAATCTGACCGATAATGCTTAAGCAATGAATCGGCGAGTCTTTATCGGTAACTACCGAGCCGAACTCTTTTATATCCTCGTTTCTTTGCGAAAGATTTTCGTTATCGTTTTCATTATTTTCACTGTTTCTGCTGTCATCATTTGGATTTTCTATAATATCGGAACTCATATTTAACCAATCCTTTGTTCAAAATATAACTATATTATGCTCAAAAAAACGGTTATTAACCCAAATGATAATTATACAAAATACATTATAACATACTTTAAATTCAAATTCCATAAATTTATTAAATTTTTATTGTAAAAATTTAAGCAGTTTGATATAATATAATTAAATTTATTCTATTCAAAATTAAAAGGAATGGTAAAAATGAAAAAAATCATTATCACAACAGACAGCACAAGTGATTTATCACCTGAACTCATCGAAAAATATGATATTAAAGTTCTTCCGCTTAATATTGTTTCGGATACCGAATCAAAAAAAGACGGACTTGAAATTAAAGCAAAGGATGTTTTTGAGTATCAGAAAAAAACAGGCAAGCTTTTGAAAACCGCTGCGGCAAACATTGCAGAATGGGGCGAATTTTTCGATTCTCTGCCTGAAAACGACGGTGTTGTTAATTTTACAATCAGCTCGCAAATGAGCTCAACCTTTACTAATGCTCGTCTTGCGGCAGAGGAAAGAGAAGAAGTTTACTCGATTGATTCGCAAAATCTTTCAACAGGAATCGGACTTCTCATTTTAACTGCCTGCGACTTACGCGATCAAGGCTTATCGGCTAAAGAGATTTATGAAAAAATTGAAGAATTAAAGCCTTATGTTCGCTCTTCATTTGTAATTGACACGCTTGAGTTTTTATATAAAGGCGGACGCTGCTCGGCGCTTGCGGCTCTTGGTGCTAATCTGCTTAAGCTAAAGCCTTGTATTGAAGTTTCAGAAGGAAAAATGGGCGTTGCAAAAAAATATCGCGGTAAAATTACCGATGTTATTCCGAAATACATTCAGGATAAACTCGCGGATTTTGACAAAATAAATCCCGATAAAGTTTTTATTACCCACACAATGGATGACGAAAATATGTATATTGTAGACGAAATGGTTGAGTATATAAGAAATAACTACGGTTTTAAAAATATTTATACTTCAACAGCCGGATGTACGGTTTCGGTACACTGCGGACCTAACACCCTAGGTATTCTATACATTGAAAAAATCAGATAGTTTTTTCATTTCTCCCAATGAATATGGTGTAATGTTTTATTCCTTGTGTCGCCCTCACAACATTGTTTGTCTTTGTAGGCGAGCGTATTGCGCTCCCGTTGTCAATGTAGCTGATACTTCTATTTATCAGTAGGGTGGGGCTTGCTCCCGCCATTAATAAGTTATATGCCTGCTTTCACAGACAGTACCTTTTTCTTGTCAAAAAGGTACAAAAAGACATTTAAGGGTGAACCCTTAAAAATCCCCTGTGAACTACTCGGCTGACATCGTCGCCTAAACTTGCAGAGTTATCTCCTGTCAAATCATCGAATGTTCTTTATCCGTCATTATGACAAAAGCTTAATAAACGCACGACATTGCTGACATTCGTCATAATGACTTTTATTTATTGGTTTTGTGGGTATTCATCGGCAAAGAGTATACCCACAAAGGCTCCCTTGCCTAAAGGGAGCAGTCAAATGCTACACATTTGCCTGAGGTATTGTTCCCGAAATGCCGTATATTCTTTACATTCGTAGGGCGGTGAGAATATGACAAAAACCAGGCATAATCTTAAAAGACTTCCGAAAAAAATTCGGAAGCCTTTTTTATTACATATATTCAAAATAATCTTCATTATTAAGTGCGCGAAACTCGGCGGGAGTAGCCCCGAATTCTTTTCTAA
>JBJEIS010000198.1:0-6944 GCA_051877275.1 Acutalibacteraceae bacterium | reverse complement strand
TGTTGATATTCAGGAAAAAATGGGACTTCCTGCTGTTACGGTTGTATTTACCGTACTTCATGCAGGCGGTAAATTCGGCGGCTCGGGCTATAAGGTTTCCGGCGGTTTGCACGGCGTTGGTTCTTCGGTTGTAAATGCGCTTTCCGATTGGCTTGAGGTTGAAGTTCGTAAAGACGGAAAAGTTCATTATCAACGTTTTGAAAAAGGCAATCCTGTAGGAGATTTAAAAGTAATCGGCGAAACACAGGAAACAGGTACAACCGTTACATTTAAACCAAGCGCAGATATTTTTACCGATACAACAAGATATGATTATGATATTTTGTTGACAAGACTTCGCGAGCAGGCATTTTTAAATGCAGGCATACGTATTCATCTTGAAGATAAGCGTGAAAACGGCGAGCTTGATGATGACGGTAATTTAAGAAAAGATACGCTTCATTTTGAAGGCGGTATTCGTTCTTACTGTGAATTTATTTTGGAAAAAAAGCGTGCTGAAAGATTCTTTGATGAGCCTATTTATGTGTCAGCGGTAAAAGGCGACGCAATGGTTGAAATAGCTATGCTTTATCACACAGGTTATGATACAAATATTATTTCTTTTGCAAATAATATTCATACGGTTGACGGCGGTACTCATGAATCTGCTTTTAAAACCTCTCTTACCCGTGTTATTAATAACTATGCAAGAAAATTTAAGCTTTTAAAAGAAAATGATTCAAACTTCAAAGGTGAGGATGTTCAGGAAGGTCTTATTGCCGTAATTTCGGTTAAGCTTACCGACGCCCAGTTTGAAGGACAAACAAAAGCGAAACTCGGTAATACATATATCGGAACACTTGTTTCAAATGCTATGACCGAGAATTTAAATGATTATCTTGAAAATAATCCTTCAATTGCGAAAACCCTTATTTCAAAAATTATGAGCGCTTCGACCGCTCGTGAAAAAGCACAAAAAGCAAGAGAGCTTGAGCGTTCAAAATCAAGCGGAATCGGCAGAACAAGAATGCCTGATAAACTTGATGACTGTATTTCAAAAGACGCTACCCGCACCGAAATTTATATAGTAGAGGGTGACTCTGCGGGCGGTTCTGCTTCTAAAGGCCGTGACTCTAACTTCCAGGCAATTCTGCCTCTTTGGGGTAAAATGCTGAATGTTGAAAAAGCAAGAGTTGATAAGGTTTACGGTAATGATAAATTAACTCCTGTCGTTGTGGCTTTGGGTACCGGAATCGGTGAAACTTTTGATATTACCAAGCTTCGTTATGATAAAATTATTATTATGGCGGATGCCGATGTCGACGGTGCGCATATCAGAACACTTTTGCTCACTTTCTTCTTCAGATATATGCCTGATCTTATTACAACAGGTCATATTTACCTTGCACAGCCTCCGCTTTTCGAGGTTAAAAAAGGTAAAGTTAAAAAATATGCTTTTAACGAAGAAGAGCGTGACCGATATAATGAACAATTGGGCGGAAATGCAGCTATTCAGCGTTACAAAGGTCTTGGTGAGATGGACCCTGAACAGCTTTGGGAAACAACAATGGACCCTGCTTTCAGAACAATGCGTAAAGTAACAATGGCAGATGCCGAACGTGCAGACGGCGTATTTACATTGCTTATGGGCGACGAGGTTGAGCCGAGAAGACAGTTTATTGAAGAAAATGCCCAGTTTGTAGAGAATTTGGATTTTTAATCGCAAGCTGATATATAACTTCATTGTGAAAAATGAAGAAAAATCGGAGGATGAGATTGAATAGAAATGGAAAATCAGATTTCATATATTTTATCGGCTGATGAGGTAAAAGATATACTTTTTACCGCAGGTGTTTTAAAGCCTTTTAAGAAAAAAATGTTGATAATCTTAATTATTTCAATAATTTTTATTGTGCTAACATTTGTGCCGAGTGAGCCGATAACTTATTCAATAATTGTAGCGCTTGCATTTGCAAATCTTTTTACTTATTACGCATATAAAAGAAATGAGGAAAATACGGTGCGAGGCTCTACAACAGGCGAGCTTACAGTTCTTTCGGCTTATGATACATATATAAATGTTCAGGTTGAAGCTTATGATGCAAACTGGAATATAAATAAAGACGATGTTTTAAAAATCTTTGAAAATGATAATCAAATCATTATTGCGCTTGATGACGGAAGGTTAATGGCTATTCCGAAAAGAGTTTTAAATGATACTAACAAAGCAAGTTTTGATACAGTGTTAAATTATTTTAAAGATAAAGAAACCCAAGAAAAGATAGGTGAATAATTTTGAGTTTAGACGAAAAAATCATACCGGTAGAAATATCCGATGAAGTTGAAAAAGACTTCCTTGAATATTCAATGTCGGTTATCGTAGCCCGTGCATTGCCGGATGTTCGTGACGGTTTAAAACCTGTTCACAGAAGAATTCTTTATACAATGTATGAGAGAAACTTAACCCCTGATAATGCATATCGTAAATGTGCCGACATCGTCGGTGCTGTACTCGGTTCTTACCATCCGCACGGTGACGCGTCTGTTTACGATGCTCTTGTTCGTATGGCGCAGGATTTCTCAATGCGTTATGAAATGGTAGACGGCCACGGTAACTTTGGTTCGATTGACGGTCACCCGGCTGCTGCTTACCGTTATACTGAGGCAAGAATGAGCAAAATGGCGGTTGAAATGCTTACCGATATTGATAAGGATACCGTTGATTTTGTTCCAAACTACGATGACCGTTTGAAAGAACCTGTTACATTGCCTTCTCGTATTCCGAGCTTGCTTGTAAACGGTTCAATGGGTATCGCTGTCGGTATGACTACAAATATTCCGCCTCATAATTTAGCTGAGGTTGTAGATTGTATGGTAGCATATATCGATAATCCCGATATAACTATTGATGAAATGACTCAGTATTTACCGGGTCCTGACTTTCCGACCGGCGGTATCATTATGGGTAAAAGCGGAATTCGTGCTGCTTATTCAACCGGACGCGGCAAAATTTGTGTTCGAGGCAGAGCCGAAATTGAGGAAGAAAAAAATAATAAATTCAGAATTATCATTACTGAAATTCCTTATCAGGTTAATAAGAAAAAGCTTGTAAAATCAATTGTTGACCTTGCTGATTCCAAAAAAATCGAAGGAATTGACGATATTGCCGATTATTCAAACCGCGAGGGTATGAAAATTGTTGTTGACCTCAAAAAAGATGTAAATCCTCAGGTTGTACTTAATAAGCTTTATTCATATACTCAGTTGCAGACAACTTTCGGCGTTATTATGCTTGCGCTTGTAGACGGCGTGCCGAAAACTTTATCGCTTAAAGATGTTCTTTCAAATTATGTTAAATATCAGGAAGAAATTATTGAGCGCAGAACAAGATTTGACCTTAAAAAAGCACAAGACAGAGCTCATATTTTAGAGGGATTAAAAGTTGCGCTTGATTATATCGACGAAGTAATTAAAATTATACGCGGTTCAAAAACCGTCGGCGAAGCAAGAGAAAGCTTGATGGAACGCTTCCCGATTGATGAAATTCAGGCAAAACATATTGTTGATATGCGTCTTGCACAGTTAACAGGCTTGGAAAGAGAAAAAATCGAAAGCGAATTAGAAGCTTTACACGCAAAAATCGAAGATTACAAAGATATTCTTTCAAGTGAAACCCGAATTTTGCAGATTGTTAAAGAAGAAGCACTTAAAATTCGTGATAAATATGCTGATGACCGCCGCACCGAAATAACAAATGTTGAGGGCGAGGTTGATATTGAAGATTTAATTCCTGAAGAGGATTGTGTGCTTACTCTTACAAAAATGGGTTATATTAAGCGTCTGCCTGTTGATACTTACCATGCGCAAAACCGCGGTGGCAAAGGTCTTAAAGGTATGACTACCCGTGAAGAGGACTTTGCAGAGCATATGTTTATTTGCTCAACTCATGACCATGTGTTCTATTTCACAAATTACGGCAGAGTATATCATAATAAAGCCTATACCGTTCCTGAGGGCAGCCGTACTTCAAAAGGACTTAATATTGTCAATCTTTTACCGCTTGAAGCCGGCGAGCGTGTAACAGCAATGCTGAAAATGAGCGAGTTTGAAGATGATAAATATATCGTTATGGGTACTAAAAACGGTGTTGTTAAACGCTCTAAATTCTCAGTTTACAAAACCAACCGTAAGGGCGGTGTAAATGCTGTAACTCTTGACGAGGGTGATGAGCTTCGTTTTGTTGATATGACAAACGGTGACGATGAGCTTATTATTGCAACCAAAAAAGGTATGGCAATCCGCTTTAATGAAAATGACGCCCGTCCGCTCGGCAGAACCGCCAGAGGTGTTAAAGCAATTACATTGCGCGAGGATGACGAGGTTATCGGTATGGCTGTTGTTGAAGAGGGCAAGCAGCTTTTAACTATAACCGAAACAGGCTACGGCAGACAGTCAAGTGTTGATGATTACCGTATTCAGTCACGCGGCGGTAAAGGTATTACGAACTACCGTGTTGCAAAGTTCGGCGATGTTGCACAGATTGCTATGGTCGATGAAGAAAAGGATGTTATTTTGATTTCATCTGACGGTATAGTTATCAGAATTTCAGCTGATTCAATTTCAAAATTTGCGCGTCCTTCAAAAGGCGTTCGCGTTATGAAGGTAAAAGACGGCGAAAGAATTATTACAATGTCTGTTACCGAAAAAGAAGAAGAGCAACCGGAAGAGGAGCTTGAAACAGACGAAAATGCTGAAATTTTAGAAAATGAAATTGTTTCAGATATAGAAGAATAATAAAAAAGCAACAATCGAAAGATTGTTGCTTTTTTATTTGTAAAATAAATTAATCTTCAGTTTTTAACAACTTTGAAAATTCAGCGGTTTTATTTGTAACTTCTAACAAGTCAGAAAGTAAATCAATAGCATTTTTAGCTGATAACAATAGGTTTTCATCAATTTCAGGCATTGAAGATACAGCAGATTTAAGCGCATTGTATTTTGTTTCTTTTTTCTGCATTTGAGAGTCTTTTAAAATCATTTCTGATTTCATTTTTAAAATTTTTCTTGAAAGCTCTTCAAATCTTGATTTGTAATCTTCGCTTTCTGAAAGCGCTTTGTTTGCTTCAATAAGTGAAGCCTCGAGAAGCTTGATTCGTTCATTTGCTGCTTTTAAACTCTCATTTTCATCTGAAAGCTCGGTGATTTTATTTTCAAGCGCAACTACTCTGTCGCTGTAAACATCATTTTTATCAAGCAGTTCGGAAATTTTTTGATTTTTTACTTCAATCTCTTCTTCAAGCGCCTTATTTTTTTCAACAATATCCGAATTTTCGTCTTTAACCTGCGACTGTAATGTTTCAAAATATTCAAATACATCTTTTTTATTAAAACCGCCGAAAACTTTGGTTCTGAATAAGCCTTGTTCTTTCACTTTTATATTTCCTTTCACTGCTTTAATTTATTTTCCTACGCAGAATTTTGAAAAAACCTCTGCAACAACCGTTTCGCTTACATTTTCACCTGTCAAACGAAGCAAAGCGCCGATTGCGTCTTCAATAAGAACACCTACCGCGTCAAGTGTTTGACCGCCTTTAATATCATCAATAGCGCTTTGCAAAGCATTTTTTGCACTGACAACACAGTTTAACTGGCGTTCATTTGCAATAAGTGTTTGGGCAGGGTCAACTGAAAATAAACCGATTTTTTTAAGAATTTCTTCTCTTAAATTGTCAATTCCCTCACCGTTTTTTGCGCTGCAAAAAACTACTTCGCCGTATTTTGAAAGTTTTTTTGTGTCAGGATTTTCATTCAAATCGGTTTTATTTACAATTATAATAACAGGAGTATCCCCCACCCTTTCAAGCAGAGATAAATCCTCTTTGTCAATTTCGTTTTCTGCCGAAACCACCGCCAAAACAAGTCCGGCGGTTTTTATTTTTTCTAAAGCGCGCTCAATACCGATTTTTTCAACCTCATCAACACCCTCATGAATACCTGCGGTGTCACACAGCTTTAACATAACTCCGCCGATATCAACAGTTTCTTCAATGATATCGCGGGTTGTTCCTGCGACAGAAGTTACAATAGAACGGTCAAACCTCGAAAGCAAATTCATAATTGTAGATTTGCCGACATTCGGTTTTCCGATAATTACACATTCAACGCCGTTTTTAATGATTTTTCCTTTATCATAATCGGAAATAAGCTTTTCAAGCTTTTGCTTTGCTTCTTCTAATTTCTCGAAAAAACGGTCGTTTTCCATTTCTTCTTCGCCTTCTTCGGGAAAGTCGGTAAATGCGGCAATCATAGCCTCGGCATATACTAAAATTTCTTTTATTTCAGAAATTTCCTTACCGCTTTCTCCGTCTAAAATTGCACACGCCGAACGAGCCGCCGCTGAAGAAGAAGCCGAAATCATATCCATAACGGCTTCTGCCTGATTAAGCGACATTTTGCCGTTTAAAAAAGCTCTTTTTGTAAACTCGCCTGCTGCCGCAGGGATTGCGCCGGCATTGTAAACTGCACGCAAAGCCTGTTTTAAAACAGCTTCGCCGCCGTGAATAGAAAGCTCTACTGTGTTTTCGCCGGTATAAGAATAAGGTGCGTTGAATTTAAGCGCAATACATTCATCAATAACGCCGTTTTCATCGCAAACATGACCGAAAGCGGCCTGATAGCCTTTTAAATTAACAAGTGTTTTTGTTTTTGTTTTCGGTTTAAAAACTTTATCGGCAATTACGGCAGCGTTGTCGCCCGAAATCCTTATTATACCGATAGAGCCTTGTCCCGCTGCGGTACAAATAGCCGCAATTGTTTCGGACATTTTTGAATCCCCATTCTAAAGCTTAAAATTATTATTCTACATCAGGAAGATAAGCGTCATGTGATTTTAATATATCTCTTAGCTTATCCGCTTTAAATAAATAAGCATTAGTAGTTGAAAGCGTCTCACTTATGTTGCTAGG
>JBJEIS010000197.1:0-7011 GCA_051877275.1 Acutalibacteraceae bacterium | reverse complement strand
TTTTTGCCATAAAATATGCACCTCCAAAAGTGTCTAACTTTTGGGGTGCATATCAGATTGAAGTGCTTTTTTATACAATTATTTTTAAATTATAAATACAAATATTCAAAATAAAAAACCGTCTGTTTTGTCAGACGGTTTTTATTTTTGGCGCGCTGCGAGGGATTCGAACCCCCGACCCTCTGCTTAGAAGGCAGATGCTCTATCCAACTGAGCTAGCAGCGCATAGATACTTTGTTTAGTCAACGAATGATATTTTACCATATTATATATCAAAAATCAAGACTTTTTTAAAAATATTTTTAATAAATTTTAAAAAGGTGCAATCTGATAATAACTCAGACTGCACCTTTTTTAGTTAATTGAAAAACTTTTGTTTAGCCAGCTTGTATAATTCATTTACTGCCGGTACTAATAATGATAACAACAGACATTTAATAACCTGGTCAATTTTTAAGCTTCTGATTTTTAAGAATGTTGCAGCAGGAGTAAACATAACCATTACTGCTAAAATCAAAACACATATAACTACTGCAAATGATAAAAATGGATTTCTGAATAATTCTAATGTGAAAATAGGTTTGTCTGTTCTGTTAGAATAGCCAAGGAATATGGAAGACAATACAAATACTGTGAAATAATACTCTTCTCCGAAATTGTGTTTGTTTCCGTAGAAATAGGCGAATAATGAAACAATCACCATAGCTAACACGCCGACCGCAATATCAATAGAAAACTCATTACCCACTATATTGTCATTTTTGAATATCTGGCGTTTGAGAACCTTTTTATGAGCAGGTTCAAAAGCGATTGTAAAGGTTGAAACTGTGTTGAAAAACAACCCTGCAAACAAAACCAACATAGGTGTTAGAATTGAAGTTCTGAAAAATACAATACCTAAAATCATTGATATTATAAGAGCTAAATTGCTTGAAATAAACTGTTTTAATGATTTTCTGATATTAAGGTAAGTACCTTTAATTTCTTTAATACCCTGGATAATCGAGGTGTAGCTGTCATCAGTAATAATAAGTTCTGATGCGCTTTTTGCAATTTCAGTTCCCGCAATTCCCATAGCGCATCCAACATCGGCCTCTTTTAGCGCAATAGCATCGGAAACGCTGTCACCGGTAATTGCAACTGTTTTTCCGAGCGATTGCCACTTTTTCACTATCATAAGTCTTTGTTCGGCAGAAATGTTGGCATAAACAGCAATGTTTTCAAATTTTTCGTTAAACTCTTCATCACTCATATTTTCAAGCATTTCACCGGAAACACAAATTGAGTTTTCATCAAGTAAATCTATCTTTTTAGCTGATGCAGTAGCATTTTCAAGGTTATCGCCTGTTACCATGATTGTGCGTATTCCCGCATCATTGCACTCTTCAAGCTCGATTTTTGCATCAAAACGAGGTAAATTGGCAACTGCTATGAGACCTGAAAATGTGAGCCCGTTTTCAATTAATTCGGCTGAAGGCATTGAAGGGAGCTCATCAAGCTGTTTGTAAGCTATACCGATTACGCGGTAGGCCTGTGTTGAAAGCTCTTTAATTGTTTTGTTTAATACTTCTTTATCTGCATTCGGGCATTTATCTATAATATTCTCAGCTATGCCCTTGACAATAGCATATGGCTTGCCGTCAATGATACAGATAACAGTTTTTACTTTTCTTACCGAATCAAGCGGAATTTCACCCATTCTCGGATATTCTGAATCAATTGTGGTTTTATCTGTTTTTAAAACCTTGAATGCGGCAGAAAGAATAGCGGTTTCAACAGTATCACCGTAATGTTTTTCTCTGCCGAAATCATCAATAATTACATCGCCGTCACAGGTGAGCGCCGCAAGCTTTAACATTGAAGCAACTTCATCAGGCGCAAAATTATCAATATCATATAAATTATTATTAAGAAAAACTTTTGCGGCTTTCATACGGTTTTGTGTCAGCGTTCCTGTTTTATCGCATATAAACACGTTTGCGGCACACAGAGTTTCAAGTGATGAGATTTTCTTTATAATACAATTCTTTCTTTTGGCTCTGCGCATACCCATAACAAGGTTAAAAGTAACGAGCAGTGAATAGGCGCAAGGAACCGTGACGGAGAATAACAACGAAGCAATTAAAACAAATTCGCGCCAGTCATATTCGGTTCTTCCGATAAACATTCCCAAAGCAAAAAATACAACGCTTAAAAACAGAAAAGCAGAAGTTATAATTGCCATTGTTTTTCTTATTTTTGCCTGAACGGGAACAATTACATTTTCTTCTCTTAAAAGTGCTGTGATTTTTTTGCCGCGTTCCGTATATGCGCCTGTTTCGGTAACTATTGCTTTGCAATCGCCGAAAGCGACACAGCAACCGGCATAAATCATATTTACACGACTGCCGATTTCTGCAATATCTTCGCAAATGGCAGTATGATTTTTTTCAACAGTTGAAACATTGCCTGTAATTATTGATTCTTCACATCTAAGGTTGTTTGAGTCAATCAGTCGTGCGTCAGCCGGTATATAATCGCCTTCACGCAGAATAATAATATCACCTGGAACGATATTTACTGAGCTTACGCGTTTTTCTCTGCCGTTTCGCAGTACGGTTACCATAGAATCCAGACTTTGGCTTCTTGAAATAATACGCTTGTTGGTAATTGTTTCTACAAATGCTACAATAAAAACATAGCACATCAAAACAAAGATAATTACCGCCGGTACTCTGAAGGCCCTGTCCATAAAAGCAAAATCAAATCCTAAATAAAACAGAGCCGAAATCAATCCTATTATAAAAGTGTAGCTTTTAAGCTGTCTTCCCAAGTTTTTAAGGAATGACTTGTTTTCGGTAGAATACAGAGTGTTTTTGCCGTATTCTTTATAAGCTGCAGAAACAGCTTTTTCAGATAGACCGTTCTGAGTATCAGACTCAAAATATTGAACAATCTCATCAATTGAAGTTGAATGCCAAATCAAAACGTAATCCTCCGATTTAAAGTTATTACTATTTTAACATAAAATTTAGATTATTTCAATATATTTTGCCTTTTCACAGCATATTTTTATAGTAAAATTCAAAAAAAAATAAATTTTTATGCAGTTTTCTTGATTTTTTTGATAAAAAATTATATAATATTCAATAGTTTATGATAAATGGGGAGTGTGGGTGTTTTGGATTATACAAACATTTTAAATAGATGGATTGAAAGAGCTAAAGATGATCCTGATTTGATAGAAGAACTCGAAAGCATTAAAGGTAATGATGCAGAAATCGAAGATCGCTTTTATAAAGAACTTGACTTCGGTACTGCCGGACTTCGCGGTGTTATCGGCGCCGGAACAAACAGAATGAATATTTACATTGTAGGTAAAGCTACTCAGGGAATTGCAAAATATTTGCTTGAATCTTTTGAGAATCCTACTGTTGCAATTGCATATGATTCGAGAATTAAATCTGAGCTTTTTGCACGCACTACGGCAAGCGTTTTTGCTGCAAATGGAATCAAAGCGTACATTTATAAAGAATTAATGCCTACTCCGATGCTTTCTTTTGCAGTTAGATACAATAAATGCGCTGCCGGTATTAATGTTACTGCAAGCCATAACCCTGCAAAGTATAACGGCTATAAGGTTTACGGTGATGATGGCTGCCAGCTTACATTAGAAGCTACAAATGCAGTTTTGGAACATATAAAAACTATTGATGTTTTTGATGATGTTAAATGGATGAATTTTGATGAGGCTATGTCAAAAGGTCTTGTTGAGTTTATCGGGGAAGACACTTCTGAAGCTTATTTTAATGAAGTTCAGAAAAAAGCTATTAATCCGTCGGTTTTCGACGATGGCAAATTTAAAGTAGTATATTCTCCGCTTCATGGAGCAGGTAATAAGCCGGTAAGAGAGATTTTAAAAAGATGCGGCGTTAAAAATGTAACTGTTGTAAAGTCACAGGAATTACCTGACGGTAATTTTCCTACCGCTCCTTATCCTAATCCTGAAATCAGACAGGCGTTTGAAGAAGCATTAAAAGTTGCTGATGAAGTTAAACCTGACATTCTGCTTGCAACCGATCCTGATTGTGACAGAGTAGGTATTGCGGTAAATGTTGACGGTGAATATAAGCTTATGACTGGTAATGAAGTGGGAGTAATGCTTCTTAATTATGTTCTTTCGCAGAAAAAGGCAAATGGCACATTACCTGAAAATCCTGTTGCTGTAAAAACAATTGTTTCTTCAGAACTTGCTCAAAAAGTTGCCGATAAATACGGATGCGAGCTTGTAAATGTTTTGACAGGATTTAAATTTATTGGTGAGCAGATTAAATTGCTCGAAGAAAAAGGTGAAGATGACAGATTCGTTTTCGGATTTGAAGAAAGCTACGGTTATCTTGCCGGCTCTTATGTAAGAGATAAAGACGCGGTTATCGCTTCAATGCTTATTTGCGAAATGGCTGCTTATTATAAAACTCAGGGTAAAACCTTGGTTGATGTTATTAATTCGCTTTATGAGGAGTTTGGTTATTATCTTCATACACAGTTGAGTTTTACATTTGAAGGTATCAGCGGAATGAAGCGAATGGCTGAAATTATGGATGATTTCAGAAATAATCCGCCTAAAGAGTTTAACGGATATAAGGTTGAAAATATAGCCGATTATGAGACATCGGTTGCAACCGATGTTAAAAGCGGTAAAACCAAAAAGATTCTTTTGCCGAAATCAAATGTTTTGGCATACAACCTTGAAAAGGGAGCTTCGGTAATAGTTCGTCCGAGCGGAACCGAGCCGAAAGTTAAAATTTATCTCACTGTTGTCGGTAATTCAAGTGAAGAAACTACCGCTGCAAAAGAAGAATTTGAAAAGTATTTTAACGGTATAATAAAATAGTAAAAAGCTCCCGAAAAAAGGTCGGGAGCTTTTTACTTTGCGGATTCTTAGCGAAAATGCTGATTTTTTAGCGGTATATTAACGAAAATAACCAAAAAAAGTATTTATTTTGATGCTGATATATGGTAAAATTAGATTATAAAATTTAGGGATATTTTACATATGAAAAATAAAAGGATTTTTAAATTATACTTTCAGTTTTCTTTAAAAGACACATTTATTTCAATTTTTATACTTACAGTAACCTTTGTGCTTTGTTGTGTGCTTCAGCATATAGATGATGCGGCTAACTTTGTGACAAAGCTTTATTTATTGGCGGTATTTTTAATAGCATTTTTCACCAAAGGGTGTGTTTACGGAATAGTAAGTTCATTTGTCAGCGTTTTGCTTATTAATTACTTTTTTACTTATCCGTTTTATAGATTTGATTTTACGCTTGCGGGATATCCGCTTACAATTCTTTGCTCGCTTGTGGTTGCGATTATAACCAGCTTTTTAACTACACAGATAAAAGAACATTCGGTTATAAAGCTTGAAGCTGAAAAAGAGAAAACAAGAAGCAATCTTCTCCGTTCGGTTTCACACGATTTAAGAACGCCGCTTACATCAATTATCGGTGCAAGCTCGGTAATAAGCGAAAATTTTGATACTTTGTCAAAGGAAAGCATACTTGAGCTTTTATCAGAAATTTCTGATGATGCACAGTGGCTAATAAGAATGGTTGAAAACATTTTATCTATCACTCGATTTGATGAAGACGGTAATGCTGTAATTGTAAAAAATGATGAAGTTGTTGACGAAATTATTGAGATTTCAGTAACAAAGTTTAAAAAGTATTTCCCTGAAACGGAAGTTTCGGTCGAAGTGCCTGATGAATTACTTATTGTTCCTATGGATGCTACGCTGATTGAACAGGTTATTGTAAATTTACTTGAAAATTCAGCTATCCACTCAAAAAACAGCGAAAAAATTGAGCTTACGGTAAAAAGGGAGGGGAATAATGCAGTTTTTGAAGTAGCTGATTTTGGCGTTGGAATTGATGAAAAAATCTTACCGAAGATTTTTCAGAGCGTACATAAAACACAAAGTATGAATGAAAATGACAAAAAGAAGAATATGGGCATCGGACTTTCGGTGTGCGATACAATTGTAAGAGCGCATAACGGGTCAATGAGCGCATCTAATAAAAGTACAGGCGGAGCAGTTTTTAGATTCAGCTTGCCTTTGGAGAGTGAGAAAAATGAAGAATACAGTTCTGATTGTTGAGGATGAACACAACATATCAAACTTTTTATCTACAGTTTTATCGGTAAATAATTTTAATGTTATAAGAGCAAAAACGGGAAGCGAAGCGTTTATGATGATCTCTTCGCATTGTCCCGATATTGTTTTGCTTGATTTGGGATTGCCTGATATGGATGGGCAGAGTATTATAAATAAAGTTCGAGAATGGTCAAATGTTCCTATTATAGTCATTTCTGCAAGGACCAGAGAAAAAGATAAAATAGAGGCACTTAATGCCGGCGCCGATGACTATTTAACAAAGCCTTTTGGAACAGGAGAGCTTATTGCGAGAGTTAATACTGCTCTTCGTCACGCAAACAGTTCAAACGGTGCTTTAGCCGAAATGGAAGCTTTTGTTTGCGGTGATCTAAAAGTAGATTTTAATAAGCATCATGTTTATATTAATGGCTGCAATGCTCATTTAACTCAAAATGAGTATAAATTGGTTTCACTTTTGGCAAGACACGCAGGCAAGGTTCTTACATATGATTTTATTAAAAAGAATATATGGGGACCGACTATTGCCAATGATAACCGTATTTTGCGTGTGAATATGGCAAACATACGCCGAAAAATTGAAGAAAATCCTGCAGACCCTAAATATATTTTTACCGAAATTGGGGTTGGCTACAGAATGGCAGACGGAGAAATGGAGTAATTTTAATTATATATTTGAATTTTTTCGGATAAAATATAATTTAGGGGTTGACATTTTCAGTTTGTTGGTGTATTATATATAGGCACTCAAAAATGAGTGCCTCAAAATATAGCGGAGTGGAGCAGCCTGGTAGCTCGTCGGGCTCATAACCCGAAGGTCGTTGGTTCAAATCCAGCCTCCGCAACCACTTGAAAGC
>JBJEIS010000196.1:0-7024 GCA_051877275.1 Acutalibacteraceae bacterium | reverse complement strand
AAATTTATGCTACATCCGCTTCAATTGTATGTATAAATGTTAATAACGGAGAGATTCTTGCATCGGCTAATTACCCTAGCTATTCGATGACAGATTACAATGAAAACTATTCAAAGCTTGCGTCTGATGAAAGAAATCCTCTTTTCAACCGTGCATTTCAAGGTACTTATCCTCCGGGTTCAACATTTAAACCGATGGTTGGCGCTATTGGTTTAACAGTAGGTACTATTAATAAAAATTCAAGCGTATATTGTAAAAAATACTACGATTATTATTCGGATATTACATTTAAATGTATGCATTATCACGGTTCAATTAATGTTATTGATGCAATTTCAAAATCCTGTAACTACTTTTTCTTTGATGTAGGCAGAAGAACAGGAATTTCTACAATAAACGAATATTCAAAGCTTATGGGCTACGGTGTAAAAACCGGAGTTGAAATTCCGGAAGCCAGCGGCACTCTTGCGGGTCCTGCTTTTGTTGATACAATAAATGCAACTTGGAACCCGGGTGATACATTACAGGCTTCAATCGGTCAATCCTATAACAGATTTACTCCTTTACAGCTTGCAACTGCAACTGCAACCATTGCAAACGGCGGAAAAAGATACCGCTCTCATCTGCTTCGCGAAGTGAGAACAAACGATTTATCTGAAGTTGTCGTTGCTCCGAGTGCTGAAGTAGTGGCAAACACCGGCATTTCCGAAGAGGCTATTGAAATTGTAAAATCAGGTATGAAATCAGCTGCTTTTGAAGGTACCGCTTCTTCTGTATTCAGTAAATACGATCTTGAGGTCGGCGGTAAAACAGGTACTGCCGAAAATCCTCCAAAACGCGATAACGCTTTGTTTATTTCTTTTGCACCTTATAAAAACTCGGAAATTGCAATTGCAATCAATGTTGAAGAAGGAAGATACGGCTATATGACCGCTTCTGTTGTAAAGGATATTTATGATCAGTATTACTTTGCGGAATACTCTTCAAACAAAACACCAAATTACAATGATTTAATTTATTAAAATATACTCTTTGACAAAGTATTTATTTTATGATATAATTAGGATGTGTTAATGCTTGAACAATGTTTATGTTATTACCTCAGGCAAAGGCGGCGCGGGAAAATCAACCGTATCTGCTTTTCTGGGTGTAGAATTATGCAAACTTGGTAAAAAGGTACTTTTAATTGATATGGATGAAGGGCTTCGCTCTTTAGATTTAATGTTAGATGTATCTTCACATACTCTTTTTGATGTAAGTGATATTATCAAAGGCAACTGTAATGTTAATCAAGCTATATTACCTGTTAAACAGTGTGCAAATCTTTATTTATTACCTGCTCCTGTCACAGTAAACAGTCTTAATTCACCAAAAGGTATGAGAATACTTTGTGATAAATTATCAGAGTATTTTGATTTTATTCTTATTGACTCCCCTGCCGGCGTAGGCAAAGGATTTATAAATGCAATTTCCGGTGCAGATAATGCGCTTGTAGTTGTAAATCCTGACGCTGTAAGTGTTCGTGACGGAGCTTATGTAGCAAAATTGCTTAGAGAAAATAAAATCAGCAATATCAGATTGGTAATTAATAAATTAGATGTTGATTTAGTTAAAAAAGGCATATATTATAATATTGATGAGGTTATAGACGCAACTACTTTACAGTTGATTGCCGCTGTTCCTTATGATACAGAATTGTTAAAAGAGTTTAACAATTGCACTAATATGCTTTACAGTTCGCCTGCTTTAGAAGCTTTTTCAAGGCTTGCGAAAAGAATCTTGAATGAAAATGTACCTTTAGGTATTTAACTTAATTTGAGTATATAATGATATAATAGAAAGGATGACAAATATGAATATTGCATTAATCGCACATGATGCTAAAAAGGAACTTATTGTTCAATTTTGCATTGCTTACAGTGGTATTTTAGCACAACATAATATTTGTGCTACAGGTACAACGGGTAAACTCGTAGCTGAGGCAACAGGACTTGAAATCACACGATTTTTGAGCGGGTCTCAAGGCGGCGGCGAGCAAATTGCATCACGTATTTCATATAATGAAATTGATATGGTTTTATTTTTCAGAGATCCTGTAACAGCAAAACCTAATGAACCTAATGATATTACCATTTTAAGATTGTGTGATGTTCATAATATTCCGATTGCTACAAATATAGCAACTGCCGAAGTTTTAATTCATGGTCTTGAAAGAGGCGACCTTGATTGGCGTCTTTATTCAAAATAATATTTTAATGATTTTGATAGAAAACGAGTAGCACTCATTTTATCTTTCAGAGAGATGGGCATTTTCGCTGTGAGTCCGTTATGTATATGTGAGTTGTGAAGACATTTCTTGAATCGGCTTTAAGCCCGTAGGTCTGCGTTAAAGATTTTAAAGCGAGTTCATTTTATGAGCTAACTTAGGGTGGCACCGCGGTAATTTCCGTCCCTTGTTTTTCTACAAGGGGCGTTTTATTTTTTGTTTAATAAGGAGAGTTTTTATGAATTTAGTTGCTGACGCTATAAAAGGCACACAAGACGCATTGCCAAAAGAGTCTTATAAGTGGCACTATATTGAAAATGTTGCAAAAAATGTTGCAGAACAGTTTGATTTTAAAGAAATAAGAACACCGGTTTTTGAAAAAACAGAGCTTTTTCAACGCGGAGTTGGTGATACAACGGATGTTGTTCAAAAAGAAATGTATACTTTCAATGACAAAGGCGGAAGAAGCATTACTCTGCGTCCTGAAGGCACTGCAGGTGCTATGAGAAGCGTACTTGAACACGGACTTTTCAACGATGCATTACCTGTGAAAGCTTATTATGTAACATCCTGTTACAGATATGAAAAGCCTCAGGCCGGCAGACTTCGTGAATTTCACCAGTTTGGTATCGAATGTATCGGCGCTGCATCCCCTACTGCTGATGCAGAAGTAATTATGCTGGGGGCTAAAATTCTCGAAAGACTCGGAATTAAAAATATTTCGCTTGAAATTAATTCAATAGGCTGCCCAAAATGCCGCGCAAAATATACCGAGGCGCTAAAAGAATACTTTTCAAAATACAAAGATCAGCTTTGCGATACATGTTTATCAAGACTTGAGCGCAATCCAATGCGTATTCTTGACTGCAAATCACCTGTATGTAAAGAAATCACTAAAAATGCACCTGTAATACTTGATTATCTTTGTGATGAATGTGAAAGCCACTTTGAAAAAGTAAAATCATACTTAACAGCTGCAAATGTTGAGTATACAATAAATCCGCAAATTGTCAGAGGTCTTGATTATTATACCAAAACTGTTTTTGAATTTATCACAACGGAAATAGGCTCACAAGGAGCAGTTTGTGCAGGCGGACGTTATGACGGTCTCGCACAAGAGCTTGGCGGACCGCAGTTACCGTCTCTCGGATTTGCAATGGGCCTTGAAAGAATACTGTTATTGATGGACAAGCAAAAATGCGAATTTCCTGATGATAATGTTCCTGATGTTTATGTAGCGCCTATGGGTGATGCTGCAACCGGTTTTGCTATAACACTATGCAATGATTTGCGTGATGAAGGATTTACTGCCGTAACTGATTTATCAGGAAGAGGATTAAAAGCACAGATGAAATATGCTAATAAAATCGGCGCTAAATTCAGCATTGTAATCGGTGATAATGAGCTTGAAAATAAAAAAGCTACTCTTAAAAATATGATAACGGGTGAAAATACCGAAATTACTCTACCAGACGGGCTCAGCGATGCAATCTACAAAGCTAATATTGATCTTGCTTTGGCTGATGTTGAGCTTGCGGCAGAAAACTTATAAAGGAGACTTTTAAATGTTAGAATACATGGGAGATATGCGAAGAACTCATTACTGCGGTGTGCTTCGCAGAGAAAATGAAAACGAAGAAGTTGTTGTCTGCGGTTTTGTTCAAAGACAGCGTAATTTAGGTCAATTGATTTTCATTGATTTACGCGACAGAACCGGAATTGTTCAGCTGAGTTTTGATGATAATACTGATAGAAAAATCTTTGAAAAAGCTAACGCAACACGCTCGGAATTTGTTGTTATGGCTAAAGGTATAGTAAAAATTCGTTCATCTATTAACAAAGAAATTCCTACCGGAGAAGTTGAAATTGCGGTAAATGAATATAAAATTCTTTCAACCGCCGAAACACCTCCTTTTGAAATTGTTGAAAACTCTAAGGTTAAAGAAGAGCTAAGATGCAAATATCGCTATTTAGATTTACGCAGACCTGACTTGCAGCGCAATATTATAATGCGTCACAAAATCACAAAAGTAGTTCGTGACTATTATGATGAGCAAGGCTTTATTGAAATTGAAACACCTATGCTCATTAAATCCACTCCGGAAGGAGCAAGAGACTACCTTGTACCGTCACGTCTTTATCACGGTGAGTTTTATGCTCTCCCTCAATCACCACAGATTTATAAACAGTTGCTTATGGTTTCGGGCTTTGATAAATATATGCAAATTGCAAGATGCTTCCGCGATGAAGATTTGCGTGCCGACCGTCAGCCTGAATTTACTCAAATCGACCTTGAAATGTCATTTGTTGACACAGAAGATGTTTTAAAGGTTAACGAAGGATTTATTCAAAGATTGTTTAAAGAAATTCTTGATGTTGATATTAAGCTTCCTCTTCCGAGAATGACTTATAATGACGCTATGAATAATTACGGCTCTGATAAGCCTGATTTAAGATTTGATATGAAAATTACTGACTTATCAGATATTGTTAAAAACTGTGGTTTCGGCGTATTTACAGGTGCAATTGAAAACGGCGGCAGTGTTCGTGCTGTTTGTGCAAAAAATGCAGTTAATACTTATACAAGAAAGAATATTGACCGTTTAACAGAAAGCGCTAAAGGTATCGGTGCAAAGGGACTCGCGTGGATAAGATTAACTGAAGAAGGTATTGCATCTTCTTTTGCAAAATTTATTACTGAAGAAGAAATGAACGCAATCATTGAACGTTGCGGCGCACAAACAGGTGATGTCATCGTAATTGTTGCTGATAAAAACAAAATCACTCTTCCTACCCTCGGCGCACTTCGTCTTGAAATGGCAAATAAACTCGATATTATTCCGAAAGAAGAATATAATCTTGTATGGATTACAGAATTCCCATTCTTTGAATATAACGAAGAAACAAATCATTGGGACGCTATGCACCATCCATTTACAGCTCCTCTTGACGAATGTATTGAATATCTTGAAAGCGACCCCGGTAAAGTACGCGCTAAGGCCTACGACCTTGTAATGAACGGTACTGAATTGTCATCGGGTTCAATTCGTATAACAAATCCTGATTTACAAAAGAAAATGTTTAAAGCTTTAGGACTTTCCGACGAAGAAGCACAAGAAAAATTCGGATTTTTAACTGACGCATTTAAATTCGGAGCTCCTCCTCACGGCGGTATGGGTATAGGTCTTGACAGACTGTGTATGATTATGCTCAAATGCGAATCTTTAAGAGATGTCATTGCGTTTCCTAAAATGCAAAATGCAAGAGATTTGATGAGCGAATCCCCTGCTCCTTGCGATGACCAGCAAATAAAAGATTTAGGCTTAAAATTTGAATAATAAAAATATTATAATAAAACTAAAAAAGCAAGGACCGAATAAATTCGGTCCTTGCTTTTATTTTCAGTGAATGATTATTACCATTCACTATTCATCATTATCTTTATAAATACTACTATCAGAAAAAACTTGCTCTTCTTCTAAAGCACTTCTATGAACCATTTTACCGTTATGATAAACAAATTCAGGCAACGGTGCTTCATTTTCTTCAGCTGCATAATCTATTTCATCAGCATTAGGTTTATCAAGAATTGCTTTTGAGGTTTCATTCGGATGAGCCTCATAATAAGGGTCAAGAATATACTTTTTAATAGGCGGAAATGTAAAGAAAGCAATCGTGTAAAAAGAAATACCAAAGGTCAAAACCATAAACACACAAATTGTTATACCGTAAACTAATGCATTGGCACTTATGATTGAAAGATATACAAGCAAGCCGTTAAAAGCAAGCCATACAGCCAAAACAAGTGTTAAAAGTATGTTTCTTCCTATACAAAGCATTGAAAAAATAAAAGAATTCTTTATAATTTCTTTGATTTTCAGCTTTAATGTTACTGTCATCATATACAAATAATAGCTTGAAACCAACATTGCAATAGCTACAAAAAAAGTAACACCAAGTCCTAATGTATAAAACCAGCCTTCATCTACCAATGCATAATAAAAACGCATTGCAATAATAACCAGCCAAATAACAACATATTGAAAAGCAGCAATTATAATACTTTGCTTAAAATTATCTTTAAATGCTTTTTTTAAATCCTGCAGAAAAAATCCCGGCTCTTCCCTGACATATTCACGCATTAATTTCATTATTGCCGCAGTAGCCGGTCCTAACAATATAAGCGGTGAAAATGTAAGCAATGTCCAAAGATCTGAAATCTGACCGAAAATACTTGTAACCAGCGAACTAATGCCCATTATAAGAACAATAAGAATAGAAATAGCCGTAAAATAAATAGCATTAAGCAGCATTATTTTAAAGAACTTGTCCTTTAAAATTTCAAAGTATTTAAGTAAAGAATTTTTTTCCATCGTTTTTATTGCCATAATAGTTCTCCGTTAATTGCCTGCTTTAGGATGAAATTTAGTATACGAATTTTCGTATTTATGTTTAATTATTTGAGAATAAACCTGTGTTGAAGATATTCCCGAATGACCAAGCATTTCTTTGATATCCTTAATTCCGGCTCCATTCTCAAGCAAATGAGTTGCAAATGAATGTCTGATAGTATGAGGTGTGATTTTTTTATCAATGCCTCCCATATCAGCATAAGACTTTATAATCTTCCAAAAGCCTTGTCTTGTCATTCTTGTGCCGTTCATATTAACAAAAAGAGCTTTTTCACTCTTATCACTAACAAGTGCATTTCTTACATTTGCAAGATAATTTTCAATAGACTTTATAGCCGAACTGTAA
>JBJEIS010000195.1:0-7034 GCA_051877275.1 Acutalibacteraceae bacterium | reverse complement strand
TATCATTAAAAATGTAAACCTTTACTTTTGCCTCATTCGGCTTAATATAAGCATCATCTTTTATGCGGCGGATTTCCTCAATAGGATAGTTTTTCATTACACCGCTTGGATAAAGTTTAATTATATCGGGATGAACACCTTTTTCAGCTTTTTCGCAATCTCTGCAAGTGTTACAAGGTATTTTTTCGCTGCTGCAAACTGCACATTTTGCAAAAAAATCCGAAGCCTGATAACGATTTTCACCCTCAAAAATTACAGCATGAGGCAATGCGTTTTCATTTGCAAGACGCTCTATTCTATTGTAAAGCTCCATAAGTGTCACCTCACAATCAGTATATCATATTTTTAACATAATCTATATCATTTAAAATGGCTCTTTGAAGCTCATCTACATCTTCAAATTTACGTTCCGGACGAATAAAATAATAAAGCACAACGCGTACCTCTTTATCATATAAATCGCCTTTAAAATCAAAAATATTTGTTTCACTTGAAACGAATTCGCTTCCGACGGTAGGTTTTACACCTACATTGGTAATTGCTTTATATTCTTTTGAGTCGATAATCGCTTTGGAAGCGTAAACACCCATTTTCGGTATAATAAAATTATTCGGAAATACCTGATTAATAGTCGGCACTTCCCAGGTTGAGCCTAAATGATTTCCTTGTGAAACTTTAAATTCATAAGAAAAATCATGACCCAATAATTCTCTCGCCTTTTCAAGCTCACCTTCTTCAATAAACTTACGAATACGTGTTGATGAAACCGGCTCGCCGTCTATTAAAACGGGAGGAATAACCTTTAGTTCAATATCATTCTTTTTACAAAGCTCTTTTAAAACCTGTGGATTGCCCTTTGCTCCCATTCCGAAATGAAAATTAAAACCGCAAGTAATTTTTTTAGCATTAAGCTTATTTTTAAGCATTTCAACAAAGTCCTCGGCGCTCACATCCTTAAACTCTAAAAATGCAGGGCAAAACATAAGCTCCACACCTAAATCTTCAAGCAGCCTTTGCTTAGTTTCCTTTGTAGCGATGGCGCCTATTTGTTCACCGTTAATAACGCCGCTCGGAGATTGATTAAAAGTAAAAACAGCAGGAGTATACTCACTGTTTACCGCCTCGTTTATAACGGCTTTATGAGCAAGATGTACTCCGTCAAAAGTGCCGAGTGCAATCGAAGTATTTACTTTTCCGCTATACATTTCAATATTGTTTATTACTTCCATAACACACCTTTAAATCAAGCAAACATTTGCTTTGTACTGTCACCTTTTTAAAACTTTCAGAATACTACCTTAGGCTTAAGCGAATCATTTTTTATCTCGCCGAGTCCCAAAAATTCGCCTTCTGAATAGACTCTGTAATAAATCGAATTTTCCTTGATTTTCACTCTTTTTAAATCAAGCTCATTGCCGTTGCAAAAGCGTTTTGCCTGATTTGGTGAAACATTTACACTCGGATAATTTTTAACCGCTTTATCTGCAGTAATCACAGTTTCCGATAAGTCTTTTTCCATAAATTCATCGAGTGAAATACACTGCTCTATCGAAAATCCGCTGCCCCTGACACGCTCAAGACGATTCATATAAGCACCGCAATGAAGCATTACACCTAAATCGTCGATAATAGTTCTGATATATGTACCCTTTGAACATTCAACCAATATTTCTGCGGTATCAATACCGTCAAAAGAAAGCAATTCAATCGAATAAACAGTTGCCTTTCGCGGAGAGCGTTCAACCTCGATACCTTTACGAGCCAGCTCATAAAGCTTTACACCGTCTTTTGACAAAGCAGAGTACATAGGCGGAATTTGTGTTATTTCACCTTCAAAATTCTTTAAAGCCTCACGAATATCAGCCTCGGTAACATTTACAGGCTGGTCAGCAAGCACCTCGCCGTCGCAGTCAAGAGTATCGGTAGTCATTCCGAAAACAAGTGAGGCTTTATATACCTTTTTATTATCATCAATCAGGTCAATAAGCCGAGTGGCTCTGCCAATCATAACAGGTAAAACCCCTGTGGCAAGCGGATCTAAAGTACCTGCATGGCCGCAATGCTTTTCACCCGTTTTATGCTTAACAGCGCCTGTTACTTTAAATGAAGTCATACCGCAAGGCTTATTAATTAAAACAAATCCGTTCATTTTCTTAAATCAAACCTGCTTTTTTCATTACTTCTTCAGCCGCAGCCGAAAGCATTTCAAAAGCCTTATCTTTATCAGCTTTTATCTCACAACCTGCTGCGCGTTCGTGACCTCCGCCGCCAAAGCGCGCACAAAAATCAGAAGCTGAAACAGGCGGATGTGTTCTCGCTGAAATTTTGCAAATGCTTGTATCATTGCGTTCACGAATTGTAATACCGAGAATAACGCCCTCAATGGTTCTCGGCAAACCGGTTATGCCCTCAAGTTCAGCATCTTCAGCATTATATTTCTCACGCATTTCTTTCGTAAGAGTCATAATGGCTACTTTATCGTCACACAAAAATTTTATTGTGTTCATAGCATCGCGTTCAACCATAATTCTGCTTTTAGATTTTGTATCAAACATAATTCGATTTATTTCAGCATAATTAATACCCTTTTTCATTAATTCAGCTGCAATAATATGAGTTTTTGCAGTAGTATTTGAAAATTTAAAGCAGCCTGTATCGGTTGAAATGCCTGTATAAAGCGCCTGAGCGCAATTTATATCAATATCGCCACAGAGCTCTTTTTCAATTTCATAAAGAATTTCGCATGCAGCGGCTGCAGATGAATCAACATAGGTTTCCTTTGCAAAAAGGGTATTCGAGCCATGATGGTCAATACAAAGGTCAACCTCTTTATATTTATCAGCAATTTTGCCTAAAAGCTTTTTATCAGCAACATCAACAGCAACAATGAATTTTGGGTCGAACTCATCAAACTCAACTGCATCTGTAATATAACCGTAACGCTTACCAACCTCGTCGGAACATTCAATTCTTGCACGTTTTCCGATAGATTTTAAAGCCATACAAAGCGAATAACCGCAGCCGATAGTATCACCGTCAGGAAACTGATGAATTAAAATAAGAATATCATCATTTTCCTTTAAGCGGCTAATCGCAGTTTTCAAATCAATAGTCATATTTTTTCCTCTTAAAAATCCTCGATTATCTTCGCAATATGAGCACCGTTTTCAATCGAATTATCCGCAATAAAAGTTAAAGACGGAATTTTACGAAGCTTCATTGATGCATTTAACTCTCTTTTTATATAGCCCTCGGCTGATTTTAAGCCTTTTACCGACTCAAGAGTTTTATCATAACCCTCAATAGCGCTTACATAAACCTTTGCATACGATAAGTCGCCTGAAACGTCAACTCTTATAATCGACAAAAGCTTTGAAATACGAGGGTCCTTTAAATCTCTAATGATATCCGAAAGACATCTTTTCATATCCTCAGAAATTCTATCAATTCTGTGCGAACCCATAAATTTTCGCTCCTTAAATTAATTAATCCTTATACTCTTCAATGACAAAGGCTTCAAAAATATCACCCTCTTTAATATCATTGAATTTTTCAAGTCCTATACCGCATTCATAGTTGGTTGCAACCTCTTTAACATCATCTTTAAATCTTCTCAAAGAATCAATTGTATCTTCAACAAGAACAATACCGTCACGAACTACGCGAATTTGCGCATTTCTTGTAACTTTACCCTCAAGAATATAGCAACCGGCAACTGTGCCGACGGATGAGATTTTATAAACCTCACGAACTTCAGCACGACCAATCTGTACTTCACGGAATTTAGGCGCAAGCATACCTTTGATAGCGGCTTCAATTTCTTCAATAGCGTCGTAAATAATTCTGTAAAGACGCATATCAACTCCATCTTTTTCAGCTAAATTTTTAGCAACAGGGTCAGGACGAACATTAAAGCCTACAATAATTGCATTTGAAGCGCTTGCAAGCATAACATCAGACTCTGAAACCGCACCTACGCCGCCATGAATAACTTTTACTCTTACTTCTTCATTTGAAAGCTTTTCAAGCGACTGACGAACTGCTTCAACAGAGCCCTGAACATCAGCCTTAACAATAATATTAAGCTCTTTCATTTCACCCTGCTGTAACTGGTCAAAGAGGTTATCAAGAGTAACCTTCTGATATTTATTAAACTCTTCTTCTTTGAACTGCGCTTTTCTCTGTTCAACAAGCTCTCTTGCAAGTTTTTCATCAGAAACGCAGTCAAAATTATCACCCGCTGACGGAACTTCATCAAGACCTGTGATTTCAACAGGAACAGAAGGACCTGCTTCTTTTACACGCTCACCTTTATCATTAAGCATTACACGAACTCTGCCGACAGTTTTACCTGCAACTATAATATCACCGACATGGAGTGTTCCGTTTTGCACCAAAATTGTAGCAACCGGTCCGCGTCCTTTATCAAGCTTAGCTTCAATAACCGCACCTTTTGCCATACGGTCAGGATTTGCTTTTAACTCCATCATTTCAGCAACAAGCAAAATGTTTGAAAGCAAATCATCAATACCCATACCTGTATGAGCAGAAACAGGAACTGTAATAATATTACCGCCCCAAGCTTCAGGTACCAATTCATATTCTGTTAACTGCTGCATAATCTGGTCGGTTGAAGCACCCGGCTTATCCATTTTATTAATTGCAACAATGATTTCAACGCCTGCGGCTTTTGCATGGTTAATAGCTTCTACTGTCTGCGGCATAATACCGTCGTCAGCAGCAACAACCAAAATAGCGATATCGGTTACATTTGCACCGCGCTGACGCATTGCTGTAAATGCAGCGTGACCCGGAGTATCAAGGAAAGTGATGTTTTTTCCGTCAACATTTACCTGATAAGCACCGATATGCTGGGTAATACCGCCTGCCTCTGTTGATGTAACTGAAGAAGAACGAATTCTATCAAGAATTGAAGTTTTACCATGGTCAACGTGTCCCATAACAACTACAACAGGATCACGAGGCTTCAAATCCTCCTCTTTATCCTCCTGAATATCCATAATTCTTTCTTCGATAGTTACAACTACCTCTTTTTGAACTTTTGCGCCCATTTCGGTTGCAACGATTGCAGCGGTGTCATAATCTATTGTTTCAGATGCGCTTGCCATTATACCAAGCATCATTAACTGTTTTACAACTTCAGCGGCAGTTTTCTTCATTCGGGAAGCTAATTCACCGACTGTAATTTCATCGCCGATAGTAATCTCAATAGGTTTTGCTTTGATTTTTTCAAGCTGAATTTTACGAAGTCTGTCTGCCTCGGTTTCACGCTTTGAGCTTTTGTTACCTTTGCGGTACTGTTTTGACTTCTGATTAATTTTCTGCTTTTTCTGGAAGTTGTCGCCATACTTATGTGCAGGAGAAATTTCATCATACTTTTCATTATATTTATCAGCGTCAAATTCAGTTGCGCGAGTGTCAATTTTATAACTTTCAACAGTATGAATTTCGATATGGTCATTATCGCCCTTATCTCGAATTCTACCTTCAGAACGAGGCTTAGCCGGAGCTTTTTTCTTCTCTTTATGCTGTTTTGTCTGCTCTTTAGAATTATCGGCCTCTTTCGGCTTTTCTGTTTCTTTAGGTTTATCTGCCTCTTTAGCCTTTTCGGTTTTTTCAGCTTTTTTGGTTTCTTTAGCTTCAACAGTTTTTTCTTCAGTTTTTTTCACTTGAGGCTCTGTTTTTTGCTTTTCAACCTTAGCTTTTTTAACTTTTGGTTTTTCTTCAGCCTTTTCTTCTTTCGGTGCTTCTCCGTTTTGAGCAGCCATTGCAGCTTTTAACTGTGCAGCCAAAAGTTCCTGTTCCTTAAGTCTTGCTTCTTTCTTTGCTTTTTTATCAGCGTCACGCTTCTGCTGTGCTTTTTCGCCTGTTGCAAAGTACTCATCAAAAGACTTAACCTCTGTTTTTTGTGTCATATAATCAAAAACAAAGTTTAATTCATTTTCCTCAAGAGCAGTTGTGTTTTTAAAAGCTCTTTCAGGAAACTTTTCTTTTAAAATCTCAAGTAAATCTTTTGTATCTTTTGCAAAATCTTTTGCAACCTCATTTACTTTGTATTTTACTAACATCATTCATCATCCTTTATTAAAATAAGGTATCTATATGAAATCGGATTTGCCGATATAAACTTTATTCTACTAATTTCAGAAAACTTTTTGCAAATCCTGAGTCGGTAACGGCAACTATTCCCGTTTTTGTTCCAACAGCATTTGTTATATCAAAAATGCTGTAATCAACCGATATTACAGGAATATTTTTATCTTCAGCGGCAAAAATCAAACCCTTTTTGGTTTTTTCAGATATATCATCAGCAACAAAAACCGCCTTTGCTTTTAGCTTATGAATTGCTTCTAATGATTTATCATAGCCGAGTTCAACTCTGTTTGCTTTTCTTGCCATACCGAGCAAGGATAAAAACTTACTATTCAGCATCTTCAAGTTCCTTTATAAGTAAATCGTATATTTCATCGGATACTGCGGTTTCGAATGCTCTGTTAAGCTTTTTACCTTTTTTAGCTTTTTCAAGACAATCCGCACTCTTGCAAATATAAGCGCCTCTTCCAGCCGCTTTTCCCGTTAAATCGAGAAAAATTTTGCCGTCGCTGTTTTTAACCACTCTGACAAGCTCGCGTTTTGGAAAATGCTCACCGCATCCGACGCACATTCTCATCGGAATTTTCTTTTTATTTTGCATAAAAATTCACCGTTTATTCTTCGCCGTAATAGCCGCTTTCAGGACGAATATCAATTTTCCATCCGGTAAGTTTAGCAGCAAGGCGTGCATTCTGACCTTTATTACCGATTGCAAGTGAAAGCTGATGATCCGGAACAGATGCGCGGCATGATTTTGTTGCCTCATCAATTACCTCAACAGATACAACACTTGCCGGTGACAATGCTTCGGATACGAATGCAGTAATATCATCTGAATATTTTACAATGTCAATTTTTTCGCCGCCGAGTTCTTCAACAATTGCAGAAACTCTCTGACCTTTAGGGCCGATGCAAGCGCC
>JBJEIS010000194.1:0-28966 GCA_051877275.1 Acutalibacteraceae bacterium | reverse complement strand
TGTCTTTATCTGTAACTTTTACATAGCCTCTGCCTACAAAATCTCTTGTAATATTCTTGTCTTGGATATTTACAAGCGAACCTACTATTCCGGTGAAATCACCCTCGGTATAATATGTTGCTGAATTAAATTTTACATCAACATATTTCCCTGTTTCAAGAGCAAAGCTTAATTCTGTATCTTCAATATTATCAGCAGGTGCAATAAGTGTACCAAGTTCAACTTTGTTGCCATCTACTGCTTTAAGTTCATCTATTTTTGTTGTATCTACTTTAGTGTAGAATCTGATACCGTTTACATCTCCAAGTCTAATTGAAGCACCTAAATTCATTGTTGCAATAGAAGGAGTATAGATATAAACCGTTTCCATATTAGCTACAACAGTATTATCAATCATACCGTTAGCAACTGCGCCCTCAATTGCGGAACCGTTTGCAGTTGCTGATACTACATCGCCTTCAGCTATCTTAATATGCTTCCATTTTGCAGCAGTTGGAGATGTTACATTGATTTGTGTGTTTCTGATATTCATAGGGACTTCGTCAATAACAGTACTACCTAAATCATCTGTAAATACAGCCATACGAGCATTAATAATTGAATTTTGAATATCCACCTTTAAATCATAGCCTTCGCTAACATTCATTTGTGAAAATCCTAATGCCGGACCATCCGTAGAATTTGACGTAATATTTGAATTCTTAATAGTAAGATAAGATGTACCTGATGTCATAACATTCATTGCTCTAAATGCCAAAGCGCCATATTGTGATGATTTTTCCATAGTTAAATTTACATTTTCAATAGTAATGCTTTGGTTGCCACGAGCGATAACAGACCAGTTACCTGTGACGCTTGTGTTTACTGTACAAGCACCATCTTTAATGCAAAATGTACGAACACGAGTAGAAGCATCCTGACAATCCAAAATACCTGTAATTTCAAGGGTTTTACCGTTAAGGTTAAGGGTTTCATAGCCTGCATACTTAGGTACTGTAAGGTTCCCTGAACATGTAGCGTCTTGTAAAAGTCTTAACTCTGTTGAATTATCACTTGAAGAAGCTGTACCGGCAGCACTTGCGGCAGTTGTCCAAGCAGTAATTGCAGATGTTAAATCTTCATAAGAACCTACTAATGTGCCATTCTTATAAACCTCGGCTACTGTTCCTTCCGCAGAAACTAAAACCATAGGTATTACTGCAAATACCATTAATAATGAAATAACTAAACTTAATATTTTCTTCATAATTTTCATCTCCTATATTAATTCTATTATTTATATTATAATACATTATTTAATATTAATAAATTACATTTTTAAATGTAATTTATTGCATTTTTAAAGTTTATGTGCTATTATGGTTTTAAAAGGAGTTTAAATGTTATGAATGTTGAAAAAAATTTTTTAATACATAAGTATGAATCACCTGAATTAAGAATTTGCTCTTACAAAGTAAAAGATAAGAAAAACAGTAGGTTTATTGATTTTACTGATTTGGGTTATTTTATTATAGTATATATAAGCAAAGGTGAATTCGGCTTTATTCATTCCGGAAAGCATGAAAGTCTTAAGTCCGGAGATATATTTATAGCTAAGCCTTATGAGAATTTTTCAATTATTACTGAGGATAATGAACCCCAGAGATTTATTTTTATTATCTCAGTTCATCAGAATTATTTTTCAGAAGTAAAAGGTGATGAAAATTTTTTAAGAGCCTTTTTAAATAGAAAAAATGGAGAATTAAATGTTTACAAACAGGAAAAACTGAAAAAATATGATATTTGCGATAAAATTTTCCCGTTTTTTGATAGATGTATAAATAAAAACCTTGGAGAGGTACATTTCTCAGCATTAATAATAACTCTTATTACGGTAATAAGTCTTATTTATGATGAAAATAATTTCACTCCTTCTTCAAAATATTCAGAAGAATATGAGGTGCTTATTTGGGATTACATTTTAAGCAATGCTCTTACTAATTTAAGTGCAAAAGACGTTGAAAAAAAATTCGCAATATCAAAATGGTATCTTGATAAAGTTACTAATCGCTTTTACGGAGAGCCTTTTCACAAAACTCTTACAAATTTAAGAATGTGGCATTCAAGGCAACTTATGCAAAAAAATTTATCATGTCAGGAAATAAGCAGACTTTGCGGATATAACAATTACTCATCATTTTATAGATGCTATCAGAGATTTTTTAAAAGCACTCCAAAAGATGATTATTCATATTTTCAGAAAAACGGTATATTTCCCTTTAATACAAACAACAATTAAAAAAATTTCCGTTAACTTAAAAAAATCCTGTGCTTAATAAGCACAGGATTTTTTTATTATTTTTTAAGAGTGTTTTCTATTTCTTCAGCATCTGTCATTTTCATAACTTTTTCAGCTATTTCATCACATTCTGTTTTTGAATATTTTGAAATCTCACTTCTTACAGATAAAATGCTTGTTGGGTTAACGCTGAATTCATCCAATCCAAAAGAAATGAGAAGTGGAATCAGTGCAGGATCTGCCGCCGCTTCGCCGCACATTCCGCATTTGATACCCTTTTGGTTTGCAACGCTTATTATATGCTTAATTGCTCTTAATACAGCAGGATTAAAGACCGAATATAAATACTCAACATCTGAGTTTCCCCTGTCGGCCGCCATAATATAGCCTGTTAAATCGTTAGTTCCGATACTGAAAAAATCAGCTTTTTCTGCTAAAATATCAGCAATCATACATGCAGCCGGTGTTTCTATCATAACACCTATTTTTATATCTTTTTTATACTTAATATTATCTCTGTCTAAATCTTTCTTGATTTCAGCAACTAAAGCCTTAGCCTCTTCCAGTTCATTAACCGAAGTTACAAGAGGAATCATAATGCATAAGTTACCATATGCAGACGCTCTTAAAATTGCTTTTAATTGAGTTTTATACAAGTCTTTATTTTTAAGGCAATACCTGATAGCTCTGAACCCTAAAAACGGATTATCTTCTTTTTTTAATCCCAAATAAGGTATTTCTTTATCGCCGCCGACATCCAAAGTTCTGATTATAACTTCTTTGCCTTTCATTCCTACGGCAACCGCTTTATAAGCTTCAAACTGTTCTTCCTCATCTGGAAGTCTATCTCTGTCCATAAACAAAAACTCAGTTCTGAATAAACCTATCCCCTCAGCATCACCTGATACTGCGGCGTCTAAATCTTTATGCGAGCCGATATTAGCATATAATTCTTTTTTAATGCTATCTTTTGTAATAGTTGCTTTTCCTCTAAACCACTCTTCTTTTTCTGCTTTTTTAATATATTCTTCCTGAAGTTTTATAAATTTTTCCTTTGTATTGTTATCAACATTTTTATAAACACTTCCATCAGCACCGTCAACAACAACTTCTTCATTATCCGAAAAAATTTCAAGAGCATTATCAACGCTTAATACTGCCGGAATTTTTAAAGCACGAGAAATAATCGCAGAATGAGATGTTTTTCCGCCCTTTTGAGTAATTATTCCTTTTAAATTATCTTTATCTATTTCTGCAGTCATAGAAGGAGTCAACTCATCAACAATTAAAATTGTATTCTCCGGAAGCTTTTTTAAATCAACATCTTCAATATTTAATAGGATTTTTAAAATACGTTTTTTAATATCTTCAACATCCGCAGCCCTTTGCTTTGTTAATTCATCATCTGTTGCAGAAAACATTGAAATAAACAAATCGCAAACAGCTTCAAGCGCTTTTTCTGCACAAACGCCGTTTTCTATTTGCTCATTAATTTGCGATATCATATACGGGTCGCTTATCATCATAATATGACCTCGTAAAATTTCGCCGTCAGCTCCGGTTTTATCCATTTTGTCGGCTAATTTTTCTGTTTTTTCGCAAAATGCTTTAATCGCTTTGTCAAGTCTTTCTTTTTCAGCATCAATATTATTAACCGTTTTTTCAGGAACTGTAATTTCGGCATTGGTTAATTTCAAAACCTTGCCTATTCCTATACCTGCCGATGCACCTATTCCTTTTAACATTTCATTCACTCCGATTAACAAATTCACAAATACTTTATGTGCAGAAATTATAAATTACAATTTCTGCACATAATCGTTTATCTATAATTCTTACTCGCCAAGGCCTGACTCTATCAATGAAACAGCTTTTTCAAGCATTTCATTTTCGTCTTCCCCATCACAGGAAACCAAAACTTCTGATCCACATTTAATACATGCTGCAATAATATTCATCAAGCTTTTTCCGTCAACGGTTTTACCGTTGGCTTCAAGTGAAATTTTAGCTTTAAATTTGCCCATTTCACCGGCAAATACAGTTGCGGGACGCATATGAAAGCCTTGAGCATTAATAACTGTGACTTTTTTTGATACCATTTATAAAACTCCTTTTAAGGTTTAGTTAACTTTTTTCTTTAATAATGTGAGCATTAACATACCTACTACCGATCCGATTACTAATGATAATAAATACCACATCCAGTTGCCGACTACTGCGAATACAAAGATACCGCCGTGTGGTGCCATCAATGTGCATTTAAAGAATACAGATAATGCACCTGCAACTGCTGAACCGACTACGCAGGAAGGAATAACTCTTAACGGGTCTGAAGCAGCATAAGGAATTGCGCCCTCTGTAATAAAGCTTAATCCCATAATGTAGTTAACAGGACCGTTTTTGCGCTCTTCGGCAGTCCATCTGTTTTTGAAGAATGTTGTTGAGAGAGCAATTGCAATAGGAGGTACCATTCCACCAATCATAACTGCTGCCATAATCTCATATCCCGCATTGGTTGCCATTGCAAGACAAACAGTGCTTCCGAATACATAAGCGGCTTTGTTAAATGGTCCGCCCATATCTATTGCCATCATACCTGCAACAATTGCACCGAGAAGTATGCTTAAGTTGTTATCGTTAAGCCATGTAAGACCATTATTAAGAGCTGTGTTAATCACACCCATAATAGGGTTAACTGCACACATCATAATTGCAACAATACCAAGACCGGCAAGAGGATAAATAAGAACAGGTTTAATACCCTCTAAAGCACGAGGAAGCTTATCACAAAGCTTTTCAATACCAAGCATTAAATATCCGCCGATAAAACCTGCAAGCAATGCACCGAGGAAACCTGAAGGAATTGTTTCAGCGGCACCCGGATCCATAAAGGTAGCACCGTTTGTTGCTAAAAGTCCGCCAACAAAACCGACTAAAAGACCGGGACGGTCAGCAATACTTCTTGCAATAAAGCCTGCAAGGATAGGAATCATAAAGTTAAATGCATAGCCGCCGATATTTTTAAACCAAGCAGCAACAGGAGTTACAACGCCGAAGTTTCCGCCGGCTTCCTGTGGATTAACACCCATAGCGGTGTCAATTAAAAATGCAATAGCAATAAATATACCGCCTGCAACTACAAACGGAAGCATATGTGATACACCGTTCATAAGATGCTTATAAATCTGTCTGCCAAAGCTTTCATTTGTTTCATTGACTGCTTCGGTTTTTGAGCCTTGATGATGATAAACAGCAGCATTGCCGTTTACTATTCTGTTAATCAGTTCTTCAGGCTTTTTAATACCGTCTGAAACAGGCACACTGATAACCTTTTTACCGTCAAATCTTGCCATTTCAACTGATTTATCAGCTGCAATAATAATTCCGTCAGCAGCATCAATTTCAGCCTGCGTTAACACATTTTTAGCGCCGCCTGAACCGTTTGTTTCAGCTTTGAGCGGAATTCCGAGTTTTCGACCGGCTTTTTCAAGACTTTCAGCAGCCATATAAGTATGAGCAATTCCTGTAGGACAAGCTGTAACTGCCAAAATCCTGTATGAATTATTTTTAATTTCATTTTTAGGTTGTTCATCAAATCTTTCTGCTTCCATTTTATCAATAGCAGCTAAAAATTCGTCAGTTGTTTTTGCAGCTTTAAGTGCTTCTTTAAGCTTTTCATCCATAAGCAAAGTCATTAAACGAGATAATACTTCCAAATGAAGGTCACCGTCTAAAGGAGCAGCAATCATAAACAGGATATCAGAAGGCTTTTTATCCAAAGCTTCATAATCAACCCCGTCAGGTACTGTCATAGCTGCAAGTCCCGGAGCCTTTACAGATTCGCACTTTGCATGTGGAATAGCTATTCCCTCTCCGACTGCTGTTGAACCCATTTTTTCACGCTCAAGAATAGCATTTTTGAATTCCTTTTCGTCAGAAATGTTTCCGACCTTTTTGTGCAGAGCAATAAGTTTATCTATTGCATCCTGTTTGTTAGATGCGGTTGTATTAAGACTTATTGCTTCAGGTTTTAATAAATCTACAATACGCATAATTTTTTCTCCTTTAAGTTTATATATTTTATTACAGCAACGCCATAATATCTTCTTTTAGGGCAAGTCCTTTATTACAAGCGGTAGCACCGCCGGCGGCGCTTCCTAAAAGCAAAGCATATTCATAATCTTTCTCTGCCCCCGCAATAAAACCTGCAACCATTGAATCGCCTGCACCCACAGTATTAACAGGCTTTCCTCCTAATGCCGCCTGTTTATAAATTTTTCCGAATTCATCAACAAGCAAAGCACCGTTTTTACCTAATGAAACAAGCACATTTACAGCGCCTTTATTTTTTAACTCTAAAGCCGCAGCCGCAATTTCTTCATCAGAATTCAACTCTCTGTTAAATATTTCTTCCAATTCGTTTTTATTCGGCTTAATCAAAAACGGTTTGTATTTTAAAACATTTAACAATAAATCTTGTGTAGCGTCTACAACAAATCTAATGTTCTTATTGGCTAACTTTTCAAGAATTTTTTCATAAATATCCTGCGGCAAAGTATTAGGAACACTTCCTGCTAACACCAATGTATCTCCTGCTTGAATTTTCTCAAGCTTTTTAAATAACTCATCAATCTTTTCCTTAGGAATATCAGGACCTTGAGCGTTAATTTCAGTTTCCTTATCGCTTTTTAGTTTAATATTAATTCTTGTACATCCTTTATTCAAACGAATAAAATCAGTTTTTACGCCAAGCTTTTTCATTTGTGTGTCTAATGCATCACCTGTAAATCCGGCTATAAAGCCGAGTGCGGTAGTATCAATTTCTAATTGAGCTAAAATTGTAGAAACATTAATACCTTTGCCGCCAAAATAAATTTCTTCTAACTCTGAACGGTTTGTTTTTCCTTTTTCAAGCTCATTAATATACATTACATAATCTATCGCAGGATTAAATGTTACTGTATAAATCATAATAAACTCCTTTCAAAGTAAATTATTTATTCAACAACCTTTATAACTGTTGATTTAGAGAACATACTGTCAACAGGTTTATCGGTAATAATACAAGCTTTATCAATTTCTGCAAAAGTTACTGATGATACTTGCTTAAACTTAGTGGAATCTGCAAGTATATAAGAAATATAAGACTTATTTATAGCCTCTTCTTTAATTAACGCCTCATCAATATCAGGAGTGGTAAATCCATTTTTAACATCTATTCCGTTAGTTCCGATAAAACATTTTGTGAAATTGTACTTTTTAATTGAATAAACAGCGTCATGACCTATTATTGCCTCTGTTAAAAGTTTTAATTGACCTCCGGTAAGATATGTTTTGTAACCTGACTGAATAAGCTTTTTTGCATGAGCAATTCCGTTAGTTACAAACACCGCATTTGAAACATTTATAAAAGGAATCATCATAAGTGTTGTCGTTCCCGCATCAATGTAAACAAAATCGCCGTTGTTTATTAAAGAAGCTGCATATTTTGCAATTTTCATTTTTTCATCAATGTTCATAGTGGATTTTGTTTGAAAATCATATTCATTTGTCAAAACAGGATTTGAAGCTCTTGTAGCACCGCCATATACCTTTTTTAGTTTTCCGCTTTTATCTAATAAAATTATATCTCTTCTTATAGTAGATTCGCTTGTACTGATTTCTTCAGCAAGCTCTGTAACAGTTGCCGAGCCTTTACTGTTTATTATTGCCAAAATTTTTTCGGCTCTGTCTTCAAACATCATTTATTGTTCACCAGTCTTAATCATTTTAATAATTATTGTATTTATTTTTATCTTCTGTCTGTATTATAACACCAAACTTCTTCAAAGTCAAGCATTATTTTTCATTTTATTTCATTTTTATTCAATTTCTTTTCAAATTCTTTCAAAAATATGCAAAAAGCGTAGGCTTTAAACCTACGCTTCTTTAATTTTACCTATACAACATTCATTTTCAACCGATATTAACTCAGTATCAATTATTTCCCCGGAAATATTTTTATCGCTTTTTACCTTTACCAATGTATAATTCGGTGTGTATCCTTCATAAAAACCGTCTTTAGAACGATTTTCAAATAAAACCGGATAAATACCGCCCACTTGTTTTTGCAAAAAGCTTTTCTGACATTCGTTTGCAGCCTCAATCATTATTGCGCTGCGCTCTCGCTTCACAGAATTCTTAACATGTCCTTCAAACTTCTCCGCAGCAGTACCCCTTCGTATTGAATAAGCAAAAACATGTGCTTTGGAAAATGCAATCCTTTTCAAAAAGTTCACCGAAGTTTTAAAATCTTCATCACTTTCTCCCGCAAAACCTACCATTATATCGGTAGTAATTCCGGCATTATCAAATTTTGCCCGAAGCTTTGCAACCAAATCAGCATAAAACTCAGTATCATAATGTCTGTTCATTCGTTTCAATGTATTATCACAGCCCGATTGCAATGATAAATGAAACTGCGGACAAAGCTGAGGAACTTTTGATAATCTGTCAATCACTTCATCTGTAAACTGGTCCGGCTCCATAGAGCCTAATCTGATTCGCTCTATTCCCTGCCTTGCCGCCGCCTCAACCGCATCAGCAAGATTAAGTCCGCTTTCTTTTCCGTAGGCCGATAAGTTTATACCAATTAAAACCACTTCTTTAAACCCGTTATTTACAAGCGACTTAACCTCTTTTTCAATATCCTCAATAGGCTTCGAACGAACTCTGCCTCTGGCATACGGAATTATGCAATACGAACAAAATCTGTCGCATCCGTCTTCTATTTTTAAAAAGGCTTTGGTTCTATCATAAAAAGTATCAATAGTACTTTTAACATTTTCTTTATTATGCGGTAAAACAATTGCCTGACGCTCGCCTGTAATCCTAAATTCATTTATTGCATATACTAATTTATCATTAGTACCGTTTCCTAAAATTACATCTGCGCTGTCAAGGCTTTTTGCCTCATCAGGAAAAGCCTGCGGCATACAACCTGTAAGCACAATTATACTTTCAGGCAACATTCTTCTGAATTTTCTCACCATTTGGCGTGTTTTTCTGTCGCTTTCCGCAGTAACAGTACAAGAATTTATTATAAAAACATCCGGTGAATCATGTTCAGTTACTATTTCATAACCGTTTTTTATAAGGTTTTCCTTCATTAATTCCGTTTCGTATTGATTGACTTTACAGCCTAAAGTATGAAATGCTGCTCTCATAAAATCTCCTTAAATAACAAATATAATATGATTATAATACTATTTACAACTTTTTTCAAACTATTTTTATAATTATGCTTGAAAAAGCACACAATTTATAGTAGAATAATATAAACTAATTATTTTAGCAAATTTTTGGAGGTCAATTTAATGGCAATTAAATTTAACAACAAATTTGCCGCTCCGTTTATTAAAGACGATGAGTATTTGGCAATCAGCTCGCAAGTTACTGCAGCTCATGATTTATTAAATTCCAGAAAAGGTCCCGGCTCTGACTTTTTAGGTTGGGTTGATTTACCGGTTGATTACGACAAAGAAGAATTTGCACGTATTAAATCAGCTGCTGAAAAAATCAAATCTGATTCAGACATTTTGGTTGTTATCGGTATCGGCGGTTCATACCTCGGCGCTCGTGCAGCAATTGAATTTTTGAAATCACACTACTATAATAATAAAAAGAAAGATACTCCTGATATTTATTTTGCAGGAAATTCTATTAGTTCTACTGCTTTAGCTGAATTATTAGAAATCTGTGACGGCAGAGATGTATCGGTTAATGTTATCTCAAAATCAGGTACAACTACCGAGCCTGCAATCGCTTTCAGAGTATTCAGAAATTATCTTGAAACAAGATACGGCAAAGAAGAAGCAAGAAAAAGAATTTACTGTACAACAGATAAAGCAAAAGGTACATTAAAAGCTTTAGCAGATGCTGAAGGTTACGAAGAATTTGTAGTACCTGATGATGTCGGCGGAAGATTTTCCGTTCTTACAGCAGTAGGTCTTTTACCAATCGCTGTTGCAGGATGCGATATTGATAAGCTTATGAAAGGTGCCGCAGATGCCAGAGAAGCTTATTCTGTTGATGACCTTGATAAAAATGATTGCTATAAGTACGCAGCAACAAGAAATATTCTTATGAGAAAAGGCAAACAAATCGAAATGCTCGTTGCATATGAGCCAAGATTCACATTAATGGCTGAATGGTATAAGCAATTATTCGGTGAATCAGAAGGTAAAGATAACAAAGGTATTTATCCTTCATCTGCTATTTTCTCTACTGATTTACATTCACTCGGTCAGTATATTCAGGAAGGTCAGAGAATAATTTTTGAAACTGTTGTTTCAATTAAAGAATCTGAAAAAGAAATCTTCATTGAAAAAGAAGAAAATGACGGTGACGGACTTAATTTCCTTGCAGGAAAACCAATGTCATTTGTTAATGAAAAAGCTTTTCAGGGTACAGTATTAGCACATACTGACGGTAATGTTCCTAATCTTATTATCGAAATGCCTAAAGCTGATGAATATGAATTAGGTTATTTAATCTATTTCTTTGAAAAAGCTTGTGCTATTTCAGGTTATATGCTCGCTGTTAATCCTTTCAACCAGCCTGGTGTAGAGAGCTACAAGAAAAATATGTTTGCTCTTCTCGGCAAACCTGGATATGAAAGCGAAAAAGAAGCATTGGAAGCTCGTTTGGGCGAATAATTAAGTACTATTCCGCATATGTGCGTATATGCGGTTTAGATATATATTTAAGGAGAGACAAAACTATGATTAATTTGATTATCGGTAACAAAGGAACAGGTAAAACCAAACATCTTATCGAAATCGTTAATGAAACTGCAAAATCTTCAAAAGGTAATGTTGTTTGTATAGAAAAAGGTAATACATTAAGATTTGATATTTCATCTGCTGTAAGACTTTGTGATGTAGATGAATACGGAGTATCCGGTTACAATGCATACTACGGCTTTTTAAGCGGTATCTGCGCAGGTAACTATGACGTTACAGATATTTTCTGTGATGCTACATACAAAATCGTTGGCGAAAAAGATTTTGATCTTATTGCTGATTTCTTGGAAAGAGTTTCTGCTCTTGCTGAAGACTCAAATGTTAAATTTACATTTACTCTTTCTTGTGATGAAAAAGACATTCCTGACAGAGTATTCAAATTTGCATCAAAACTTTAATTTATTAATTTAAAAGACCGTTTTAAAAACGGTCTTTTATTTTTGTTCAATATTAAAAAAACTCTTGACATAGACTTATATCTATGATATAATATCATTCGTTGAGAAAATTAAATGTGCAGGTGTAGTTCAATGGTAGAATGTCAGCCTTCCAAGCTGAACACGTGGGTTCGATTCCCATCACCTGCTCCATTTAAAAAACGCTAATCATAATGATTAGCGTTTTTTGTTTTTTATTAATATTAATTTATTATATTTCACCTTTAGATTTTGCTTTTAAATATGCATTAATGAAACCGTCTAAATCGCCGTCCATTACCGCATTGATATTTCCGTTTTCAAAGTTTGTTCTATGGTCTTTTGCCAAAGTATAAGGCATAAATACATAAGAACGAATCTGAGATCCCCAAGCAATCTCTTTTTGAACACCTTTAATGTCTTCAATTTTATCAAGATGCTCTCTTTCTTTAATCTCCAAAAGCTTTGATTTAAGCATTTTCATTGCCTGGTCGCGGTTTTGATGCTGCGAACGTTCATTCTGACAAGAAACAACAATTCCAGTAGGAATATGAGTGATTCTGATAGCAGAAGATGTTTTATTTACATGCTGACCGCCCGCACCTGAAGAACGGAAAGTATCTACTCTCAAATCATCAGGGTTAATATCAATTTCAATATCATCATTGATTTCAGGCATTACTTCAAGCGATGCAAACGAAGTATGACGTCTGCCTGATGAATCAAACGGAGATACTCTGACAAGGCGGTGAACACCCATTTCACCTTTTAGATAGCCATATGCATTAAGTCCTTCAATAAGAACAACTGCACTTTTAAGTCCTGCGTCATCACCGTCAAGATAATCAAGTGTTTTAGCAGTAAAGCCATGGCGCTCTGCCCATCTTGTATACATACGATAAAGCATTTCAACCCAGTCCTGAGCCTCTGTTCCGCCTGCACCTGCATGAAATGTAAGTATCGCATTATTTGAATCATATTCGCCGTTTAAAAGCGTAGAAAGACGCATATTGTCATAATCTGAAATAAACTTGTCAACGCTGCTTATAACCTCATCTAAAAGCGACTCATCCTCTTCTTCGTCTGCAATTTCAATAAGCGCCATAGCGTCATCATAAGCGGCAGTCAAATCATTATAACCCTTAATAATATCTTTTAAATTACTTGTCTTTTTAAGTACTTTTTGAGAATTGTCAACATCATCCCAAAAACCATCTTGAGCAGCTAAAGCCTCAAGCTCCTCAACTTCTTTTTGAACATTATTATAATTTAACGCGTCTTTTAAATCTTTTAGTTCTTCTTCATAAGCCGAAAGACGCTGTTTTTGTTCCTCGTAAACTAACATATTATTCTCCCAAATATTTTGAAATTATACAATACCAGCCTTTTTCATCCATTTTGCTGATAATTTCAAAGCCTGTCTCCTCAAGTTTTTTCAAAACCTCTTCTACTCTTGTATCAATAATTCCCGAAGTGATAAATAAACCGTTTGGCTTAATATAATTTGTAACGCTGTTACAAAGTCGAATAATAACATCTGCTACAATATTTGCTATGCAGACATCATATTTACCGTCAACCTTTTCTGCTAAATCACCGTTCACCATTTTATATTCAGGCTCATAAAAACCGTTTTTAGCGCCGTTTTCAATAGCTGTTTTTACAGCCAAAGCGTCAATATCAACACCCAAAGCACTCTTTGCACCCATTAACAAAGACGCGATTGACAAAATACCCGAACCGGTTCCGATATCCAGCACCTCATCGCCGCTTTTTATATATTTCTCAATAGCGGTTAAACATAATTTTGTAGTTGAATGAGTTCCGGTGCCAAACGCTGCACCCGGATCAATCTTCAAAATTTTTCTGTCGGTATCAGGTTTCTCTTCCCATTCAGGCAAAATAAGCAGTTTTTCTCCTATTTCAGTAGGTTTAAAATACTTTTTCCAGTTATTTGCCCAATCTTCTTCGGAAATACCTTTAGTATCAATCTCAAAATTGATATTTTCAGCATTGAAACGATATCTTAAAAACTCAATAGCTTCATTATAATTAGACTCAGGGTCGATATAAATGTGAATAATTGCTTTATCGCGCGGCTTGGCTACTAAATCTTCATCAATTAAATCAATATGAGCAATTTCAAGCGCATCTTTTTCAAGCTCGGAATAATCCTCAATATAAAAACCGTAAGGAACCACCATGGTACAAACGTCAGAAGCTAAATCCACCTGACTTACAGGCACTGTTACTAAAATTTCAATCCAATCCATATAATCTCCAAAAATCTTATAAATAATTAAATCCGACAAAAACTGTCGGATTTAATTCAAGAAAACTTATACTTATTTATTAAAAATAGAAGAAACATCATCATAGAAATCATTATCGCTATTAGCTGAATCTATGTTAAAGTTTGGCATCTCAGCCTTACCGCCTTGAACAGGTGTATCAGAAGAACCTGTTGCAACAACAGTAATTTTAATGGTATCTTCAAGCTTTTCATCAAACATGATACCCCAAATGATGTTTGCATCCGGATGTGCAGCTTCCTGAATAATTGTTGAAGCATCAGAAACTTCATCAAGACCGATATCAGGCGAAGCAACAACGCAGACAATAAGTCCTTTTGCACCATTCATAGATGTTTCAATAAGCGGACTTGTAATAGCCTCATGAGCAGCAGTCTCAGCTTTATCTCTGCCGGTAGCAGTACCAACACCCATATGAGCATAACCTGAATCTTTCATAACTGATGTAACATCAGCAAAGTCAAGATTAACAGTAGCAGGCATTTTAATAAGTTCAGAAATATTCTGAACGCCGAGACGAAGAACATCATCAGCAATCTGGAATGCATTCATAAATGTAATCTTCTGCTCTGAAACTAATTTTAATCTTTCATTAGGAATAACGATAAGCGAATCAACATGACCTGCAAGATCAGCAATACCTTTTTCAGCCTGTTCCATACGGCGTTTACCCTCAAAAGCAAAAGGTTTGGTAACAACACCAACAGTAAGTATTCCCATATCTTTAGCCACCTGAGCAACAACAGGTGCAGCACCTGTACCTGTTCCGCCGCCCATACCTGCAGTAACAAATACCATATCAGTGCCTTTTAATGCAGCGATAATATCATCTTTTGACTCCTCGGCAGCACCTTTACCAACTTCAGGCTTTGCACCTGCGCCCTGACCGTGAGTAAGTTTTTCACCAATCTGAATTTTTGTATCAGCTTTTGAACGAAGAAGAGCTTGTTTATCAGAGTTAATAGCTACAAATTCAGCACCGTTTACTCCTGCTTCAACCATTCTGTCGATAGCGTTTCCGCCACCGCCGCCGACACCGACAACTTTAATCTGAACTACTTCATTTACTTCGTTTGTAACCTCTAAAGCCATAAATTTTATCCTCCTAAATATCTTAAAATCCCATAATAATCTAATTTACTGTTTAATTGTAACACGAACTTTAAAAATTTTCAACACTTATTTTTATAAATTAACAAAATATTTTTATTTTCCGGCAATTTCAGAGTCCTCAAGCTCACGCGGTATGAAACTTGCCTCATTTTTTGCGCTTGGAATACGGCTTAAATTAAGAGTTCCCGACTCTCCGGTATCTCCTCTTGCCTCCAATGTAGCCTTTGCATGAGTAAGTTTTTTTGAAAGATTTGAGCTTGAACCTAAAAGCATTACTATTTTGTTATTATAGGTTACTCTGATATCCTGCATATTTTCAAAATTAATCAGCGTAATGCCTTTTAGTTTATTTGATTCAAAACTAGTTGTAATTTCTTCAACTTTTTCTAAAATACTTTCTTCCTTATTATCTTCATCAAAAGAAATTATTTCGCCGATTTTCTTTTGCTTTACTTTTACACCGCAAATCACAGGCGCTTTCTTATAATACTTATCAGTGCTTTCAAGTATTGTACCGTCTTTAGCTATTCTTAAATAAGCACCGCCGTATTTTATCTGCGCGTAAACAGAATACTCATTTACATTTACATTTAGAGTAAACGGTAGCTTTTTAGCAAATTCAATTGACTCGATATAAGGATAATTCTCTTTTACTGCGGAATTAGCTCTCGACTCGCTTGCTAAAAGTAAATTATCACCCTTAACAACACCGATTGCCGAAACGATATCATTTTCACTATATTTTTTACTGTTTACAACATTTATTGTTTTTATAGGAAAAAACACAGTAAGTGACAGCGTTGTAAATGTTATAACCAAAATTAGAATCAATGAAAAAACCGCAATAAATCTGTTTCTTTGTTTAATACGCTTTTTTGAAACATACTTTTTAGCTTTTGGTTTATTTTCGGGTGGTGCAGGTTTTCTCTGTCTCTGCTCTATATTAGCATACCGTTTTTGTTCGGTATTAGTGTTTATTTTCTTCTTAACTGCTTTTTTATTTACAGTTTTCTTTTTTCTTTTATCCATATATCATTTTCTCCGTACAATATCTGCTCCGACTTTATTTAAGTTTTCTTCTAAAGACTCATAACCCCTGTCAATATGGTAAACCTCTGAAATAATTGTTTGACCTTGTGCAAATAATCCAGCACAAACAAGAGCCGCACCGCCACGCAAATCAGTTGCTTTTACTTCAGTACCAAAAAGTTTATTTACACCCTCAACAACTGCAATTCGGTCATACACTTTAATTGACGCTCCGAGTTTATTAAGCTCTTCGGCGGCTTTAAATCGGTTTTGAAAAATTGTTTCTTCAAAAATAGAAGTTCCGTTTGCCACAGAACACATAGAAATCAAAGGCATAACTGAATCTGTCGGAAAGCCGGGATATACCAATGTTTTTACATGATTTACTCTTTTTAGCCTTTTAGGAGCTTGAATTTTAAGCACATTTTCAAGCAATTGAACCTCACAACCTGCCTCACGAAAAGCAAAGACAACAGGTTCAATGTGTTCACAACATACATCCTTCAGTTCAAGATTTCCGCCTGTCACAGCCGCAAAGGTCATATACGACGAGGCCTCGATTCTATCGGGAAGAATAGAATGAACACAGCCTTTAAGACTTTTAACACCGTTAATAATAATGTCATTTCCGCCTGCTGTGCAAATATCTGCGCCGCATTTATTTAAAAAAGCTGCAAGGTCTTGAATTTCAGGCTCGCGAGCAGCATTATGTATTATTGTTTTTCCTTTTGCCTTGACCGCTGCAAGCATAATATTTTCTGTTGCTCCGACACTCGGAAACGGCAGATTGACGGAAGTTCCTTTTAATCTATCGCATTTACAGTCAATTATACCGAATTTTTCATTAATTGATACGCCTAATTTTTCAAGTCCGTTTAAATGAATATCAATCGGTCTCGGACCTAATTCGCAACCGCCGGGCAGACAAAGCTTTGCGCTGCCGCTTCTCGCCAAAAGCGAACCTAAAAATATGATTGATGAACGCATTTTATTCATAAAATGCTCAGGAATAAACGCACCTGATAAACCATTTGGATTTATCTCAACAACATCGTTTTCTCTTTTTGCAGCAATACCTAAATAATTTAAAATTTCAATTGTATTATCAACGTCGGAAAGTGCAGGACAATTTTTTAAAACAACCTTTTCATCGCACAAAATGCTTGCACATAAAATCGGCAAAGCGGCATTTTTTGCACCGTGAATTTTAACTTCACCGTTTAAAACTCTTTCTCCGTTGATAATAAGTTTCTCCAAAAATAACACCCTCTATTCATAAAACCTAATGCATTTTATTCTATGAGTAAGAGGGCGAAAATGTTATTATTTCTTATTATATAGGTTCATTATTACATCACAAATGCGCTCATTTGCATCAAAAACAGCAGTTTTTTTAGCATTTTCGCTCATTTGTTTTAGTTTTTCTTTATCATCAATAATTGATTTTATTGCATTAATAAGCACATCGCCAGTTAAATCTTTTTCTTCTATTAAAATTGCCGCACCTTTATCCGACAAGGTTTTTGCATTATAATACTGATGATTTTCCGCAACATTCGGCGAAGGAATGAGTATAGAAGGCATACCTTTCACCTGTAATTCGCTTATAGTGGATGCGCCTGCGCGGTTTATAACCAAATCGGCGGCCGACATACACAAATCCATATCGTAAATGTATTCGGAAATTCTTAAATTATCAAGATTTTCAAACTGAACGCCTTTTGAACGTATTAAATCAGGCATCCAATCAACACCGTATTTACCGATTGCATGAAAATGATAATATTTCTTATCGTTTGCATGCCAAGCAAGAACATCGGCAACGGCTTCATTAATTGCTCTAGCTCCGAGCGAGCCGCCAAGAGATAAAATCATAGGACGGCTATCCAAGCCTAATTTTTTTCTTGCTTCTTCTCTTGTTGTGTCAACAATAGATTGTCTTACAGGATTGCCTGTTACGGTATATGTACGGTTATCAGGTAAACGCTTTATTGCTTCAGGCATTGCAACCATAACTTCATCAACATATTTACAAAGCGTTTTAGTGGTTACTCCCGGGAAAGCGTTCTGTTCATGAGTTGCGGTTTTTATACCCATTTTCGCTGCTTTTCTTAACACAGGACCGCATGTATATCCTCCGGTTCCTACAACAATGTCCGGCTTTAAAATCTCAAGTATTTTTTCAGCCTGAACAGTTGATTTAAACATTCTGTAAACAGCAACCGCATTTCTTTTAATATTATTAAGGCTTAGTTTTCTCTGAAATCCTGCAACATCAATTGGATAAAACTTATATCCCGCTTTAGGAACTAATGTAGCCTCCATTCCTCTGCGGTTTCCGATAAAACTGATTTTTGTATCGGGATATTTTTCTTTAATTGTTCCGGCTATTGCTAAAGCGGGATTTATATGTCCGCCTGTACCGCCAGCTACAAATACTATATTCATTTTATACTCCCTTTAAGCTTTTTCAATATTTGCACTTCTCGAAATTGAAAGTACAATTCCCATTTGAACTAATAACATAACGAGCGAGGTACCGCCGTAGCTGAAAAACGGTAAGCTGATACCAGTATTCGGTATAGTGTTTGTAACAACAAGAATGTTTAAAACAGTCTGTAAACCGACCTGAAATACAAGTCCTATGCACAAAAGCATTCCGAATTTATCCTGTGCTCTTAATGCTATTACAAAGCCACGCCATACAAGCAAAGCAAACGCAATTATTATCAACGCTGCACCGACAAAACCCAATTCCTCGCAAACTACCGCAAAAATAAAGTCATTCTGCGGTTCAGGCAGCCAAAGATATTTTTGATTTGATTGACCTATACCTCTTCCTAAAGCTCCGCCCGAAGCAATTGCCAAAAGCGACTGTATTGTCTGAAATCCTTTGCCTCTTGCATCAAGCCATGGGTCTATCCAGTACTTAATTCTGTCACTTGCATAACTGATTGCGCCTGTTACAATTGCAAAAATAACGCCTACAACACCGAGCGAACCCATTCCTACAATGAGTTTCCAGCTCATTCCGCCGATAAACATTAAAACAAAGCCAATGGTAAAAACAAGAATGGTAGCAGACAGATGATTTTCTGCGATAATCAAAACACAAAACATACAAATAATTGCAAGCAGCATTAACTGAAATTTTATGTTTTTCATTCTTTTATGATTTGCGGAAATTAGTGCCGAAATTAAAACTATCATTGCAAATTTTGCAATTTCAGAAGGCTGAAACTGAATAAATCCTAAATTCAACCAACGGTGAAAGCCTTCCTTTGTGGCCGGCATAACAAGAACAAGTATCAGCAAAGCTATTGAAATACCTGTTATAATCCATGCGAATTTTTTTAATATATGATAGTTGATTTTTGAAACAACCAGCATAAGAATAAAACCACCGATTGCAAAAACTAACTGTCTTGTAATAAAATAATAACTGTTTCCGTAATAATTTGAAGCATAAGGAGCAGACGCAGAAAAAAGCATAACAAGACCTGTTACAACAAGGCCAGTTACTAATAAGAAAAATGTTAAATCCATTTTTCCTTCTTGCTTTATCAGTGACCATAAACCGGTCTTTTTAGCTCTTCTTTTCTGACCTTCAGCAGTCAATTAAAGCTCCCCTTTTCAAATAGATTTAATAAACGGTTTTAAGTAACAAAAATGCGATTACACAGCCTATTAAAGCAACCGCAGAAAAAATGATTACAATTTTATTCTCTTTCCAGCCGCATAATTCAAAATGATGATGAATAGGGCTCATTTTAAATAAACGCTTACCGCCTGTTAATTTAAAATAAGTAACCTGAATAACAACAGAAAGTGCTTCTATTAAATATAGAACTCCTGCTAAAAGCAAGATGATAGGACAATTTATTTCAAATGAAAACGCAACAACAATGCCGCCTAAAAACATTGAGCCTGTATCACCCATAAACACTTTTGCCGGATGCAAATTCCAAACTAAAAATCCGATTAGCGAACCGCAAAGCGCCGCCGGTAAAATGGTTCCTGCTACGCCGTTTACCAAAGCACCCGAAGCCATAAAAAACAATGATACCACTACTGTAACGCTTGAAGCCAAGCCGTCTACACCATCTGTAAGATTTACTGCATTTGTAAAGCCGTATATAAACACAAGTGCAATCGGCCAGAAAATCAATCCAAAGCCCGAAACAACACTTATTTCGCCGACAAACGGAATTACTGTTGTTTTAACCCCTGTCAAATACAAAGTTAAAAGGTAAACGGCAGCAACTAAAATCTGCATAATTGTTTTTTGTCTGGCTTTTAAACCTAAATTTTGTTTTTTAACGGCCTTTATGTAATCATCCATAAAGCCGATAAATGCCATTAATAATGCCATTACTATTCCGGCAACAAAACGGATAACAGCATTCATATCACTGAAATACACCAAAAAGTCACATACATAAGCAACAACAAATCCAACTATAACAGAAACAATTGTACCTGTTATAAACATAAGTCCGCCCATTATAGGTGTGCCTTGCTTATCTTTATGCCATTTTGGACCTATTTCCAGTATAGTTTGCCCGAAATGAAGCTTTTTTAAAAAAGGAATAAAAACATATCCCAATAAAAACGTTAATAAAAAACCTAAAATAGCAGAAATTGAAGAAACCATTTTTTAACCCCCAGTTTTACATATCTGCAAGAACTTTTGCTATTACTTCGCGCTCATCAAAATGAATAGTGCCGTTTGCTAAAATCTGATATGTTTCATGACCTTTGCCGGCAAACAAAACAATATCGTCTTTTTTAGCGTTTCTCAAAGCATATTCAATAGCTTCAGCTCTGTTTGGAATTACTTTATAAGGAGTTTTGATTCCTTTCATACCAACCAAAATATCCTCGATAATTGCATCAGGGTCTTCACTTCTCGGATTATCGGAAGTGACAACAACAAAATCTGAAAGCTTCGCTACAATTTCGCCCATAATAGGACGTTTGGTTTTATCTCTGTCACCGCCGCAGCCAAAAAGCGTAACCAATCTGCCTTTTTTGATTTTATTAAACATATTGCATACATTTTCAAGCTCATCAGGCGTATGCGCGTAATCTATTACAGGAGTAAAATCCTTATCGCAAGGGACAAGCTCTACCCTGCCCTTTACAGTTTCAACATCACAAAGTGCAGAAACAACATCATTAAAGTCAATACCTATGGCAATTCCGGCAATTCCTGCCGCCATACTGTTGTAAACAGAAAAAATGCCCGGAGTTGAAATCTTAATTCTGCCGATGTTGCAATTTGTTACAAGCTGATAACTTACCGAAGTCGGTAAAAACTTAATATCTTTAGCTGTATAATCAGCCTCATTTTTTTCAGCTGAAAATGTTATTACAGGACATTCACAAGCTGAAATAACATCTTGAGCGTACTCATCATCAATATTAACAATAGCTTTCTTTGCCATTTTAAAGAGTTTTAATTTAGCCTGTAAATAATTCTCCATTGTTTTGTGATAATCAAGATGGTCTTGAGTTAAATTAGTAAATACAGCACACTCAAACTCTAAATTATATACGCGTTTCTGATCAAGTGCATGAGAAGAAACTTCCATAACAACATATTCACAGCCTGCTTTATGCATAAGGTCAAACAATGAATGTAATTCATATGCGTCAGGAGTAGTGTTTTTTGCCGGCAATGTTTCCTGACCGATAATATTTTGAATTGTTCCGATAAGTCCAACCTTTTTACCCTGCTTTTCAAGCAAGCTTTTTATCATATAAGTAACAGATGTTTTACCCGAAGTACCTGTAACACCTATTAATTTCAGCTCTTTAGCAGGATTTCCGAAATAAGCAGCGCACAAAGTAGAATAAAGAGCTTTTGAATCGTCGGTTATAATCTGATTAGGCAGTCCTAAATCTCTTTCGCAAACAATTGCGCCGGCGCCGTTTTCGTATGCAGATTTTGCAAAGTCATGACCGTCCATTGCGCTTCCTACAATACATACAAAAACTGAATTTTTGGTCACTTTACGAGAATCACAAAAAATTCCTGTGACCTCGAAATCTTCTATATTTAATTTACTGCAATTATAAATTTCTGAAAATTTCATAATAAATCCTTTCTTTATTCAACATTAACTACATTTCTGAAGCTTACTGTAATTACTGTTCCCTCATCAACTTTTTTACCCTTTTCAATCGATTGAGAGTAAGCAGTTGACTCTGATGTGTTTCCGTTTATATACATATTAAGACCTGCATTAACCGCAACCTGATTTGCCTCCGATATAGTAAGTCCCGTAAAATCAGGAACAGTGACTTTTCGTCGTTTTGCAGCCTTATCAGTATAAAGAATAACCTTTCCGCCGGAAGGTATTGTCGAAGCGCCCGAAGGCGATTGAGCTTCTACGGTTTTACCGTCGCCTATAACAGTACATTTAAGTCCTGCATCTTCTATTTTCTTCTTAGCGTCTGCAGTATTTAATTTTATCACATTAGGTGTCGAAACCGCAAGGTCTTTTGCCTCAGAATCGGTATAGCTCGGAGAAACGCCTAAATAAGGAAGTATCTCTTCAAACATTTTACCGACTGAAGGCGCTACCAATGTGCCTCCGTAAGGATTTGCAACACCCGGTTCATCAATAAGCATCAATATAGCAATTTCCGGGTCATCAGCAGGAGCTATTCCGCAAAAAGAGCAAATATACTTCTTTGATTCGCCCTCTTTCTGAGTAGTATCGGTTTTTTCAGCCGTACCTGTTTTACCGCCGATTCTATATCCCGGAACATAAGCATTCTTACCGGTACCCTCGCTTACTACACCTTCCAAATACCCGCATATTGCTTTTGAGGTTTCTTCGGAAATTACCTGTCTTACAAGCGTTGATTCAGTTTTTTGAACAATGTTTCCATCAGAATTCTGAACCTGTTTTAAAATATGCGGCTGATAAACATACCCGCCGTTTACTGCAGCACTGATTGCAGTAATCAACTGAATCGGTGTAATTTTCAATGTCTGACCGAAGCTTTCGGAAGCAAGCTCAACAGCACTCATTTTTTGTGTATTATGAGTTATTGAAGAAGCTTCACCCGGTAAATCCACTCCGGTTTTATCCTCAAGTCCGAATGCTTTTCTGTATTTTGCAAAATTATCGGAACCTAACTTTTGACCGATTGAAATAAAAGCAGGGTTACATGAATTCATAAATGCCTGTGCCAATGACTGATGTCCGTGACCGGCACGTTTTGCACATTTATATGTTCTGTCAGCTATTTTTATATAGCCCGGACAATCAAATGTATTACTGTCTGTTAATGTTTTTTCCTCAAGAGCCGCCGATGCGGTAATTATTTTAAACACCGAACCGGGCTCATACATTTCTGTAACGGCTTTGTTCTTCCACTGCTCCTGCAAAGCCAAGGAGCGTATTTCTTTAGCCTTTTCTTCTGCTTTCTTGCCGGTTTCTTCTATTTTAGAAATTTGTTTATCAACTTTATCCTGCAATGTAATTGTAAACGGTTCGTTTGGATTAAAATCAGGCTTTGTAGCCATTGCCAAAATCTCACCCGAGTTAACATCCATTACAATACAGGCAGCACGGTTGTTTACCGAGTTTTGCTCAACATTTTCCTCTAAATATTTTTCCACTACCGACTGAATATACTCATCAATTGTAATAACAATCGAATTACCCTCTTCGGCATCAATTACTTTTTCATAAGAAAACGGCAAATCTGCACCGGCAGGTGTTTTCGCAGCCACCACACGACCTTCGGTTCCCGTCAATATGCTGTCATATTGCGATTCCACACCGCCAAGGCCCTGATTATCAGTACCTACAAATCCCAAAACGGTAGATGCAAGATTATCGTTAGGATAATATCTTTCATTTGTTTCTGTAAGGCCTATTACAGAGCCTAATTCATTCTTTGAAATATACTCTCTTACCTTTGTAGCAACTGACTGTTCAACAGGGCTGCCGATATTTTGATAACTTGTTTTTTTATTTAAATAGTCTTTTACCTTTTCAACATCAAGGTCAAGTATTTTTGCTAAATTTTCAGCAATTTCAGGCTTTTCTTTTTCATCCATATCACTCGGAGAAGCATAAACCTGCCAAACAGTTGCGCTTGTAGCAAGGACATTCATATTTCTGTCATAAATATTGCCGCGTTTAGCTTTTGTTACAATATCCTGCAACTGCTGTTTTTCTGCTAATGCAGAATATTTTTCACCATTTACAAAGATTGTGTTTATCAAACCGTAACCGGTTGAACCGAAGCCTACCAATATAAATGCAAAAAGTACAATTAATGCCCTGAACCATATACTCTTGGTCGGTCCCTTCGACATAGCACAAATCTCCTTTCAATTTAAAACATTACTTATATTCGGCAAAAACGAGAGCTGTTTTAACCCTCGTTCATAATATAATATTTAAAAAAATGCCTTGTTATTACTCTATTTTTTTATTACCTCAGCATAATCCTCTGATGATGTATCAATATAATGAATTTGTGATTCGCTGCGTTTTTGCATACCGAGTTTTATTGCCTGTTCTTCAAGCGAAGAAAAAGAAACCAATTTTTCAAACTCAACATTAAGCTGTGTTTGTTCACTCATCAATGTTTCAATTTGTTTATTTGCTTTAGAAATAGAATTTTTAGTATCGTTAATTTCTGTTCTTAAATATATATTATAGCATACCATCAAAACAATAACAATGGCAACAATTGCATTAAGAATAATCCCCTTGTTTGGTGAAGGAGCTATTTGTTTCTGTGGGAATTTCTTAATTACCGCTTTTTTCTGTTGTGATTTTTTTGGCGCTGCATTTGTTCTCGGTGCAAAATGATCCAAATCATATGCATTGTTACTGTATGCCATTATTTTCAACCTTTCTCAATATTATTTTATAGTTTTTCCAATATACGTAGTTTAGCGCTTCTGCTGCGCTGATTGTTCTTTAATTCTTCCTCAGAAGCCACAATAGGTTTTTTATTAATAATTTTAGCCTGAGGTTTTTTGCCGCAAACACAAACCGGAAAGTCTTTAGGACATGTACAACCTTGTGTATATGAAGCAAATTTCTTTTTCACCAATCTGTCCTCGATAGAATGAAAAGTAATTATTGATAATCTTCCGCCGCTGTTAAGCATTGAAAAAGCGTCATCTATCCCCTTTTCGACTTCGCCCATTTCGTCGTTTACCGCAATTCTAATGGCTTGAAAAACTTTTCTCGCAGGGTGTCCGTTGCGTTTGAATTTATTAGGATAACAATTTGAAACCAAATCTGCTAATTCGGTTGTCGTTTCAATAGGTTTTACTTTCCTTTGTTTTACTATTTCATCTGCAATCTTAAACGAAAACTTTTCATCAGCATACATATAGAAAATTTCAGCCAATTCTTTTGCAGAATATGTATTAACAATATCCGCAGCGGTCGTACCGCTTTTGCTCATTCTCATATCAAGAGGAGCTTCGCTGTGATAAGAGAACCCGCGCTCTCCTGTATCAAGCTGATAAGATGAAACGCCAAGGTCAAGCATAAGCCCATCAATATGCTCAACACCCATCTGTATAAGAGTCGGCTTTAATAATGAATACTTTTCATTTATTAATGTTACGTTTTTAAATTCTGAAAGTTTTTCGCTCGAAGCCTTAATTGCATCAGGATCACGGTCAAAGCAGTACAATCTTCCATTTTCATTCAACCTTGAAGCTACTTCAAAGGAATGTCCGCCGCCTCCGGTTGTACCGTCAACATAAACGCCGTCCGGCTTAATGTTAAGACCGTCGACCGTTTCATAAAGCATTACGCTGATATGTGAAAATTTACTCATCTTAAATCTCACAATCCAAAAGTGCCTGTTCTACTGCCTCGGCAGTAATTTCAACACTTGTTTTTTCCCATTCTTCAGGGCTCCAGATTTCAACACGGTTTGAAGCTCCGATAATAACCGCTTGTTCGCCCTCTTTAAGTCCTGCATATTCACGAAGCACAGCCGGCAAAAGCACTCTTCCCTGCGCATCATATTCCACCTCTGCCGCACCTGAAAATAAATGTCTCTGCAAAGGAGCTACTTTTATAAACGGCTGGCTGTTAATTTTAGAAACCAGTTTGTCCCACTCTTCAGCCGAATAAATGAATAAGCAAGGTTTGAAATCAATAGATTTGGATATTACAACAGGGCCGCCAAGTACATCCCTTAATTTTGCAGGGACAAACATACGACCTTTTTTGTCAATATTATGTTGATATTCGCCCATTAAGCCCAACATAACCGCAATATCCTTTCTGTAAAATTTCAAAAAGTGATTTTTTCTTAAATTTCATCATTTTTATGACTGTTTTTAGTGTTTTTACACCACTTTAAACCACAATTATGTACTTTCGCACCACTTTTATGTTAATTATACCTTATTTTTTGGGATTTGCAACAGGAAAAAAATAAAAAAAAGCCCTAATCAAAAGGCTTTTTGATTGAAATATGTATAAAAAAATAACCGACCACTATATCTTGTGGTCGGTTATTCGAATGTTATAGAACAAAAATTCGATTGTTAGGCTATTGCATCATTAATCTTCAACTGATGCAGAAACTGATTTTTGCTGACGAAGAGAAGCTCTGGTCTTTCTTACTTCAGCAAGAGTCTGAGTGAGTTCCTCATCTGTTTTCTTCATAAGATCGTCAACAAAATCCTGAGCAGCATTTCTCATATCTTTTGATTTAATCTGTGCGCCGTTTACGATTTCAACAGCTTTAGCCTGTGCAAGTCTTGTAATCTCTTCCTGAGCAACAAGCGCTTTAGCTTTTTCTTCAGCTGATTTAATAATTGTCTCAGCCTCTCTTTTTGCAGTATTGATTATATCGGATTTTTCAGCAACGATACTTCTCGCCTGCTTAATCTCCTGAGGCATATTTAATCTGATGTCATCAATAAAGTCACGCAATTTATCTGCATTAAGCACACTTTTACCTGCAAACCCCCAAGAGCTATCAAGCATTTCATCAATCTGATCGAGTAAATCTTCAATATTCATTTATAGTTACACGCCTTTCTTTTCAAATCTTTTTTTAATATCATTATGTATACAAGCAGGAACGAAATCAGAAATATCACCGTTCAGACTTGCAATAGACTTTACCATAGAAGAACTCAAATACAAGTTTTCTGCGCTTGTTGTAAAAAATACAGTTTCAGCATTAGGATTAAGCTTTTTATTAAGCAGAGCCATCTGAAATTCATATTCAAAATCAGATACAGCACGAAGTCCTTTTACAATTGCGCTTGCATTATGTTTTTTTGTATATTCAGCAAGCAAACCGCTGTATGAATCGACTTCAACATTAGTAAGACCTAATTCATCAATAGAACGTTTCATCATATCAACACGCTCAGTTTCTGAAAAAGTCGGCTTTTTATCAATATTTATCATAGTAACAACTATGACCTTATCAAACATAGTCGAGGCTCTTTTAATAATATCAAGGTGGCCCTTTGTAATCGGGTCAAAGCTTCCCGGGCAAACCGCAATATTACTCAAATTTATCCCTCCGTTCGGCGATAATATGTCACATAAACAATACCGTATCTTTTTGTTTTGCCTTTTTTAAAACTACCGTAAGAATCAGTCAAGACAAAATTTTCGCTATGTTCGCAAACAATTACGCCGTAATCACTCATTTTTTCAACCAACAAAGGCATTGCTTTATCAATCAAGCCTTTATTATAAGGCGGGTCCAACAAAGCAATATCAAATTCTTCATCAGTTTTATTTAAAAAATCAAATGAATCGCAAAAGTTAACAGTACTTTGATTTTCAAAGCCGCAAGCTTTAATATTAGTATTAATTACATCAACAGACTTTTTTGAGCCGTCAACAAAATTGCAATGTTTAGCACCTCTGCTTAAAGCCTCAAGTCCTAACTGACCGGAGCCTGCAAACAAATCAAGAATTCTTCTGCCCTCAATATCAAACTGCAACGAAGAAAAAACCGCTTCTTTAACCCTATCGATTGTAGGACGAACATCCAAGCCCTCGGGAGTAATTAGCTTTTTACCTCTTGCACTACCGCTGATAATTCTCATACAAACTCCATTTTAACTAATTAAACTTACATTATATTATTGCATTTTTAGTACCCTTTTGTCAACCCTTTTTTGTCTTTTATCTTATATTTTTTATCATTTTCCGTCAAAAAACACTTACATTTTGTCTTTATGATAAAAATTGTAGATATTTTTTGCACAAATTTCAGTAATTCCCTCTGCTTTTTTCAAATCTTCCACAGAAGCTGTTGCAATTTTATTTATATCTCCAAAATATTTCAAAAGATTTTTTGCACGCTTTTCTCCGATTCCATCGATTTCGGTTAGCTGCATAGAAACAAGTCCCTTTGCTGCTTTTTGATGATGATAACCAACAGCAAAACGGTGAACCTCATCCTGAATAGAAGAAATCAGCTTAAATACCGCCCTTGTAGGTTTTATTGCAATTTCTCCGTATCGTCCGACCAAAGCTCTGGTTTTATGATGATTATCCTTTACCATACCAAAGGTTTTATCAGCATATCCGTATTTTTCTACAATCGGCAATACTGCATTTAACTGACCTACTCCGCCGTCAAGCAAAATCAAATCAGGCAAAACGCCGAACCCTTCAAGCCCTTTATTAGCCTCATATTCTGCCATTCGTCTCTGTAACACTTCACGCATTGAGCCATAGTCATCCTGGCCTGAAAAACTCTTGATAGCAAAACGCTTATAAGCTTGTTTATAAGGCGAAGCATCCTTATAAACAATCATACCCGCAACATTATCTTGTCCGGCGGTATTTGAAATATCATAAGCCTCAATATATTTCGGAAGCTTTTTAAGTCCCAATAAGTTTTGCAGTTCATCAAGAACCTTTGTATCTTTTATTGATAAGCCGTCAATTTTTGAAACTCTTTCAGCAGCATTCAGTCGGCACATTTCAACTAACTTTTTCTGGTCACCTTTTATCGCGGTTGTAATTTGAACCGTATGACCTGATTTTTCTG
>JBJEIS010000193.1:0-7172 GCA_051877275.1 Acutalibacteraceae bacterium | reverse complement strand
CTGCGAATATAGCAAAAATCTATATCAAAATCAGGCATTGAAACGCGTTCAGGGTTTAAAAATCTTTCAAACAAAAGATTGTATTTTAATGGGTCAACATCAGTAATACCTATACAATAGGCACATAAAGAAGCTGCTCCCGAGCCTCTTCCGGGACCAACAGGAATTTTCTTGCTCTTGGCAAAATTAACAAAATCAGCAACTATCAAAAAATAATCAACAAAGCCCATTTTATTGATAATTTCAAGTTCATAATTCAAACGAGAATAATACTCATCGGTAAGATTACTTATTTTTGCTTTTAATCCTTTAAGCGAAAGGCTTTTTAAATATTCATAATGATTATCGCAATTATCAATATTAAACTTTGGCAGCTTCAGTGTATTAAAATCAAAATCAAAGTTACATTTATCTGCAACCTCACAAGTATTTTCTAAATACTCGGCAGGGAATAGCTGCAACATTTCCTGTTCAGTTTTTACATAAAACTCTTCTGTTTCAAATAATAAAGCATCTGTGCTGTCAATAGTTTTATTTTGTCCGACAAGCATTAAATACTTTTGCATATTTGCATCGGTTTTTTCGATATAATGAGCGTCATTTGTTGCAACTATTTTAATATTTAATTCTTCTGCTAATTTTATAAGCTGCAAATTAACTCTTTTTTGTTCAGACAATCCGTGATCCTGAACTTCAATGTAGTAATCGTCTTTAAAAAGATTTTTATACCAAATAGCAGTTTCCTTAGCTAGTTCATAATTACCGTTTCTAATCAGTCTTGATAATTCGCCCTGCAAACATGCAGAAAGAGCGATAAGACCTTCAGAATATTTTTTTAATAATTCTTTATCAATTCTCGGTCTGTAATAAAAGCCTTCAACAAAGCTTTTTGATACTAATTTGCACAAATTTTTATAGCCTATTTCATTTTTACACAATAAAACCAAATGACTGCTGACAGCGTCAAATTCATGAATCTTATCAAATCTTGTTCTTGCGGCAACATAAGTTTCACATCCGATAATAGGTTTTACTCCGGCTTTTTTTGCTGCATTATAAAAATTGACCACGCCATACATTACACCGTGGTCAGTAATTGCAACAGAATCCATTCCTTTAGCTTTTACCGCCTGCATTAGTTTTTCAATTCTGCAAGCTCCGTCTAAAAGAGAATATTCAGTATGAAGATGTAAATGCGTAAAACTCATTACGCAGTCCTCCAAACTTTACAATTTATCAGCAAAATCACATATTTTTTTAAGTTTATGATAGATACCTGAACGGCTTAAATCAAACATTGCTCCAAGCTCCGACAAACTAATTCCGATATTTTCTTTTCGTGCAACAGCTATTTTTTGCAAATCTTCAGGCAATGTGCCGAATTTTCCGCTTTTTTCGATTTTTTCAATCGCATTAATGTGTTTTGCAGATGAATCAGCGGATTTTTTTAGATTAGCAGTTTCAAAATTTGTTTTTCTGTTTGTGTTATTTTTAACTTCCTTAATAATTTTCATATTCATCATATTAAGTGAAGATTTAACAGCTCCCATTAGTGTAAGCAAGTCTTCAATACATTCGCTGTTTTTTAAATATACAGAAACCTTTTTATTCTTTATTGTCATTTTAGGATTTAAATTATAATCATATAAAATCCTGTAGACCAGACAGGAAATCTCTTCTGATTTTGAAATAAATTCAATACGATATTCTTTTTCCGGATTGCTGATAATGCCGTTTGCAAGAAAAGCGCCCATTAAAAAAGCTTTTTTACAATCATCGCATTTAAAATTGCTGTATGCCGTATCAGGATTAAATTGTTCGACAATTGTGTGAATATCTTTTTTATTAAAATAAATATAAAAATGCTTTGAAACTTTTGTCTTTTCAGGTGATAGATTTATGCATTTATTAGCTAATTTTGCATATAAATCCGCCTGTTTTTCATTATCAGTAATTAAGCCTATTTTTTCGTCAGAGTAATCAGATGAAAACAAAACAAGACCCAGCATTTCGCAATGTCTGCAACATTTTTTACTGTGCCAAAGTTCTAAAAGTTCATCTTTTACTTTGCGATTAAAACTCATAATGCTAATCCTTTAATGTTTTTCAATATCCCTGTGATTTACGCTTGAATTATAGCCTTTTTCAAGTAAATGCTTATGAATTGCTTCAGCGAAAGTTACGCTTCTGTGTTTTCCGCCTGTGCAACCTATTGCAATTACAATAGAGCTTTTTCCTTCTTTTATATAAAGAGGAATCAAAAAATCAATTAAATCTATTAATTTGTTTAATAATTCAGTTGCAGTAGGTTTTTCAAGTACATAATTCTTAACTTCGTCATTCAGCCCTGTTTTAAAGCGAAGTTCATCAACATAAAACGGGTTTGGCAAACATCTTACATCAAACATTAAGTCAGCTTCGGTTGCAGGACCGTACTTAAAACCGAAAGACATACAAATAGGATTAATTGTGTCAGACGGCTTGTCAGAAAAAATTGAAACTATTCTTTCTTTAAGCTGTGAGGTTGAAAGTCTTGAAGTATCAATAATATAGTCAGATCTTTCACGAATGTTTTTAAGCAATTCAACTTCAGCTTCAACGGCGCGCTCAATAGAGCCTCCGCAGCTATCAATAAGCGGATGTTTTCTTCGCGTTTCTTTGAATCTGTTAACCAAAACTTCAACAGTAGCATCTAAAAACAAAATCTTATATTTTAAATTCTGTGAATCAAGATCACTTAAAACCTTGCTAAGCTCATTAAAAAACATTCCGCCTCGCGAATCGCATACAACAGCAACTTTGCTTAAATTAGGATTACTTTTACAAAGCTCGGCAAAGTTCTTTATCAGGGCAGGGGGGATGTTATCAATACAATAGAATCCGATATCTTCAAAAACCATCATAGCTCTTGATTTTCCTGCACCTGAAATACCGGTTACAATAATAAATTCCATAAATTTAAGTCACTATCCTAACTTCACATTCCAGTTTAACACCGGAGTTCTCAAAAACTTTCTGTTTAATAATTTCAATTAACTTTAAAACATCTTTACATGTTGCATTGCCTTTGTTAATCACAAATCCCGAATGTTTAGTACTAACCTCAGCTCCGCCGACAGAAGTTCCTTTAAGCCCTGCCTGTTCAATAAGGGCAGCGGCATAGCCTTCTTTTGGGCGTTTAAAAGTGCTGCCTGCACTTCCAAATTCAAGCGGTTGTTTTTCTTTTCTTCTTTGAATAAGCTCATCCATTTTAGCTTTAATTTCAGCTTTATTGCCTTGCTCGCATACAAATACAGCCGAACATATCATATAATGATTATCTTCATACGCACTGTGACGGTAAGAAAAATCAATCTCTTCACCGATAAACGAACCGAAATTACCTTTATCATCAATATGATTTACTTCAACAATAACATCGGAAACCTCGCTGCCGTAAGCGCCTGCATTTGTGATTATAGCCCCTCCGACAGTTCCAGGAATGCCAAACAAGCACTCAAATCCTGTATAAGAATTTTCAAGAGCAAATTTGCAAAGAGAAGTTAGTTTTACTCCTGCATCACATTCAAAAGAATTTTCAGACAGTTTTCTGATGCCGTTAAATTTTTCAGTTGTAGATATAATAACACCGTCATATCCGTCATCAGGAAATAATACATTAGTTCCGTTTCCGAGAAGATAATACTTTACATCGAATTCTTCACACTTGAGTAATATTTCTTTTAATTGCTCTTCACTGTCAGGCATTACAAAAATTTTTGCGTTGCCTCCGATATTAAAGCTTGTATGATTTTTTAAAGGTTCATTTTCTTTAAAAGAGTAATTATTGTGTTTGAAAAAATCAACTAAGTTGTTTATATTATTCAAAAAAATACCTCAATTATCAGTTATTTAATCCAAGAAAAGCAGCGCCGATAATTCCGGCGTCATTACCGAGTTCTGCAATTTTTATCTCAGTTTGCTTTTTAGCGGTTTTACCGAATTTATATTTATTAACATATTCATTAATAGGAATAAGCAAATTATCTTTTTCTTTGCTGATTCCTCCGCCGATACAAACAAATTCAGGCTGAAAGATATTGATTACATCAACAATTCCGCAAGCAACATATTCAATATATTTTTTGCATACTTTAGTTGCGGTTTCATCGCCCGCACGCATACCGTCAAAAGCGGTTTTGCCGTTAACATTTTCAAGACTTCCGGCAATTTCCCACATTTTTGAGCTTTTATCATTTTGCATAGCGGCTTTTGTCTGACGGATAAGAGCAGTAGCCGAAGCATAAGCCTCCCAGCAGCCGTTTCTTCCGCAAGTACAAGGTTCTCCGTCCATAACAAGATTAATGTGACCGAGTTCTGCGCCGAAAGAGTTCCAACCCGAGAAAATCTTTCCGTCGATTATAATACCGCCTCCAACGCCTGTTCCGAGCGTTACAGCAACAAAGTTTTTAGATCCTCTGCCTGCACCGGCGATTAATTCACCGTAAGCTGCTGCGTTTGCATCGTTTTCAACAAAGCATTTTTTACCTGTGAATTTTTCTACATATTCAACAAGCGGTACATGGTCAAAACCGAGATTTCCCGCAAACTCAATTACTCCGGATTCAGCGTCTACCGCACCCGGTGAGCCGATACCGATTGAGTTAACCTCATCATAACTAATGCCGGCTTTTTCTATTGCCATTTCAACTGATTTTGCAATATCTTTTGCAATTTCTTCGCCCGGTCTCGGAGCTTTAGTCGGAATTGAAACTTTTTCAATGATCTTAAATTTTTCATCAATAACGGCAGTTGCGATATTTGTGCCGCCTAAATCAACACCTATATAATACATAATAATTAAACCTCTTTCTTGATATTATTTAAAAGCATCCCATTCTTTTTGCAAACTTGGGTCAATGTTTTCATCGCTATCCATACCAAGCTTGTGTAAAAGTTCCTGAGCTGCATTGTAACCCATTTTCTTTTGACGATTATTCATTGCCGCAATCTCAATAATAATAGCCAAATTTCTACCAGGTTTTATAGGAATAGTAGTAGAAGTAATATTTATTCCTAAAATTTCAGTAGTTTCGTTATCCAGTCCCATTCTGTCATAGATTTTGTCCGGATCCCATTGTTCAAGATTGATAATCATATCAATTTTTTCAGTAAGCTTAACAGCACCCATGCCGAATATTCTTCGTGCATTAATAATACCTATGCCTCGAAGCTCAACAAAATGTCGAATGTTTTCAGGAGCAGTTCCGACAAGAGTTTTTGACGAAACACGTCTAATTTCAACTGCGTCATCAGCAATGAGACGGTGACCTCTTTTCATAAGCTCAATTGCAGTTTCGCTTTTGCCGACACCACTTTCACCAAGAAGAAGTATACCTTCACCGTAAACCTCAACCAACACGCCGTGGCGAGTAATTCGCGGAGCAAGTTGTATGTTAAGGTAAGCATTCAAATCTGTCATAAATGCTGAGGTTGAGTATGGTGTTCTTAATAAAGGAATATTAAATTCTTTTGCAAGAGAAATAAACTCTTCTTCAATCTCCAGCCCTCTGGTTACTACAACAGCAACAGGGGAATGCTTAAAAAATTTTTTAATTCGTTCAGTATAATCTTCTTTTTTTAGTGTTTTTAAATAACTGATTTCAGATAGTCCGAAAATTTGAATTCTTTGAGTTTCAAAAAATTCATAATAATTTGCCAAATGCAAACCCGGACGGTTAAGCTCCGAGTCAGTAAGCAATATTTTTTCGGGATCGGAATTTAAATTGATAACCTCAAGATTAAGCTCATCAATTATATTTTTCAGCGGTACACTGAATTTGCTTTCCATAATTAATCACCCTTTTTAATCTTTTATATTATTATACATTAAAATGGCTGAATAATAAAGTATTATTTTCAAAGTTTTCAAATTTTTATTGAATTTTTCATAAAATTAAAATATAATTAAAAATAAGGAGTTGATTTTTATGTCTTTTAAAGAAATTAATATTAAAGATTTGAATGAAAATTTTGTAAAGCTTGTTGCAGATGAATGGATGTTAGTTGCAGCAGGGAATAAGGATGGCTATAATATGATGACTGCCAGCTGGGGCGGTTTCGGCGAAATGTGGGGCAAGAATGTTGCGGTAACAGTTATTCGTCCGTCACGCTATACTAAAGAATTTATTGATAATAACGAGTATTTTTCTTTGACTTTTTACGGAGATAATAAAGATATTCATTCTGTTTGCGGCAAAAAATCGGGAAGAGAAGTGGATAAGTCAAAAGAAACAGGATTAATACCTTGTTTTGATGAAAAGTCAGTTTATTTTGAGCAAGCAAGAATAGTAGTTATTTGTAAAAAGATTTATTGTCAAAAAATCGAGCCTGAATGCTTTATTGATAAAGATAATTTAAAGTGGTATAATGATGATTTCCATTATACTTATGTCGGCGAAGTAGAAAAAGTTTTAATTAAAGAATAGTTTTATAAAATTCTGCATACTGTTTATTGAAAGACAGGTGCAGAATTTATGTTTATAAAGAGAATTATTACATTTGTTTTATCCATAATGCTTATTGTTCCGTTTTCCGTAAGTGCAGATGTCTACAATAAGAGTATAAATTATGATAATGTTGTTACTGAATATTATTCTGAAGATTTATATGATGATATTGTGGAAACCTCTGCAATACCAATGGCTTCTGTGCCTAATATTGACGCGAAAGCAGCAATTTTAATGGAAGCTTCAACAGGAAGAATAATATATAAAAATAATGAAAACGAAAAGATGCCGCCCGCATCAATCACAAAGATAATGACTATGCTGTTGGTTGTAGAGGCGATTGAAAATAAAAAGCTATCTTTTTATGATAAAGTGACATGTTCTGAACATGCTGCTTCAATGGGCGGTTCTCAAATTTGGCTTGAAGTCGGCGAAACTATGACAGTTCACGACTTATTAAAATCTGTAGCAGTTGGATCGGCTAACGATGCATCGGTTGCGTTGGCTGAACATATAGCCGGAAGTGAAGAAGGCTTTGTATCATTAATGAATCAGAAAGCTAAAGAACTGGGCATGACTAATACCAATTTTTCTAACGCCTGCGGTTTAGATGATGATAATTTATATACTACCGCTAAAGATGTTGCTATAATGTCGAAAGAGCTGATTTCACATGATATTATT
>JBJEIS010000192.1:0-7315 GCA_051877275.1 Acutalibacteraceae bacterium | reverse complement strand
TGTTTTAATATTGTTCGAATTTTAATATAAAAAAATTATTATACTTATTTACAAAAACAAAAAGAGCAATGTAAAATACATTGCTCTTTTAGATACTAACTCTTAGATATTAATTAGAACTGTCAGTAGTAATTCCGTTATAAACATACCATGTATCGTTTATTTTAACGCAAACAATCGTGCAGCTTTCTTTTGCAGATTCTTTATTGCTTGTTGTGGTTTCAGCATTTGACTGTGAAGCTTCTGTTACTGATGTTGTTTCTTTATTATCTTCAGTTTTTTCAGCTTTCTCCGTTGCTTTTGCAGTAGTAGTTGTAGTAGTTGTTGTCTGCTCGATTGTTTCAACAGTATAAGCAATATTACAAGAAACTTTTGCAAATAATGAAACACCTTTAGCCTGAGCTACAACACTGTTACTTGAACCTTTATATTCATCCAAATAACTGTCAAACTCATCAGTACCGCTTTTATAATACTCTATTCCCTGATATTCAATATTATCAATTATCATTTTTTGAGTATCACTTACAACAAAATTTTTCATAAAGTATTCTGCAACAGGGACAAAATTAGAATCTTTGGTAACATCCATATCATAATCGAGATTCGTTTCCATATTATAATACTCACTCTGTTGCTGAATTGCTGAAAGAATTTCTGCTCTGTAGAACGGAGAGCAAGCAGCTGTAAAATCTTTAGCATTGTTTGTTTCAAAATTTGATTTACAGAACTTTTCAATAACTTCGTAAGGTGTGCCGTTGGTAACCTTATCAAAATAAGTAATAACAGTACCGTTAAGGCAACCTACTACAATTAATGTAGCAAGAACTCCGGCAATGAAAGAAACTAATGCTACTAACCATGAAGAACCTGATTTTTTGTTTTTCATATCCTTACTTTTTTCATTGATTTCATCAAAATCAATAACTAAATCATCAGGTGAGGTTTTAACCTCGTCCTCTGCTTCGCTGTCAGTTCCGTCAACTTCATTGAAATCAACATTGATATTTTCAAGTGAATTTAAATCAGCCTGGGTTTCTTCGGACTCAATTGAATTATCTTCGGAAATTTCATTATTCTGAATTTCAGCAGATTCTTCAACCCATCCGCATTTTTCACAAGTTTTTTCTTCACCCATATCAAAACCGCATTTTGGACAAATCATATCATATACTCCTTAATATAAAATTCTAATATATTTTACCAAATAATTCGCATAAAGTCAACAAAAATCAATCAAGTTCTTTTAAACCGGTATACAATTCATAATATCTTCCCTTTTGTTTAAGAAGATCATCATGGTCTCCGCGCTCAATAATCTCGCCGTTTTCAAGTACCATAATAGCATTTGAATTTCTTACAGTTGAAAGTCTGTGAGCAATAACAAAAGTAGTTCTGTTTTTCATCAATCTATCCATACCGTGCTCAATATGACGCTCTGTTCTGGTATCAACAGAGCTTGTAGCTTCGTCAAGCACAAGAATAGGAGCTTTCGAAAGCGCTGCACGGGCAATATTAATTAACTGCCTTTGTCCTTGCGAAAGATTAGCGCCGTCACCCTCAAGCATAGTATTATATCCGTCCGACAATCTCATAATAAAGCTATGAGCAGAAGCGACCTTTGCAGCAGCAATTACTTCTTCATCGGTTGCGTCAAGACGGCCGTATCTGATATTTTCCATAACCGTACCCGTAAACAAATGAGTATCTTGAAGTACCATTGCAATATTTTTTCTTAATGAATCTCGTTTGATGTTTTTAATATCAATACCGTCAATGGTAATTTTGCCTTCATCAATATCATAAAATCTATTTAAAAGATTTGTAATAGTAGTTTTACCTGCACCGGTAGATCCTACAAAGGCAATCTTTTGACCTGCTTTCGCCCACAGTGAAATGTTTTTTAGAATAGTCTTATCAGGATTATAACCGAATGTCACATTTTCAAGAATTACATCGCCTTTAACATTCTCAAGCTCAACAGCATTTTCATCATCAGGTTTTTCAGGGTCTGTATCCATAACCTGAAAAACGCGTTCAGCACCTGCAAGAGCAGAGAAAATCGAAGTCATTTGTTGCGATAACTCATTAATCGGTCTTGCAAACTGGTTTGAATAATTTACAAAAATAGTAAGACCGCCAACCGTAAGGGCAATTGAACTTGCCGCCGGAATTGCCCCTGTTAATGTAAGATAACAAAGAATACCGCCAATGCCCGCAACAAGAGCGTAACTGATTTTACTTATATTTCCCATTACAGGTCCCATAATTCCGCCGTAAAACTGTGCATAAAGCTGTTTATCACGAAGATTGTTATTAAGAAGTTCAAATTCTTCTACATTATCGTCCTCATGGTTAAATACTTTTACAACCTTTTGTCCTGTTACAGATTCTTCAATATATCCGTTAACTGCGCCTAAAGCTGCTTGTTGAGCAGAATAGTATTTTGAACTTTTTTTAGCAATTGCACCGCCAAGAAAAATAAACAGCGGAACAAATACTATTGTTACTATTGATAACAACACATTTGTATAAAGCATAAAGAATAATGTTCCGCATAAAGTAAACACACCCGAAACAACACTTAAAAGAGAAGTATCAAGCATTGTACCGATATTATCAACATCATTTGTAAAACGGCTCATTACTTCACCGGTTGCATTCGTATCATGATATCTTACAGGCAAAGTCTGAACTTTATCAAATAAATCATTTCTTATTCTCTGCAAAGAACCTTGCGAAATATGTAGCATTATTTTGCTTTGCACGTATGTGCAAAATGCAGCAAAAACATATACAACCGCAAGACATACCATACCGGTAATCAGATAAGATACTTTTTGGCTTGCACCGCCAAATAAATTATATATAGATTCTAAAACAGAATTAACAGATGAAATTATCGCATTACCGATATTTCCGTCACCTATTTTTATTCCCGCAACATTATCGATAATCGGTGATAAAAGATATGATCCCAGCAAGTTACCTACTGTAGAACAAATCATACAGATAAATACTACAACAAATCTGAATTTGTATATTGAAATATATTTTAAAAGTCTGCTTATTGTACCTTTAGAATTTTTTAGTTTTGATTTCTCAGCCTTGGAGTGACCGCCTCTCGGTCCGTGAGGTCCGCCCGGACCTCTGCCGGGACCGCCCATCATACCGCCTTTTTTGTCAGGGGCTACCGACTTATACTGTTTTTGTAATTCTTCCAAACTTCTCGCCATAATCAGTTAGCCTCCTTTTCTGTTTGTGAATAATATATCTCACGGTATTCCTCGTTATTTTTCAACAACTCTTCATGAGTTCCGATACCTGTTATTACACCGTCATCCATTACAATAATCTTATCTGACTCCTGAACAGATGAAATTCTTTGTGCAATAATAATTTTAGTAGTATCTTTCATCTCATTTTTAAACGCTTCACGTATTTTTGCCTCTGTTGCTGTATCAACCGCAGAAGTTGAATCATCAAAGATAATGATTTTCGGTTTTTTAAGCATTGCTCTGGCAATACAAAGTCGCTGCTTCTGTCCACCGGATACATTGACGCCGCCCTGACCTAATTCAGTCTGATACCCATCAGTAAAGCTTTCAACAAAAGAATCGGCCTGTGCGTATTCAGCCGCATTTTTAATTTCTTGCATAGTGGCATTTTCATCGCCCCATTTTAAGTTATCCTCAATAGTACCGGAGAAAAGAACGTTCTTTTGAAGCACCATTGAGACGCCGTCACGAAGATTTTTTAAATTATAATCTTTTACATCAACGCCGTCAACCAAAACAGAACCGTCATCAACATCATAGAGTCTTGGTATCATTGATACAAGAGTTGTTTTACCGCAGCCGGTAGAACCAATTATTCCGACGGTTTCACCGCTGTTAATTTTCAAATCAATATTATCAAGTACCTTTTCTTTACTTGTTTTATAGTATCTGAAAGAAACATTCTTAAACTCAACATTACCGCTTTCAACCTTTTTATCTGCACACAAAGCATTTTCATCAGTTATATCAGCTTTTTCATCAAGAACTTCACAAATACGTTTACCAGAAGCCATAGCTCTTGACCACATCATAAACAACATTGTTATCATCATCATAGACATAAGAATCTGATTTATATATGTCAAAAACTGTGTCAAATCACCGACAGACATACCTGTACCTGTTTCAATAAAATCAATAACCTGATTACCGCCGAACCACAACACAACAAGTGTTGTCGCATACATTAATATCATCATAATCGGCTGCATTAAAATCATTATATTCATTGCACTGATACCGGCTTTTTTCAAAGAGCTGTTTGAATTTCTGAATTTTTCTTTCTCATAATCTTCTCTGACAAACGATTTTACAACTCTTACATTAACGAGGTTTTCCTGAATAGTTGAATTAAGTCCGTCAATTTTAGATTGCATTTTATTAAATCTCGGGAATCCTTTTCTTATGATAAGGAACTGAACGATTAAAATTATAGGCATTGCAACAGCAAGAATTACGGCAAGAGAAGGATTAAGCATAACTGCCATAATTAATGCGCCTATAAGCATTCCCGGTGAACGCAAGCACATACGCAACAACATATTAACAAAATTCTGCAACTGTGTTACATCGTTTGTAAGACGGGTTACAAGCGAACCTGTAGAGAACTTATCAATATTTGAAAAAGAGAATTTCTGTATTTTTTTATATACATCATCTCTTAAATCTGCTGCAAAATTAACTGATGCTTTTGCGCCGAAATATGCGCCGCAAATACCACCCACCATCATAATTACAGCGGTTAATATCATAGCAACAGCAATGAAAATTATGTATGACTGTCCGTTTCCGACAGTTTCCTTTGTACCGATACCGTTGTCAATAATAGCCGAAAGAAATTTTGGTAATACAACTTCACCGATAACCTCAACAATCATGCCAATCGGACCTAAAACAAAGTAAATCCAATAAGGTTTAACATATTTAAGCCATCTTTTCAACTAAGAGCGCTCCTTTTCTTTTAAAGATTTTTTCATTTTGCCTAATAAATATATTAATTGATCAATCTCTTCTTCATTAAAACACTCAAATGTTTTTCTATCAAGCGCCTCAAATGCAGAATGAGTTTCTTCAATAATTTTTTTACCCTTTTCAGTTATTTTTATTTCATTAAATCTATTGTCCTTTTCTGAAGAACACCTTGTTATATAACCGTTACTTTCAAGCTTTTTTATGGTACCCACAACCGCCGCAGGGCTTACATCAAAATTTTCAGCTATCTGTTTTTGATTTATAATACCTTCATGATGCTCTATATACATAAGAACCCTATGCTGAGTATGATGTATTCCCATAGATTTTAACTCTCTGTCAAAACACCTTCTTCTTGTTCTGTCTGTACTCATAAACATATGTGTACATTCAAATATTTTTTCAATAGGTATAACACTCAATTATCTCACCTCCAAAAGATTAACTAATTAATAGTTAACAAGTTAATTATACACATATACAGTAAAATGTCAAGTATATTTTGTCAAATTTTTTAACAAAAATATAAAACCTCTGCATTTTTTTACAACACAGAGGTTTTATATTAACTATGACGCCGACAATGCCCAAGTATCGACAATATTTTTAATTGAGGTTTCCAAAGTCTTATAATTTGATGTTGAATCATTTTTATAAGCATTAGCTATATTTGCAATTGTCCTTGTATTTTCATTTATACTGCTATTATAATACGTAGCATAAAAATTTTTCTGAATATCACCTATATTAACTTTTATATATCCTCTGCCGACAAATTCTCTTGAAATGTTGGCATCTTTTATAGATACAATTGACCCTACAAATGTATCTGTATCATAAAACAGTGTGCTGTCGGTATATTTGGCAGAAATATATTCTTTATTCTCAGTACCGATATCAAAAGTAAAATCTTTTTCCCCTATATTTTCTTTAGGAGCAATCAAAACACCTTTTTCAATCACAGCATTCTCTTCGTTTATCAGATTTAATATTTTATCTTGAGAAACTGTTGCAAAAAAACGCATACCGTTTACATCACCTAAACGAATAGTTGCACCTTGCAGCATTTCAAACTTTCCAATATATAATGTCGTTATTTCAATGTCAGATGAAATGTTGCTTATTTTATCTCCTTCATTAAAATACTCGTTTTGATATTTATATGCGACAAAACCTTCTTTATCCGAAACAGGAAAGACATAATCACTGCCCTGTTCTATATTTGCAACAGTTGTACCGTCAATATTTACAGAAAACTCATTAACTTCCTCTGCATCGTAATAAACTGAAATATCCTCGATATAAAACTCTGTTAGTGTGTTAGGATAAGAATAACTATCCTGATTATATAAACAGAAATAGTTTAATTTATTAGTTAAAATACTTTTATATTTTTCACTTGTTAAATCAATGGAAAACACACTTGCACTTGTGTTTATGCTTAGCCATGTTCCATTATCGACACCGTATCCGACTACGGTGTCGGATTCATCAGGCAAGGCACCGTTTTTATAATTAGAAAAATAAAACTTATTATCACCCGAACTATAATTTCCGTTACCCTTGACTCTGAAAGTTATTCTTGTTGGATTTAGGTCAAATACCGAAGTAGGTATTATAATGTATATTCCTTCACCGTCCGGAAGTGTTGTATTAAATTCAATCTTTTTAATATAACCGTCATCAACAAGGCTCCCTTCTGATGTCGCAGCAGTAACAGACTTAGTAGTAACACCAACAGTAATCTCATCTGCAGTTAATGATTTCGCAGTAGTTTTTGCAGTAACCGAAACAGAATTTGTGATAAAAACACTTATAGCTATTAAAAGTACTGCTATTAACCTTTTCATTTTAATTGTTCCATAACTATTATTTTTTCTTGTAGCCATAAAATAATCTTTCCTTTCACATTGTATTTATTATAATAAATATCTTTATGTATTTCAAGATGAAACATTTTTCGTAGTTAATTGTCGATAATTTTAAGGTACAATAGAACGCGATTTATAAACATTGATACTCAAGACAAAAAATAAAAGCCTTTAAATATGCTATAAAACCGCATAAATAAAGGCTTTTTAATTAATTAAATTTGTCAAGAGGTAGCAAAAAAGATGCCGACTTATAATTCTGATGTGGCTTGAACCCGCAAAAAGTTGGTAGCGCCGCGGAGGCGTTGTGAGCGCGCTCTGATTTTTGTAAAAAATCGGAGCAAGCGATACAAAGCTTGCTCCGACGTGGCAGGGGCAGAAGGATTCGAACCCTCGGCACGTGGTTTTGGAGAC
>JBJEIS010000191.1:0-29990 GCA_051877275.1 Acutalibacteraceae bacterium | reverse complement strand
TTCAGGCAAAACTTTAATAACAATATAATGTGCGTCACTTCTGGTAAAAATCAAATCATGATTTTCAAGTGAATTTATAATAAGTAAATCTCCGCTTTTAAAACTTCTCAATTTCCCGTTAATATAAACATCGCCGTCCGACTCAATACTGTAAAGAATTTCAATATATTCGTGATAATGAGGATTAATAACATTTTTCCCATGCTTTTTAACATCTATCATAACACAATGAATCGGAAATTCAATACCGTCTCTTCTATACTTATATTCATATTTCGATTCTAAAACACCGAAATCCATAACAAGCACTCCCAATGACAAAAATTTGATATTTTTTATAAAATATATTATACAACATTTATTTTAATTATGCTATACTTTACACGAAAAAATCAGTAAGTTTTTTACTGAAAGGAGTTTTACTTATGGAAAATAAAAAATTAAAAATCGGTATCATCGGTTGCGGCGGAATCTTTAACTATGCACATATATATGCTTACGAAAACAATGACAATGTTGAAGTTGTGGCATTTTGTGATATAGTTTTATCAAAAGCAGAAGCCGCAGCAGCAAAATTAGGCAAAGATAAATCTTGCTGTTATGAAAACTATGAAGATGTTTTAAACATTGAAGGTTTGGATGCAGTTGATATCTGCACACCAAACTATCTGCACTCAATTATCGCAGTTGCAGCTCTTAATAAAGGTATCAACGTTTTCTGTGAAAAACCTGACGCTGTTTCAGTTGCTGAAGCTCAAAAAATGAGTGACGCTGCTGAAAAAAGCGGTAAAACCTTAATGGTTATGCGTAACAACCGTTACAATAATTACTCAAAATTCCTTAAAAAATATATTGAAGAGGGAAAAATGGGTGAAATTTATACTGCTCGCTGCGGTTGGAGAAGAAGACGAGGTATTCCCGGTAAAGGCGGTTGGTTTACTACCAAAGCACAGTCCGGCGGCGGTCCGCTTATAGATCTTGGCGTACATATGATTGACCTTGCAATCTGGATGATGGGCAATCCGAAGCCAGTAGCTGTTTCAGGCGCTACATACTGTAAATTTGCCGACAGCGATACTGAAGCTGATTCTGAACATTCAAAATTCGGCGAAGCTTCATCAGAGGGTACATTTGATGTAGAGGATCTTGCAATCGGCTTTATCCGTTTTGACAACGGCTGCACAATGCAGATTGAATTTTCATGGGCTTCAAATATTGAAAGAGAAAAGGTGTTTGTTGAGCTTCGTGGTACAAAGGCAGGAGCTTCAACTGATACTACAGATGATAAATTTAAAATATTTACAGAGGAGAATGGCGTTACAGTAGATATTATTCCAAATCTTCCGGAAGCATCAGAAGGTCCTCATGCTAAGAACCTTTACCATTTCTTCGATGTAATTTCAGGCAAAGCAGAGCCTGACTTTGTTCCGGTTCAAGGACTTAATATGGTTAAAATTCTTGAAGCTATGTATAAATCAGCTGAACTCGGCGAAGAAGTTAAGCTTTAATTTTGGAGGAGATACATAATGAAACTCGGTGTAATGAATCCTGTTTTCGGCGGTTATACATTTGAAGAAGCGCTGAAATTCTTATATGACCATGATGTACATGAAATGGAAATCGGTGCAGGCGGTTATCCGGGAGATAATCATTTAAAGCCTGAAGAATTAATCGGCAATCCTGAAAAAGTGAAAGAGTTTAAGGCTTTAATGGCTAAATATGAAGTAGAAATTTCCGCTATTGCCTGTCACGGTAATCCTTTGCATCCAAACAAAGAAATAGCTGCAAAATTCGACAAAGAATTTAAAAACGCTATTTTAGCTGCTGAAGCTTTGGGAGTTAAAACTATAATCGGTTTTGCCGGTTGCCCTGGCGACTGCGAAGATTCAAAGCTTCCAAACTGGGTAACTTGTGCATGGCCTGAAGATTTTCTTGAAATTCTTGAATGGCAGTGGAATGAAAAAGTTATTCCTTATTGGAAAGAAACCGCTGAATTTGCAAAGGCTCACGGAATAGAAAAAATTGCGTTTGAAATGCATCCCGGCTTTGTGGTTTATAACCCTGAAACCTGTTTAAAACTCCGTGAGGCAGTCGGCGATATCATAGGTGCAAACTTTGACCCTTCACATCTTTTCTGGCAAGGAATTGACCCGGTTGAAGCTATCAAAGCTTTAAAAGGCGCAATTTATCATTTCCATGCAAAAGATACTCGAATTGACAATGCAAATACTGCTGTAAACGGCGTTTTGGATACAAAGAGCTACGGAGATATTTTAGGTCGTTCATGGGTTTTCAGAACAGTCGGCTACGGTCATTCAAAGCAAGTATGGAACGATATTATTTCAACCTTAAAGGCAGTTGGCTACGACGGCTCAATCAGTATTGAGCATGAAGACGCACTTATGTCACCTGAAGAAGGTCTTGAAAAAGCAATCGAATTTCTTAAAGAAGTTCTTATTACAAAAACCGCCGGAGAGATGTGGTGGGCATAAAATTTTAGCAGTTTGAAGGCGAATTACAATGGATAAGATTTATAAATTAGGTATAATAGGTTACGGCGGAATGGCTCACGGTCATTATTTCTGCACAAAAGACCACCCTGAAGATAGGGTTGTTACAAAAGGTGTATTTGACCTTGATGAAAAGCGTATGGATGTTGCAAGAAGCGAAAATCTTGTAGCTTACGAGTCACGCGAAGCATTACTCTCTGACCCTGAAATTGATATAGTTTTGGTAGCAACTACAAATGAGGTTCACGCTGAAATCTGTATTGACGCTTTGCGTCACGGCAAGAATGTAATTTGTGAAAAGCCTGTAACAATGAACTCAAAAGAGTTAAAAGAGGTTATGGCAGTAGCAGAAGAAACAGGCAAGGTTTTCACCATTGACCAAAACCGCAGAACAAATAAAGACTTTCAGCTTATGAAACGCAATGTTGAAGCAGGCGAAATCGGCAAGGTTTATCATATTGAAAGCCGCGTTGAAGGCTCGCGCGGTATGCCGAGCGGCTGGAGAACGCTGAAAAACTTAGGCGGCGGAATGATGCTCGATTGGGGCGTTCATTTGATTGACCAGCTTATGTATATGAATAAATCCGCAGTAACAAATGTTTTTTGCAAAATGTATAACATCGACTATCCTGAGGTTGATGATAATTTTCATCTTTCTTTAACATTTGCTGACGGACTTACCGCTTTTATTGAGGTTGCAACAAATAACTACATTACAAAACCTCGTTGGTATGCGCTCGGCACAGAAGGCACTTTGCAGATAGATAACTGGGACTGCAACGGAGAGATTGTCAGAGTTATTGATAAAAACAATATCTGGGAAGAAGAAATCTTTATGACTAAAGCAGGCCCTACCAAAACAATGGCGCCGAGACATCCTGAATCGGTTGAGCATATTGCACTTTCTGAACCTATGGATGTTGAGGACGGCCTTCAAGTTGTTTACCGTCAGTTAGTAGGTGCTATTGAAGGCGGCGAGCTTACAATAAAACCTGAAGAAGCACTTCGTGTTATGAAGGTTATGGAAGCTGCTTTTGAATCAGCAGAGAATAAAACCGCCGTTCAGACTAATATATAAAGGAGTTTTTATAATGATTAAAGTTACAATTTGGCATGAATACTGCCAGGATAATAAAAATGTTTGGAATCAGGAAAACATTTTAGAAATATATCCAAACGGAATACATAAATATCTTGAAAGCTTTTTAAAAGACGAATTTGATGTAAAAACTGTTACACAGTTTGATGATGACGGCAATCCTACCGAAAACGCAGGTATTACAAGAGAATTGCTTGACGATACAGATGTTATGCTTTGGTGGGGACATTGCAAGCACGGCGAAGTACCTGACGAAGCTGTTAAAATGGTAGCGGATGCTGTTCGCAGAGGTATGGGCATCATTTTCTTACATTCTGCTCACCATTCAAAGCCGTTTAAGGCGCTTATGGGCACTTCCTGTAACCTTCATTGGAGAGAGTCGGAAGACAAAGAACGCATTTGGGTAGTTGACCCGTCACATCCGATTGCAAAAGGCATTCCGGCACATGTAACTTTGGAAAAAGAAGAAATGTACGGCGAGCCTTTCGGTATTCCTGAACCGGATAAACTTGTATTTATTTCAAGCTTTACACCTGGCGAAGTATTTAGATCAGGCTGCTGCTGGCGAAGAGAAAACGGCAAAATATTCTATTTACAGCCTGGTCACGAAACTTATCCTACTTATCACAATCCTTATATTCAGCAGATTATTAAAAATGCAATAAACTGGGTTTATTCAGAATATAGGGTGCCGGAACTTGTTTGTCCGAATGTTGAGAAACCAAACGACTGATTAACAAATGAAAAGCTCGCTTGAAATTCAAGCGAGCTTTTTTATATTGATTCTAAACTTCTTTATTTGCTGTCGTAACAGCCACTTTTCCCGAGCTGAAGTATTTAATAATATCTTTTCTAAGGACTATTCCGATGAAATTATCAGTATCATCAACAATAGGCACAAAGTTTTGATTTAAAGACAAAGATACCAACTCATCAATTGACTCCGTAATTTTAACTGCCTTATATTTTTCGGTTTTCAAAATTTCATTTATTGATATTTTTTCTATTTTTCGGTCTGAAAACTTCATTTTATTCACATTTTTATCAACAAAATACCACAGAAAATCGCCCTCTGAAACTGTTCCCACATACTTACCTTCTTTGGTGATAACAGGAATAGCTGTATAACCGTGATACTTCATTTTTTCAAGCCCCTGGCGAAAGGTAAAATCATTATATAAATATGCAACTTCATTTTTCGGCGTAAGAAAAAATGCAACATTCATTTTAAAAAATTCACACTCCTAATAAGCTTTTTTCATCAGGTATTTTTCGGCTTAGAGCATAGTTTGTAAGTGCCTTGTCGCCTGTCACTTCTTTAATAATGTCAAAATACTCCGGAATCGGCGGTATTATATTTTCGTTTTCAAGCTCTACCTCTAAAACGGCAATCTCTTTCCAAAACGGAAAAATATCAACCTCATATATTAAATCATTTTCGCTGATACAATATCGAGTTTTTATTATCGAATTGCTGTTTTCAAGCTTATTTTTATAGGCTGACTTATATTCTTCAGCGCTTATTTCAAATTCGTTTTCAAATCGTTTTATGCCGTTAATATTCTTTTTTTCGGTAAATATGTATTTTTCAACACCGTTTTCGATTACTTTTCGAATTCTACAGTTAAAACCCGACTCGTTCAAACCAATGTATGTTTGAGTAATATCAATAACTCTTTGCGCCTTTTCTGAAAGTAGCTTTTCAAAAGGCTTTTTTATAATATACTTTCTCTCAATTTCAAATGAATTTTTCATAAATAATCCCTTGTTAAATAATTGCTAATTTCATTATAATCATAATATTCATATTTTACAACCCTATAAATAAAATATTGCAAAAATATAAACTTAATACAACCGATGGTTGTGTGGATATAATTGACATTTTTGAATTTCTAATGTAAAATATTACCTACAAGGAAAGGAGTAAAAGGATGTTTAAAATTAAGGAATTCAGACAGGAAAATGATTACACACAGCGTTATCTTGCTTACAAAATCGGAGTCAGTCAACAAGCAATTGTAAAGTGGGAGAGCGGTCAATCAGTACCTAATATAACACATTTAATTATGCTCTCAGCGCTTATCGGCTGCTCGATTGATGAGCTTATTAATTCAAGGCAACAATAAGCGAACATTTGTACGGTTTATTGGACTAAAGTTGTTATATATTAAAATCAGCCCAGAAAAACAAGGATGTAATATTATGACTTATGGTGAAAAAAAGGTACTTCTTGAAAATTATTTGACTCTGGATGCAGAAATCGATGCGCTGATTAATGAAAAGCAAAAATGGTATAACCGCGCTTTAAAACTCAAAGAAGACTCACAAAGTATTTTCGCTTTAAACAAAGTAATCTCATTAGAAAAAGAAATCGACCGAAAAATTGATAATTTGGTTGATTTAAGAGGCGCCATTTACAATTCAATAGAAAAACTTGATGACTTTATGCTTAAAAAAATACTTTATCTTAAATATATCAGCGGAAAGACTTTTGAAGAAATCGGCGAAGAAGTCGGATACTGTACCAGGCAAATCAGCCGATTGCACAAAAAGGCAATTGACATGCTAAATATCACTTAAAAAAGCGGATAAGAGAATCTTCTCTTATCCGCTTTAAAGCTTGCATGCAAATTTAATTTTTAATTAAGGCAAGTATTAAACATTACCTGTGATTGTATGACCTTTCCAAACATCAGCATATGTCTTTGTAAGAGCGTTTTTCTTACTGCTGATAGCCTGTGCAGGAGTGCTCTTTCCGCTAAGAACTTCACTGAGTATAGTGCTTGTTGTAATACCTGCTGAGCTGTCTTCGCATATTGAAGTCCAGCTAAATACAATCTTGTTACCGTTTTTACCGAACTTGATGTTACCGGCATTTGTAATAGCCTCATCATCACCAAGGTAGTTACTCCATTTATACTGGAAGTTTCTGTTTACATAACGGTAGTTGTAACGATAGTATTCATTTCTGATAAAGAGAATTTTTGAAGCATCATTCTGATTTACAATCGGAACAAAAGCGATAAACTGCGGAACGCTGATGTTTGTGTAAGATTTAGAACCTTTCTTGTTAGGGAAAGGAGCGATGCCCATATCGTTCTTATAAGATGAACCTGCGAGGTTCTGAATAGCGTCGTGGTTACCGAAATACATAGCAACTTTGCCTTCAGCGAGCTGGTTCTTTGGATAGTTCCATGCCTGACCGCTGAATGTTTCAGCCCAAGCCTTTTTACCAACGCACCAATTTGAAATCTCTGTCAAAGCAGATTTAACTTTTGCATCAGTGATATTTGTTGTAGGCTGTGAACCTCTTGAAACTTTAGTAAGCTTTGTGCCATACTGGTAAGCAATTGTCTCAAAGAGCATATCAGTATAAGAAGCGCAGAAACCTGTAACATTCTTATCGTTATCAAATTTCTTAGCATATTTCTGTAAAGTTTCCCAATCCCATTTGCCTTCTGCAGCAAGTTTTGCAGGATCAGCTAATTTCTTTTTGTTAAGAAGCTTCTTGTTGTAGATAATACAGTAAGGAGTTGTATATTCATCCTCGTAAGGAATCCAACCATACTGTTTACCGTCAATGTTAAGGAAGCCTTTAGCGTCTGAAATGTACCAAGGATCGTTAAAATCAACGCCTGATTCTCTCATAGCAGTAGTAAGGTCAGCAATGTAACCTTTCTGGAAATATGAAGCGAAGAATGAATTCTGAGCATAATAAAGGTCATTTTCACATTTCTTAGCTGAAAGCTCAGAAGCGAGAAGCTCATTATACTTTGAGAATTTACCTGATTCAGTGATTTTAACACCGTAAAGATTTTCAACTTCTTTAATTGAAGCCTCAGCCGATGCTTTACATTTTTTATCACCATAGATGTTTTCCCATGGGTATAAAATCTTAAGCTCGAAGCCTTTAAGGCTCTTAATAAATTTAGCCGAAGCATTACCTGCCTTGTTGGTTGTACGAGGAATCAAAGCACCTGTCTTTGAAACACCTTTAGCGTTATCAACAAGGTTTTTGTTTTCAGTTGTTTTCTTTGTAGTGGTTTTTTCTTCTTTTTGTTGTTTATTATCTTTTGCAGTTGTTTCACCTGCAACTGTTGTGGTAGTTTCGCCTTCAGAAGTTGAAACAACTTCATTTGCCGAAGTCTCACCTGCAGTTGTCTGAGCTTTGGTAGTAGTATTATTATCACCCTCATCACCGCCGCATGCAACAAGCGATAATGCAAATATAGCTACTAACATCAAAGCCAGTACTTTTGTAATTTTAGACATGTTCTTACCTCCATTAAGATTTGCAATATAGCCTAAAGTTTACAGTCAGATTACTGTACATACTAATATTACAACAATTAGATAAAATAGTCAATATTTTTCTGCGAAAATTTCCTCAAAATAATGCACAAAAAAATAAAATATTTTTGTAAATAATGTTTTAATAATTTATGGAAATAATAATTTTAAATTATATTTTTTCGGGAATGAAAACTATGAAAAATAAAATTACTTTTACTCTTCTCGGGATTCTTACAGGTGTTTTAAACGGACTTTTCGGCGCCGGCGGCGGAATTGTTGCAGTCGAAGTTTTAAAGCACAGCGGACTTGACCAAAAAAAAGCGCAGTCAACCTCAATTGCTGTAATTCTTCCGCTTTGTATTTTATCTGTAATAATGTATTATTTTAGCGGCAAAATCAGCTTTGATAATATGTGGTTTTTAATTCCTGCAGGGCTTTGCGGAGCGGCATTCGGCACATATCTAATGAAAAAAATGTCTTGCGAGTTGCTCAAAAAGATTTTTTGTGCATTTATGATTTATGCAGGGGTAAGAATGTTTTTCAAGGGGTGATTTTATTTGAAATGGCTATGGCTTATTGTGGGTGGATTTTTGAGCGGCGCTATCGGAAGTCTCGGTGTCGGAGGAGGCGGCGTTCTGATCATATTTTTAACCATGTTTATGAATGTTTCACGCGAAAACGCCGCGGGAACTAACTTGTTATTCTTTATACCTATTGCGCTTTTCTCGGTAATAATATACATTAAGCAAAAGCAAATTGACATAAAAAAAGCGCTTTGGCTGGCAGCATGCGGCATACCTGGATGCTTTTTAGGAGTATATTTAAGTCAAATTATTTCAACTGACATTATTTCAAAACTATTTGGAATTTGCCTTATTATCATTAGTTTAAAAACTCTTTTTCAAAGAAAAAGCAAAGAATAAGACAGCAAAAAACCGCTTACCGAAAAGTAAGCGGTTTTGTTTTTTTAATTAGTGGCAAATAGCCATTTCTGTATCTTTATCAAAGAGGTGAATTTTCTCAGGCTCCATTGTGATATCGATATCTTCGCCCATTTTAGCTGTTGTTGAAGGAGCAACACGAGCAGTAAGATAATGAGTTTCACAGTTAACATAGAGATATGTTTCAGCACCCATAAGCTCGGTAACTTCAACATTTGCTTCAACCTTACCGTCAGGGAACTCTTTCAAAAGCTTTGGTTCGTCATGAATGTGTTCAGGACGGATACCCATAATAACCTGTTTATCAACATAAGGCTCCAACTGACCTTTTGCGTTTTTATAAGCAGGAAGTTTGATTTTAAATTTAACACCGAGACGGCGTTTTGTATCTTCTGAACCGAATTCTACAAAGAAGTCATCGCCTTCTTTGCGAACAGTTGCATCAAGGAAGTTCATCTGAGGTGAACCGATAAATCCTGCAACGAATGTATTGCAAGGAATATCATAAAGATGCTGAGGAGTATCAACTTGCTGAATAATACCGTCTTTCATAACAACGATTCTATCAGCCATTGTCATAGCCTCTGTCTGGTCATGTGTTACATAGATAAATGTAGTACCGAGTCTCTGATGAAGTTTTGTAAGCTCTGTTCTCATTTGAGCACGGAGTTTAGCATCAAGGTTTGAAAGCGGCTCGTCAAGTAAGAATACCTGAGGCTCACGAACAAGTGCACGACCGAGCGCAACACGCTGACGCTGACCACCTGAAAGAGCTTTTGGTTTTCTGTCTAATAAATGAGCAATATCAAGAATTCTTGCAGCCTCATCAACACGACGTTTAATCTCATCACGAGGTGTTTTACGAAGCTTTAAGCCAAATGCCATATTTTCAAATACTGACATATGAGGATAAAGCGCATAGTTCTGGAACACCATTGCGATATCTCTGTCTTTAGGTGCTACATCATTAACCAAACGGTCGCCGATATAAAGCTCACCCTCTGAAATTTCTTCAAGACCGGCAATCATACGAAGAGTTGTAGATTTACCACAACCTGAAGGTCCTACTAATACAATAAATTCTTTATCTTTAATTTCAAGATTGAAATCAGAAACAGCAACAACGCCGCCAGGGTATTTTTTATAAATACCTTTTAAAGATAAGCCTGCCATATTTTTTCCTCCTATATTTCAAGGGATAGCACTCCCTACTTTGTATTGTTAATAATAACATATATATCAAAAAATTGCAATAAATTTAAATGCCAAAAAAATCATAACATTATTATGCAAAATACACAATATTTTTTGTATATTTGTGATTTTTCGACCTGCGATATGAACATTTTGTAAATAAAAAGTTAATCTGCGAATATTTTATCCAAATCTTTCCTTGTAAGCTTTTTGGCTTTTCCCTCTGCCAAATCTTCATCAAGCGAAAGAGAACCAATACTAATACGTTTTAAATTTATAACCTTATTCTCCAAGGCTCCTGCCATACGTTTAATCTGATGATATTTGCCTTCTTCTATAATAAAGTCCGCTTCTTTGCGGTCGGCACTTAAATTTTCAATTCTCGCTGGTAAAAGTTCCGTACCGTCGGAAAGTGTAATTCCTTTTTCCGCCGTTTTTATATTTTCATCTGTAAGCGCGTGGGCAAGTGTTACGCGATAGCGTTTTTTTATATGCTTTTTCGGCGAAATAACTTTATGCGCAAAGTCCCCGTCGTTTGTAATAATAAGCAGTCCTGTTGTATCCTTATCCAATCGTCCCACGCAAAACAAATCTTTCCGCCTTAATTCTTCGTCTAAAATGCTCGGTGCATAAGGCGCTGCATCTTTATCGTCACAAACCACACCCTGCGGTTTATTCATCATTATATACACCTTTTCGGAATATGTAATCGGTTTTCCGTTAACTACAATATCCGAACTTTCATCGACCTTTGTATCAAAGGCTTTTACACGTTCGCCCTCAAGAAAAACCTTGCCGATTTTTATCAGTCGGCGCGCGTCAGATCTTGAAACGCACATTATTTTTGATATAACTTTATCTATTCTTTCTTTTGCCATAAATTTTCTTTTCTCCGTATGAAAATGATAAAACCTATTCTATCTTAAACCCATGCATAAATCCGTTTAACTCGGTTGAATGAATATCACCGCCGATAACGGCGCCGTCTTTAACTAAAAGCGTTGCATAAACATACTCTGAATTTTTAGGATAATTATTGATTTTTATGCTGTAAAGCTTAACTTTTTCACCTTTATACTCTGACAAATCAAATCCCTGTGCAGTCTGAATACTGTTATAAGCTTTGTAAACATTATCAAATTCAGAAGGAATTACCGTATCTTTTTCTGTTTCGGAAGCACTATCCGATTCCCAGCCGTACTGTTTTAAAAAAGCAATGCGCTGCGCTTTAGTTTTTGCCTGAAGATTAAGAACTTCAGGGTTATCGTTTCTGCTCAAATAAATTGCTGAAAATATTAAAAACGGAATTAAAAATATTGCAATTCCGATAAAAAGCCTTGTTTTGGTAATCTTTGCGGTGAAGCTTATCATATTAAAAAGTCCCCTTTTTTATAATTTAGTAAATTATATGCAAAGGGGACAAGATTTATTAATTATTTATTAAATGCCATAAATGCTTTATAAGCCATAAACAAATCAAGCTTTGAGATAACCTCAAACGGCGCGTGCATTGAAAGCACAGGTACACCGACATCAACAGTATCAACATCCATATTTGCAATGTATTTAGCAACTGTTCCACCGCCGCCTGCGTCAACCTTTCCGAGCTCGCCGGTCTGCCATACAACACCGTTGTCATTCAAAAGCTTTGAAACAAAGCCCATATATTCAGCAGAAGCATCGGAAGTGCCGCCTTTACCGCGAGAGCCTGTGTATTTTGTGATAACAACACCTTTGTTGATAAAGGCCATATTTCTGCGCTCCGAAACATCAGGGAATGTTGGGTCATGAGCTGCATTTACATCCGCTGACAAGCATTTTGAATTGCGAATTACTCTGTAACCTTGAACACCGTTTGCTAGCGCTAAATCGGTAATAAAGTTGCGAAGATAATCGCAAAGCAAGCCTGTATTTCCGTCGGAGCCTGTTTCTTCTTTATCGGTAAGAACAGTAACGGTTGTATATTCAGGTAACTCGGTATCAAGAGCCGCCATCAAAGCAGGGTAAGCGCAAACCCTGTCATCATGGCCGTAGCCGCCGACAAGCGAACGGTCAAAACCGATATCGCAAGCATTGTAAGCAGGTACAAACTCAAGCTCTGCCGCTCTGAAGTCAGCTTCTTTAAAGCCGTATTTTTCATTGATAAGCTTCATAAGATTAAGCTTTACAGCCTCTGATTCAGAATCATCATTAAACGGACGGGAACCGATTAAAATATTCATTTCTTCTCCGCGTATTCCGTCATTTAATGTGCGTTTGCCTTGCTCTGCACCAAGATGCGGAAGCAAATCGGTTATAACAAATTTAGGGTCGTTTTCGCCGTCACCCAGCGAAACCTCAATTTTTTCACCTTTTGAATTGATAACCACACCGTAAAGTGAAAGCGGCATAGCTGTCCATTGATATTTTTTAATACCGCCGTAATAATGTGTTTTGAAATAACCTAACTCATCCGACTCATAAAGCGGATTAGCTTTTAAATCAATTCGAGGGGAATCAATATGAGCCGCAACGATTCTAACGCCGTCTTTAATATCACGCTTGCCGATAACCGAAAGAATTACCGCTTTATTATGCTGATTAAGATAAACTTTGTCGCCTGTTTTATACTTTTTATCAGGGTCAAATTCAGTAAAGCCTTTTTCTTCTGCAAGAATAATAGCGTTTTTAACACAAAGGCGCTCGGTTTTTGATGCAGTAATAAAGGTTTTATAGCCTTCTGCGAAATTTTGAATATCTTCCTCGGTTTTTTCGTCTATTTTAAAATAGCCGTTTTTGTCATTGAGAAAGAGTTCTTCTTTAAGATTTGACGCAATTGTTTTTTCTTTCATTTGTAAAATCTCCTTTATTCAATATTATAAATTTCTTTATATTTTTCAATTGTTTTAATAACCTTGTCAACATAGGCTGAAGTTTCTTTATAAGGTATCTCCTTCAGTGTTTTTCCGTCGTCGGAATACTCGGGATTATTCAACCACTTATTTGTGATTCCTCTGCCGGCATGATAAGCGGCAAGAGCGGTTTCAACCGACGAAAACTCTTTTAAATGAAGCTTTAAAAGTCTGCATCCTGCCTGAATATTAGTTTTCGGGTCAAAAAGTTCATCTGAATCTTTACATTTTGTGCCGTATTTTGAGCAAACCCACTCATAAGTTTCGGGAGTAAGCTGCATAAGTCCTTTTGCGCCGATATTTGAAACAGCGTTTTTATCAAAACCGCTTTCGCATTTTATCACCGCAAAAACCAATGACCTCGGGAGTTCATTTTCATCAGCATATTTTTGAATCAAATCCGAATAATCAGTCGGATAAATGTATTTTTCGATTTTTTTGTAACCGGCCATACCGCCGTATATAAGAACGCAGATTATAACAATCCACAGAATAAATTTTAATAATTTTTTCAAAATAACTCCTTAAAGGACTTTACCTGTGCCAAAATCCTATAATTTATATCAAATTTAAAATCTTATCTACTTCTTTTTTTAGTTTATCAATTTCACCGTTATTTATAATAATCATATCACAGTTGTTTTTAAAAAAATCATCGTCTTTTCCCGCATTTAACCTTATTTTTGCGGAATTTTCATCAATTTTATCACGAGCCATAATACGCGCTTTTCTTACATCTTTGTCTGCAATAACGCCGATAACAAAATCGCACATTTTCTCGCAACCCGCTTCAAAAAGCTGCGGTGCGTCAAGAACAACAGCTCTTTCACCGCTTTTTCGGTAAAAATCAAGCTCATTTTCAATTATTTTTATAATAAATGGATGCGTAATACTGTTTAAAAGCGCAGTTTTTTCATCAGTGGCAAACGCTTTGCGTGCCAATACTTTACTGTCAAGCGAGCCATCGGATAAAAGAATATCATCGCCAAAGCTTTCAGCTAATTTTTTAAGACACTCGTGCCCTTTTTGAGTAACTTTTCTTGCCGCTTTATCAGCGTCAACCGTTGGTAGCGAGAGTAATTCGACCAAAGTGGATTTACCTGCGCCTGACGCACCCGTTATACCAATAACTTTCATACTTTTTCACCTGTATCCGACATATCCTTAGCTCGAAAACGAACATTTTTATATCTTAATTAATTTTATGACTATGGTAAAACTCTTTTAACTCTTCCTTAACATCGTTTGGCAACAAAGATTTTTTTACACCTTCGATAGCACCCTCTAACGCTAACAATCTGTGAATACATGCTGATTCATCTATCTTTTGTATATCCAACCATGCTTTTTTTGCTCCAATTGATTTTAAATCAGCTTTTGCAAAAATTCCAATCTGATTTAATTGTTCTTCTAATTTTTCACCTATATTAGGCAATTTTGATAATTCTCCCATATCAAGTTACCCCTATAAAACAAGTCTAACTATATACTTTAATATGAACAATCATATCCATACAATAAAAATACATCTAAGCACATTGCCCGTTTTGATAGTGTTGCTATTACTTAATCGAAAATCATTCTTTCAAAACAGATAAAATGCTATTTTTTCTTTTTACATGGACATTCGTTGTCTTCCATATACATATATCTCTCCAAACTCAAATTATACACTACTTGAATTTAGCGTGGATAAAATCACAGTTTTACTACCTCAAATCCTGCGGCACGAAGCAGTCTGTTCACTACTGCTAATCCCACTCCATGCGTTTCAGGCAATCTTGCTAAAACAATTTTTGCACCTTTTAAATCAAACTGATGAAGATTATAAAAAAGCTTTGCCGCAGCCTCTCTCTCATCATCATGCGCACCGAATGTAAGATATGGCTTATTTATATGCGAAATATCCTCATCATAGCACAGCGCAAACACATTTTCACCATCATATCGGTTTACATAATTATAATATTTTTCATCGTTTGCGTCAACAATAATAACCTTTGCGCCGGGGCTGTAATGCTTATATTTCATTCCCGGAGATAATACTTTTTCACCTTTTTCAAGCGGATTTAAAATTGCTTTATCAATTATAATTTCGCCGATTTCCTTTTCAATCTGTTCAGGTGTTACAAATCCCGGACGAAGCAATCTCGGTTTGTCGCCGACCATTAAAATAACAGTAGACTCAAGACCTACATCGCATATTCCTCCGTCGACAATGGCGTCAACTCTGCCTGATAAATCGGAAAAACAATGCTCTGCAGTTACAGGGCTTACTCCGCCCGAAATATTTGCGCTCGGTGCGGCAATCGGAACTGCAGCAGATTTTATAATTTTCCTTGCCACAGGGTGAGAGGGCATTCTTATAGCAACCGTATCCATTCCGCAAGTAACTGCTGACGGGATTATATCACTTTTTTTTAAAATCATTGTAAGCGGACCCGGCCAAAATTTTTCAGCCAAAATTTTTGCTTTTTCGGGTACCTCTTTTACCAAAGGATAAATTTCATCAAACTCTGTTATATGAACAATAAGCGGATTGTCAGCCGCGCGACCTTTAGCTTTAAAAACATTCAAAACAGCGGTTTCGTTTAACGCATTTGCGCCGAGTCCGTAAACTGTTTCAGTCGGAATACACACAAGACCGCCGTCACGCAGTATTTGTGCGGCAGTATCTATATCTTTTTCACTTTTAGATAAAATCTGTGTTTCCATAATTTGTCCTTAATTTATATAATAATCGTCTGTTCCCCATTTAATTGGAGTTTATTGTATGAATTTGCATTTCGTAATTTTTTATTCTTCGCCGCTTGCTTTTAACTGCTCGGCTCTGTCAGCGGTGATAAGCGCGTCAATAACCTCATCAAGCTCACCGTTCATAAACTGCTCAAGCTTATAAATAGTAAGACCTATTCTATGGTCTGTAACGCGTGACTGCGGAAAATTATAGGTGCGGATACGCTGTGAACGGTCGCCCGAACCTATCATCGTTTTACGTGCCGAAGCTATTTCGTCAGCCTGCTCCTGCTGCATTTTATCATAAATTCTCGAACGCAGAATTTTCATCGCTTTTTCTTTGTTTTTATGCTGGCTTCGCTCATCCTGACACTCAACGACTGTGCCTGTCGGAATGTGTGTAATACGAATAGCGGATTCGGTTTTATTTACATGCTGACCGCCGGCTCCCGATGAACGGTAGGTATCAATCTGCAAATCAGCAGGGTTAATTTCAATCTCAACATCTTCAGCCTCAGGAAGCACCGCAACAGTTACCGCCGAAGTGTGAATACGGCCCTGACTTTCGGTTTCGGGAACACGCTGAACACGGTGTCCGCCAGACTCAAATTTAAGTCTTGAATACGCGCCGTCGCCCTCAATCATAAACGAAACTTCTTTGTATCCGCCGAGTCCTGTTTCGTTGGCAGAAAGCATATCTACTTTCCAACCCTTTGCCTCGGCATACATTGTATACATTCTGCAAAGCTCGCCTGCGAAAAGCGCCGCCTCTTCACCGCCGGCACCGCCGCGGATTTCAATAATAACGTTTTTATCATCGTTAGGGTCACGCGGAAGAAGTAAAATCTTAAGCTCCTCTGCGCAGCTCTCCATAGTTTCTTTTGACGACGACATCTCCTCATCAAGCATTTCTTTAAAATCTTTATCAAGACCGCCCTCTGCAATCATAGCTTTGGCGTCTTCAATATTCTGTTTTGCCGCAGAATACTCTCTGAATTTTTCTACAATCGGAGTAAGCTGCTTTGTTTCTTTCATAAGCGAAGCATACAGCTTTTGGTCGGTTACAACCGCAGGGTCCATAAGCTGTTTTTCTATCTCATTAAATCTTTTCTCTACTTCAACTAATTTATCAAACATAAAAAATTCCTTTCGAAATGTAATTTAAAAATTATTTTTTCTTTTTCTTTTTGCCATTATCAACTGCAAGACCTATTGCCGTTCCGAAAAGCATTCCCAAGCTTATTCCGACAGCGAGGTTATTAAACAAAAACAATCCGAGCGCAGCGCCGATACAAAGGCCGAAACTAATACCTATCGCTAAATAGTTAGTCTGTTGTTTCTCATTTTTATTTTTAAGATTATTATCTTTATCCATAGTTTCACCTTTTAAAAATTCATCGACCGAAACAGCAATTGGCTTTTGTATAAAAGCAAAAGCTAAATATATTCTCCGTCACGAAAAACCTTGCGAATGTTTTTTTCACAAGCGGAACGCGGCAACATAACCTCGTGACTGCATCCCAAACATTTTATCTTAAAATCCATTCCGATTCTAATCACTTTAAATTCCTTTGATTTACAAGGATGAGGCTTTTTCATTGTAATAATATCGCCGACTCTGATATCCATATTTCCCACCTCACAAATTTTCTCATTTTATATTATATAGTATATTTCAGTCATAATCAAATAAATTTTTGAAAAAATGAGAAGTTTTTCAAAAAAACTATTGTTTTTTTTTCAGAAATTTGTAATAATATAATAGATTAATTATGTACTTATGTATATACATATAAAAATAAATCAAGGGGAAGTTTAATTTGGATTATAAAAAATTAGCAAATCTTTTGTTCCCGAGTGTAAAATATACTCGTGAACAGCTTGAAGAAAAATATCCTGCAAGGAATTTGCCTGAAGGTGCGGTTATAACAAGAATGGCGCCGAGTCCGACAGGCTTTGTTCATTTGGGCAACCTTGTTATGGGACTTACTGCCGAGAGAATGGCTCACCAATCGGGCGGAATTTTGTATCTTCGTATCGAAGATACAGATGCAAAACGCGAAGTACCTGGTGCGGTTGAGGTGCTTATCGAAGCGCTTAAAGAATACAACATCACCTTTGATGAAGGTGCAGTTATCGATGGTGACAATGGTAATTACGGCCCTTACCGTCAAAGAGAACGCGTTGATATTTACCATACCTACGCTAAAGAGCTTGTAGAAAAGGGTATGGCATATCCTTGCTTTTGCACCGAGGAAGAGCTTACCGCTATGCGCGAGCAGCAGGAAAAAGAAAAAGCTAATTTCGGTTATTACGGCAAATGGGCTGTTTGGCGCGACCGTTCATATGAAGAAATTGAAGAAAATATTAAAAAAGGCGTGCCGTATGTTCTTCGTTTTCGTTCAACAGGCTCTATCGAAAACAAAATTAAATTTACCGACCTTATTAAAGGCAATTTAGAGATTACAGAAAACGATATTGACCATGTATTGCTTAAATCAGACGGTATTCCGACATATCATTTTGCACACGCGGTTGATGATCATTTAATGAGAACTACTCATGTTATACGCGATGATTCATGGCTTTCAACTTTGCCTTTCCATTTGCAGCTTTTCAAAGCGCTTGAATTTAAACCGCCGAAATATCTGCATATAGGACCGCTTATGAAAATGGACGGCAGCTCAAAACGCAAGCTTTCAAAGCGCAAAGACCCTGAACTTGCGGTAACCTATTACCAACAGGCAGGATATCCTTGCGAATCGGTTTATGAATATCTGCTTACTGTGCTTAACTCTAATTTTGAAGATTGGAGAAGAGCAAACAAGCTTTCTGCTGCCGATGAATTTAAATTTTCATACAAAAAAATGAACCCTGCCGGCTCACTTTTTGATGAGGCAAAATTAAACGATGTTTCAAAAAATGTTATTTCAATGTTTTCCGCCGAAAAGGTTGTTGATGATCTTTTAAAATGGTCTCAAAAATACGACAAAGAGTATTTTGAATTATTAAATTCCGATAAAGAATATGCCAATAAGATTTTCAATATAGGCAGAGGCGGCAAAAAACCGAGAAAAGACTTTGCGGTATGGTCTGAAACCAAAGACTATTGCTCATATTTTTATGATAAAACATTTATTCCGACCGATGACTACCCTGAAAAAGTTTCGGCTGAAGATGTTAAAAAAATTCTAACCGCTTACCTTGAGGTTTACGATATAAACGATGATAATTCTGCTTGGTTTGACAAAGTAAAATCAATCTGTGAGCCGCTTGGATTTACAACCGATATGAAAGCCTATAAACAAAATCCGGATGATTTTAAAGGCTCGGTTGCCGATGTTTCTACCGTTATCCGCGTTGCGGTAACAGGCAGACAAAACACTCCGGATCTTTGCACAATAATGCAGCTGCTCGGCAAAGAGCGTTCGGTTCAGAGAATTAAAAACGCAATAGAAAGAATATAGGGGAATTACAAATGAAAGTTGATGTAACACCAACCAATTTTATTGAAGAGTTTATTAATAAGGATTTAGAAGACGGCGTTTACTCAAGGGTGCAAACAAGATTTCCGCCTGAGCCAAACGGCTATTTGCATATCGGTCACGCAAAAGCTATCTGCATTGACTTCGGTATTGCCGAAAAATACGGCGGTGTATGTAATCTTCGCCTTGATGACACAAATCCGACAAAAGAAGACACAGAATATGTTGACGCAATAATCGAAGATATTAAATGGCTCGGTTTTAAAATCGACAATATTTATTATGCTTCGGACTATTTTGATAAAATACACGAATGTGCCGTTGAACTTATAAAACAGGGCAAAGCGTATGTCTGCGATTTATCGGCTGATGAAATCCGTGAATACCGCGGAACATATGACACACCGGGAAAAGAAAGCCCTTACCGCAACCGCTCGGTTGAAGAAAATCTTGATTTATTCGAGCGTATGACCGCAGGCGAATTCAAAGACGGCGAAAAGGTACTTCGAGCAAAAATTGATATGGCTTCGCCGAATCTTAATATGCGCGACCCTGTAATCTACCGTGTGCTTCACGCGCATCATCACCGAACAGGTGATAAATGGTACGTTTATCCTATGTATGACTTTGCGCATCCTCTTTCCGATGCCGCTGAAAAAGTAACCTTCTCACTTTGCACACTTGAATTTGAGGATCACAGACCGCTTTATGACTGGCCTTTAAAAGAGCTTAACTGGCCGGAAGCACCAAGACAGATTGAGTTTGCAAGAATGAATCTTAATTACACAATCACATCAAAACGCCGCTGCTTAAAGCTTGTTAATGAGGGATTGGTAAGCGGTTGGGACGACCCGAGAATGGCAACCCTAACAGGTATGCGCCGCCGCGGTTATCCTGCTGAGGCAATTCGTGATTTTGTCAGCAAAATCGGCGTTTCTAAAGCAAACAGCGTTATCGACTATTCACTTCTTGAGTCTTGTGTGCGTGATAACCTTAATAAAAATGCCGAAAGGGCAATGGTTGTTTTAAATCCGCTTAAGGTTATTATAGACAATTATCCTGAAGACAAGGTTGAGGATATCAAAGTTCCTATAAATCCTGAAATGCCGGAGCTCGGCGAAAAATGCGTTCCTTTTTCAAAAGAAATTTACATTGAAAAAGAAGATTTTATGGAGTGTCCTCCTAACCGTAAGTATTTCCGACTTTGCCCTGAAAAAGAGGTCCGCTTAAAAGGTGCGTATTTTGTAAAATATGTTTCCTGCGAAAAAGATGAAAACGGCGAGGTTACTGCGGTTCATGTAACCTATGACCCTGAAAGCTACGGCGGTGAAAGTCCTGATGGCAGAAAAGTTAAGGGCACGCTTCACTGGGTTTCAACCGAGCATTGTCACGATGCAACAGTTCGCCTTTATGACCGTCTTTTCACAGTTGAAAATCCTGTCGGCGATGATAATGTTGATTTTACTGAGTATCTTAACCCTGATTCTTTAGTTGAATTGAAGGGCTGCAAGATTTCCGATGATGTTGCAAATGCCGAAGTCGGCAAGACATTCCAGTTTATGCGTCAAGGATATTTCTGCATTGATAAAGATTCAAATGATGAAGAAGTAGTTATCAACCGAATTGTAGCGCTTAAAGATTCTTGGGCTAAGAAAAATTAAACTTTTTAAAGGAGAAACAAAAATGTTTCTCCTTTTATTTTTTGTAAAGTATTACAGATTTGTAATTGACAACTATCTTACTGTTTGCTATTATAAATTTATCAAATATTAAGGAGAATTAATATGAAAAAAATAAAAAGTATTACCGCTGTTGTTTTGGCAGCAATTTTATGTGTTTTTGCCGCAGGTTGTACTACCTCGGGCATCACAACAATTTCTGAAAAAGGCTCTGTTGCGTCTACTGAAAAAATTGAGGTTAGTGAAACTGAACTTGATAAGCTCAATACTTTATTAACTGCTTTCGGCGGTGATAATAGCCTCAATGCAAGCGATTTATCCGATATCGGAATAAAAAACTCTGCACTAACCAACAATGTAAAGTCTGTTACCGATTTATTAAACAACTTTAAAAAATCGGCTAAACAGGAAAAGCGGGATAATATTACATGGTATATTTACGAAGAAACTCAAAACTTTGCATCAACCGATGAGTTTAATAAATCTATTGCAAATATGGGCAAGGTTTCAACAACCGATGCTTGGATTTGCGGATACAATGATGATATAGCTGCTTCAATTGCTATGATCAAGGTTGTTTATAATATTGATATAAAGATTGAAGAACAGCTCAAAATGCCTTATAAAATCAGCAAAACAACCTGCAAAAAGGTTGATGATTACACAGTTAGCCTCAATGAAAAAGGAATTTCATATATTGTTACAGAAAAATCAACCGCTTCTTGGGCTAAGGCTTCAAATCCTGTAACCGCTATAAAACAGGATATTAAAAAAGCAATCACACCTGCAAAAATCACTAATGTTAAGGTTACTTACAAATCGGCTGGAAAAGCAAAAATCAGCTGGAAAAAGTTAAGTGACAAAAACATTACTTATTTGATTGAAAGAAAAGCAGCAGGCGGTAAATGGCAGGAAGTTTCAATTGAAAATGATACTAATAATACAATTGATAATACTATTAAATCAAACAAAAAATACTCTTACCGCGTGAGAGCTTATGCTTCACATATAGCGCTTGATGATGTTGTTTACGGCTCTTATTCAAAAATCAAGAAATTTACTACCTCTGATTTGACAAAGCCTGTTGTAAAAGTTTCTGCATCTGATAAATCTGCAACTGTTTCTTTATCTAAAGCTTCTAAAAAAGTTAAAGGCTATGAAATCACTTATTCTGTAAAAAGTAATTTCAAGGGAGCTAAAAAGGTTACTGTGGCTAAATTGCCGAAAACAATCAAAGGTTTGAAATCAAACACAAAATATTATGTCAAAGTAAGAAAATTTATTAAACAAGGTAAAACAAAGGTTTACAGCCCTTACAGCAAAAAGCTTTCAGTAAAAGTTAAATAAATTATAAAAGGCAGTTTTAAAAAACTGCCTTTTGTTTTGCATAAAAACCAAAAAGCTTCCTCTATTGAGGAAGCTTTTTTAATTATTCACCTGTTGAATAAACGAGTTCGTCTTCATCAGTGTTATCTAATTCATCAACATCAAAAGATGCTTCTGAATAGCATTTCATACCTGTACCGGCAGGAATGAGATTACCGATAATAACATTTTCTTTAAGACCGAACAATTCGTCTTCTTTACCCTTGATAGCAGCTTCAGTAAGAACTCTTGTTGTTTCCTGGAATGAAGCAGCTGAAAGGAATGAATCGGTAGCAAGAGAAGCCTTGGTAATACCAAGCAAGGTAGCCTCGCCAACCGGAAGTGCAAGGCCTTCTTCGCCTGCATCCATTCTTGCTTTAACATCATTATATTCAGCGTAGAATGTGCCGCGTTCAACCATTGTACTTGGAATCATAGAAGTTGAACCGTTATCAAGCACACGAATCTTTCTCATCATCTGACGAACGATAACCTCGATATGCTTATCGTTGATATCAACACCCTGTAAACGGTAAACAGACTGAACCTGTTCAATGATATAGTTCTGAACAGCATGAGCACCGAGTATAGCCAATACATCCTGCGGATAAATAACACCGTCGGTAATCTGCTGACCTTTTTCAACTGTATCACCGTCATCAACAAGAATACGGTAGTCATAAGGAATAGAATATCTCTTTTCATCAGTACCGTTTACATCGGTTACGACGATTTCCTTATTCTTTTTAACAGTTTCAATTCTGACAATACCTGCAATTTCAGTAAGGAATGCAGAGTGTTTCGGTCTTCTTGCCTCAAAGAGTTCTTCGACACGAGGAAGACCCTGTGTAATATCTTCGCTTGAAGCGATACCGCCTGTATGGAAAGTACGCATTGTAAGCTGTGTACCAGGCTCACCGATTGACTGAGCAGCTACGATACCAACTGCTTCACCGACTGAAACCGGAGTACCTGTTGCAAGGTTAACACCATAACATTTTTTACAAATACCTTTTTTAGCTTTACAAGTAATGATTGAACGGATTACGCACTCTTTAACACCTGCGTCAACTATACGCATAGCGTCATCATAGGTAATCATATCATCAGTACCCATAATAAGCTCGCCTGTTTCAGGATGATAAACAGGATCTTTAAGGTAACGACCGATAAGACGGTCAGCAAGCGGCTCAATAAGCTGTTTGCCTTCGTAAATGCCGTAAACTAACAAACCTTCATCAGAATTACAGTCTTCTTCACGAATGATAACATCCTGTGAAATATCAACAAGACGACGGGTGAGGTAACCTGAGTCAGCAGTTCTAAGCGCAGTATCGGCAAGACCTTTACGAGCACCACGAGAAGAAATAAAGTACTCCTGCACATTAAGACCTTCACGGTAATTAGAACGAATAGGAACCTCGATAATTTTACCTGAAGTATTTGCGATAAGACCACGCATACCTGCAAGCTGACGAATCTGGCTCACAGAACCACGGGCGCCTGAATCAACCATCATATTGATTGGGTTGTATTCCTGCAAGTTCTCTGTAAGAGCAGCAGATACATCATCAACTGTTTTCTCCCAGATTTCCTGAACCTTTTTAGATTTCTCATCAGCGGAGAACATACCGCGACGGAACATTTTATTAATTTTATCAACCTTTTCTTCGGCTTCTGCAATTTTTTGAGCCTTAATCGGCGGAATAACCGCATCGGATACCGCAATGGTAATAGCGCCTTTGGTTGAATATTTATAGCCTTTTGCTTTAATTTTATCAAGCACCTCTGCTGTAACAGAAGTTCCGTTTACACGAATACAAGCGTCTACAATTTTACCAAGTAATTTTTTACCTGCTTTATTAGCTTTATAAGTGCCGTCTTCATTTATATCAAAATGAATTTCAAGGTCAAGCTCATGACCCTCAGTACGCTCTGTAAAGCCGAGGTTTTGAGGAATTGACTCATTGAAAATGAGGTAACCGACAGTAGCATCAATAATTCTTGAAATTTGCTCTCCCTGCCATTCGCCTGTCATTCTTACTTTTATCGGCGCATGAAGTCCCACAAAATTATTTTCATAAGCCATAATAGCTTCTTCTTTATTGCGGAACACTTTGCCTGTACCAGGCTCATCAGGACGAACAAGTGTCAAATAATATGAACCGAGGACCATATCCTGTGTAGGAACAGCAACCGGCTTACCGTCTGACGGTTTAAGAAGGTTATTAGCAGCGAGCATAAGAATTCTTGCTTCTGCCTGAGCCTCTGCCGAAAGCGGAACGTGAACAGCCATCTGGTCACCGTCAAAGTCAGCGTTAAACGCTGTACAAACGAGCGGATGAAGCTTAATAGCTCTACCCTCAACCAAAACAGGCTCAAATGCCTGAATACCAAGGCGGTGAAGTGTTGGCGCACGGTTTAAGAATACCGGATGGTCTTTGATTACAACTGCCAAAGCATCCCAAACTTCAGGTCTTACACGCTCAAGCATTTTTCTTGCGCTCTTTATGTTGCTTGCAACATTCTTTTCAACAAGATGTTTCATAACAAAAGGTTTGAAAAGCTCAAGCGCCATTTCTTTAGGAAGACCGCACTGATACATTTTAAGTTCCGGTCCTACAACGATAACCGAACGGCCTGAATAGTCAACACGTTTACCGAGCAAGTTCTGACGGAAACGTCCCTGTTTACCCTTAAGCATATCGGAAAGCGATTTAAGCGCTCTGTTATTCGGGCCTGTTACAGCTCTGCCGCGGCGTCCGTTATCAATAAGTGCGTCAACAGCTTCCTGCAACATTCTTTTTTCGTTTCTTACAATTATGCTTGGCGCGCCAAGCTCTAAAAGACGAGCCAAACGGTTATTACGGTTAATAACTCGTCTGTAAAGATCATTAAGGTCTGATGTGGCAAATCTGCCGCCGTCAAGCTGAACCATAGGACGAAGATCAGGCGGAATTACCGGAAGAACATCAAGAATCATCCATTCAGGACGGTTGCCTGACAAACGGAATGACTCAACAACCTCAAGACGTTTACCGATTCTGATTTTTTTCTGACCGGTAGCCTCTTCCATCTCTTCTTTAAGCTCTTGTGACAATTTCTCAAGGTCGATTTCAGCAAGCAATTTTTTAATTGCCTCTGCACCCATACCTACTTCAAAATCATCTTCATATTTTTCGTACCATTCCATGTACTGACGCTCTGAAAGCAACTGAAGCTTAGCAAGCGGAGTGCTGCCCGGATCAATTACAACATATTTCGAGAAGTATAGAACCTGCTCAAGGTCACGAGGTGACATATCAAGAACAAGACCCATTCTCGACGGAATAGTTTTAAAATACCAGATATGCGAAACAGGAGCGGCAAGCTCAATAGAGCCCATTCTCTCGCGGCGAACTTTACTTCTTGTAATTTCAACGCCGCAGCGTTCGCAGACTTTGCCTTTATAGCGGATTCTTTTATACTTACCGCAGTGACATTCCCAGTCTTTCTGAGGTCCGAAAATTCTTTCGCAGAAAAGACCGTCTCTTTCAGGTTTAAGTGTACGGTAGTTAATGGTTTCAGGTTTTTTAACCTCGCCGTATGACCATGCTCTGATTTGTTCAGGAGAAGCAAGACCAATGCGAATTTTTTCAAAATCTGTATTCTGCATATTTTTCTTCCTCCTTACATATCTTCTTCATCATCGAAAACTTCTTCGTCTTCGAACTCGGTTTCATCGTCGAAAATATCTTCTTCGATAGCTTCGCCGTTTTCATCTTCAAGACCGAAACCGCTTAAATCGTCAGCAACCATTACTGCATTTGGGTCCTCTTCAGAAGGCTCATTATTCTTAGGTGCTGCAATCATATCATCGTCATCTTCAAATGACTGTCTGATATCGATTTCGTTATTATCTTTATCAAGAACCTTTATATCGAGAGCCAAAGACTGAAGTTCTTTAATAAGAACCTTAAATGACTCAGGAATACCCGGTTTCGGAATATTATTACCTTTAACAATAGACTCATAAGTCTTAACACGACCGACAACATCATCGGACTTAACAGTTAAGATTTCCTGCAATGTATAAGCGGCGCCGTAAGCCTCAAGAGCCCAAACCTCCATTTCACCGAAACGCTGGCCGCCGAACTGTGCTTTACCGCCGAGAGGCTGCTGTGTAACAAGTGAATAAGGACCTGTTGAACGTGCGTGAATCTTATCATCAACAAGGTGATGGAGTTTGAGGTAATACATATAACCAACAGTTACACGGTTATCGAAAGGCAAGCCTGTTCTACCGTCATAAAGCTGGGTTTTACCGTCTTCGGCATAACCTGCCATTTTCAAGCATTCGCGGATATCAGACTCGTGAGCACCGTCAAATACTCGTGTACAAACCTTCCAGCCGAGTGCTTTTGCAGCATAGCCGAGGTGGACTTCAAGTACCTGACCGATATTCATTCGGGAAGGTACACCGAGAGGATTCAATACGATATCAAGCGGAGTACCGTCCGGCAAGAATGGCATATCCTCCTGCGGTAAAATACGTGAAACGACACCTTTATTACCGTGACGGCCGGCCATTTTATCACCGACGGAAATCTTACGTTTCTGTGCGATATAACAACGTACAACCATATTGATACCAGGATTTAACTCGCTTGAATTTTCTCTTGTAAATACTTTTACATCAACGATTGTACCGTATTCACCGTGAGGCACGCGAAGCGAAGTATCACGAACTTCTCTTGCTTTTTCACCGAAGATTGCGCGAAGAAGTCTCTCTTCTGCTGTAAGCTCAGTTTCTCCCTTAGGAGTAACTTTACCTACAAGAATATCACCTGAATGAACCTCTGCGCCGATACGGATAATACCGCGCTCATCAAGGTCTTTTAATGCGTCTTCACCGACATTAGGAATATCACGGGTGATTTCCTCAGGTCCGAGCTTAGTATCTCTGGCCTCTGTTTCATATTCTTCAATATGGATAGATGTAAATACATCTTCTTTAACTAATCTTTCATTAAGCAAAACAGCATCCTCGTAGTTATAACCTTCCCAGGTCATAAATCCGACAAGCATATTTTTACCTAAAGCAATTTCACCGTTTTGTGTAGCAGGACCGTCAGCGATAACATCGCCTTTTTCAACTCGCTCGCCCTCTTCAACGATAGGTTTTTGGTTTACACAAGAACCCTGGTTAGAACGGGTAAAGCGAATAAGCTCATATTTATCTGTCTGACCGTCTTCATCAGCAAGCACTTCAACATAGCCGGCTGAAACTTTTGTAACAACACCCGAACGGCGACAAATAACAGTAACACCTGAATCTACAGCTGCTTTATATTCCATACCTGTACCTACGATAGGTGATTCGGTAGTAAGAAGCGGCACTGCCTGACGCTGCATGTTTGAACCCATGAGCGCACGGTTTGCGTCATCATTTTCAAGGAACGGAATCATAGCGGTAGCAACAGATACGATCATTCTCGGTGAAACGTCCATATAGTCAGCCGCTGTATTTTCAATTTCAATAAACTCATCTCTATGACGGCAGTTGATGATTCTTCTCTTGAATCTTCCGTCTTCATCAAGCGGTTCGTTAGCCTGTGCTATGATAAATTCATCTTCTTCATCGGCTGCCATATAAACAACCTCATCGGTTACGATACCTGTTTCCTTATCAACCTTACGGTAAGGAGCTTCAATAAATCCGTATTCGTTAATCTTTGCAAATGTAGCCAAATGAGAGATAAGACCGATGTTAGGACCTTCAGGAGTCTCGATAGAACACATTCTACCGTAATGTGTATAGTGAACGTCACGAACTTCGAATCCGGCACGGTCTCTTGACAAACCGCCAGGGCCGAGGGCTGAAAGTCTTCTCTTATGAGTAAGCTCTGCGAGCGGGTTAATCTGATCCATAAACTGTGACAACGGTGAAGAACCGAAGAACTCACGAATAGCCGCAACAACAGGGCGTATATTAATAAGTGTCTGAGGAACAATCTGTTCTGTTTCCTGTGTTTGAAGAGCCATTTTTTCGCGAATAACTCTTTCCATTCTTGCAAAACCGATTCTAAACTGATTCTGCAAGAGCTCACCTACAGAACGGATTCTTCTGTTACCCAAATGGTCGATATCGTCAACAACACCGATACCAGCAGGAAGTCCGCAAATATAGTTCATTGAAGCGAAGATATCGTCTAAAGTAATATTATTTGGAATAAGTTCTGAATGACGTGTTTCAAATGCTTCTTTAATATCTTCTTCCGAAGTATTTTCGGCAAGGATTTCCATCAAAACATCATAGCATACTTTTTCATTTATGCCGCATTCAAGAACATCAAAATCAACAAAATCAGCAGCGTTAACCATACCGTTTGAAAGAATTTTTCTCTCAACAGTTTCGCCTTCATAATCAATATGAATAAATGCTTCTTTAACGCCGATTTTCTCTATATATTCAGCTCTTTCGCGGGTCAAAATTTCACCCGGCTCAGCAACGACTTCACCTGAACGCGGATCACATACAGGGCGTGAAAGCTTTCTGCCGATTAATCTAAGACCGATGCCGAGCTTCTTATTATATTTATGTCTGCCGACACGTGATAAATCATATCTTCTCGGATCGAAAAGCAAATTATGAAGATGTGTTTGAGCGCCTTCAACAGTAAAAGGCTCACCCGGACGAAGCTTTTTATAAACTTCAAGAAGAGCATCTTCAACATTATCGGTTGTATCTTTTTCAAGAGTTGAAAAAAGTCTGTCAGACTCACCGAGAACATCGATAATTTCAACATTTGAAGCAAGTCCCAAAGCGCGAGCGAAAGTTGTCATAGGCAACTTTCTGTTTTTATCGATACGAACATACATAACATCATTATGGTCTGTTTCGTACTCAACCCAAGCACCGCGGTTAGGAATAATAGTAGAATTAAAGAGCTCTTTACCTGTTTTATCAACCTCTAAAGAGTAATAAACACCCGGTGAACGAACCAACTGCGAAACGATAACACGCTCGGCACCGTTTATAATAAATGTACCAGCGTCAGTCATAAGCGGAAAATCGCCCATGTAAATTTCGCTTTCTTTGATTTCGCCTGTTTCTTTATTAAGAAGCTGAGCATTTACTCTGAGAGGAGCTGCATAAGTTGTATCTCTTTCTTTACATTCAGCGATACTGTATTTCGGCTCATCATCAATACGATAGCCGGTGAAACTCAAAACCAGATTGTCATTATGGTCAGTTATAGAAGCAACATCTCTGAATACTTCTTTAAGACCCTCGTCCAAAAACCACTGATATGAGTTTTTCTGAATTTCAATCAAATTAGGCATTTCCAGAACTTCATTAATCTTCTGAAAACTCATTCTCGTGTTTTTACCAAGCTTTACCGGTTTCACATTAACCATAGGCTTTTTCACTCCTTTTAATTGTCGCATAGACTGCAAAATCTTGACTCCGGTAATTGCAAAAAGATTACTCTTGATTTTTCAATCAATGTCTGTTATAATACATATAACAATGTACGTAATCTGACAATTAACCCATTATGTGCAGTTTACAATTATATAATAGTTTTTTAGAATTGTCAAGTGATTTTGCGTACTTTTTTTACACAAAATCTATTTTTTTTGAAAAAACACTTGATTTTTAGTTCTTTTTCTGCTAAAATGGTTGTTGCTATTATCTTTATTGAAAAATTTAAGGAGGTGCAGTCATGGCAAAATGCGATTACTGCGGAAAGTCGGTTACCTTCGGAATTAAGGTTTCCCACTCACACAGAAGATCAAACAGAACCTGGA
>JBJEIS010000190.1:0-7387 GCA_051877275.1 Acutalibacteraceae bacterium | reverse complement strand
TGCAGCAAAATAATATTTCCGTTTTTGGTGGATTTCAAAACTTCTTGAGCAGTTTTTTCTTTAGAAACATCTCTTGACCAATCATCCGGGCAATAACCGCAAATAAATACTTTGTCAACGGTGTCGTAAAGCAAATCATTTACATCAATAAAAGGCGGTCTGAAAAATATTGGCTTCTCACCAGTTGTATTCTCAACAAGTGCATCTGTACTGTCAATTTCATATGTTATCTCTTCAGCGGTAAGCTGGTTCATATGCTTATGATTTTGAGAATGATTTTCTATTTCACATCCCATATCAAAAGCCTTTTTCATAACCTTAGCGGATTCTTCATCAATATGTACTCCGTTTACAAAAAACGTCGCTACAATTCCGTATTTTTCAAGCCGTTCTAAAACAGCAGGTGTTACAACAGTATTCGGGCCGTCATCAAAAGTTAAAGCTACATATTTGTCTTCCATGATTTATTCTCCTTTATTTAAACTCGTTTTTAAATAATAAATAGGCATACCCATTGAAGAAAATTTTTCTTCATATTCAGTTACTATATTATCTTCCATTCCGCTTTTATGCAAATCAAGCGAAATATCATTTATATAATAATCATTATCTGTAAAGCTTTTTAATGAATACTCAAAAAAATTCATATTATCGGTTTTCTGATAAATATAAGCGTTATCAGCTAAAACCACTTTATAAATATCCAAAAACCTTTTAGCAGTCAGCCTATGGCTTTCATATCTTTTTTTCGGAAAAGGGCAAGAAAAATTAAGATATAATGCGCTAATAGATTTTTCCTTGATATATCTTTGAAGATATTCAGCCCCGCAACATAGAAACTTTATATTTTTTAAACCTTCTTTTTTTGCGGTTTCAGCACCGCAGATGAGTACATTATCACTCTTTTCAACCGCTAAAACATTTATATCGGGATTTCTTTTGGCAAAGGTATTTGAAAATCTGCCTTTTCCGCAACCTATTTCCAAAACAACCCTGTTATCATTTCCGAATAATTCTTTAAAATCAAGCAGTTCATTCGGTTCTATCAAACGTTGATCGCGAACTGCATTTTCTCTAAGGTTCATAAAAATATCTTTACAGTTTTCAATTCTCCTGTCGATATTTTTCTTCCTTCTCATTCTCATATTTATCACCTTGAAAAATTATATCACATATTTTGCTTTTTCTCAATCTTTTTATTGCAATTTAAGGTTATATATGATATATTATTTTTAAATGGAAAATTTTAATCATGAGGTGTTTAAATGAAAAAATTTGATTTAAAAATATTAGAAAAGCCTACTGTTGTTGAACAAAATACAGTAGAGCCTCATACTAATTTAAGAACTGATAAAGCTTATTGTTTTGAAGGCGAAAATCCTACCGCCGTTTACTTAAACGGAAACTGGAAATTCAATTATTCCGAAAATCAAAATGATTTCGAAGAATTTGAACAGGAAAAATATGATGTTTCAGAGTGGGACTTAATACCTGTTCCGGGTGAAATTGAATTAAATTGTGATAAAAGAGAACCTTATTACATAAATGCGGGATTTACTTTTAACGGCAGAGACAATCTTGAGCAGCCTGAAATCCCGAAAAACATTCCTACAGGATATTATGTTTACAACTTTGATATGCCTGTTTATTGGAAAAAATCTGACAGAAAAGTTATTTGTTTTCAAGGAGTTGAAACTGCATTTGCTGTTTATTTAAACGGTGAATACATCGGTTACAGCGAAGATTCATTTACACCTGCTGAATTTGATTTAACAGATTATATTAAACCGAAAAACAATCGACTTGCAGTTAAAGTTTTCAGATATTCAACAGCTACCTGGCTTGAAGATCAGGACTTTTGGCGTTTGTTCGGTATTTTCAGAGATGTTGTTCTTTACAGAACAAACCCTGTTTATATTGAAGATTTTCACTTGAAATATACTATCGAAAACAACTATAAAGATGTAAAATGCGACTTGAATATATCAGTTGAAAATACAACTGATAAAACAGTAGATTACACTATTAAAGTTGCACTTTCAGATGTTTACAACGAAAAAATCACTATTGAAGTACCTGCAAATTCAACCGAAACGGTTTCGGTACCTTTTACAGTTGAAAACGCAACACTTTGGAATTGTGAAAAGCCTTATCTTTATCAGCTTATTATTAAAGACAAATATGAGACCATAAAATATGACATAGGCTTTAAAGAGATAAAAATAGACGGAGTAAAAGCTTTTATAAACGGTGAAGTTTTAAAAATTCACGGTGTAAACCGTCATGAATGGTCAGCTGAAGGCGGACGAACTATCACCAGAGAGCAAATGGAGCAGGATGTTATTAATATAAAACGTAATAATATGAATGCCATTCGTACATCTCATTATCCGAATCACCCTTATCTTTATGAGCTTTGTGATAAAATCGGTCTTTATGTAATGGATGAGACCAATCTTGAAACTCACGGCAGTTGGGATTACAGCGGTAATTTCTGTGCAAACGCAATTCCGGGCGACTTCGATTACTGGACAGACGCTGTTGTACGCAGAGCCGAAAACATGGTAATGCGTGACAAAAACCATGCTTGTATTATCAGCTGGTCACTTGGCAACGAATCATATGACGGTGAAAATTTCAGAGCAATGCGCCGTAAAATTGATGAAATAGACGGTTCATTACCTGTTCATTATCAAGGAATTTGCCATGGTTTAAGAGATAATAAGGGTATTTCAGATATCAAGTCAATGATGTATCCTAATCCTGATAATTTAGCAAAACAGCTTGAAAACAAAGAATTTGACCAGCCATATTTGGCAGTTGAATATGCTCATGCAATGGGCAATTCGGTCGGTAATTTATTTAAATATACCAATCTTAACAAATATGAAGGCTACTTAGGCGGATTTATTTGGGATTATATTGATCAGGCAATTTATAACACAGATGAAAACGGAAACAAGTATTTAGCCTATGGCGGCAGATTTGACGCGGCAAGCGAAACAACCTTCTGCGGAAACGGAATTGTTAATGCAGACCGTACAAACACTCCTGAAATGCAGGAAGTTAAAGCTTGTTACAGTTATGTAGATATTACCCCGTCAGAAGATAAAGTTTCGGTTAAAAATAATTATAAATTCACAAATTTAAATGAATTTACCTTTAAACTTACAATTCTTAAAAACGGAAAAAAAGTTTCGGTATCAAGATTTAATTTAGAAGCAAGACCTGGCGAAACTGCTGAATACAGCTTTAAAAAGCCAACTTTCGAAGGCGAAATTTCAATTATAGTTAGTATGCATTTAAAAGAATCAACTTCTTACGCTAATAAAGATTTTGAAATCGCTTTCGGTCAGCATTGTTTCACTGCAAAAGCCGAAAAAGAAAAAGCTCCGAGCGGAAAGCTTGAATTCATTACAAGTCGCACCCCTATTAAAGGTGTTCGCGGCAAAGACTTTTATATTGCAATTTCCACTAAAACAGGCGCAATTCACTCTTACAAATACAAAGGAAAAGAAATGCTTCACGAGCCTATAAGAATTAATTTCTGGCGTGCATCAACCGATAACGACAGAGGTAATGAAGCTGAATACAAGAGTCAGATTTGGAAAAATGCCGCAGCATACTCACGCTACAACAGCTTTGAAGAAAAAATGGTTGACGGCAATGCGGTATTTACTGTTAATTACAAGCCTTTCTTTGACAAAGATGTATTTGCAAAAGTTGAAATGATAATCAGTCCAAACGGCCAAGTTAAATTTAATTATAATTATTCAGGTGCTGAAAATATGCCTAAATTCCCTTGTGCCGGACTTATGATTTCACTAAAAAAAGAGTTCTCACACCTTGAATGGTACGGTATCGGACCTGAGCATACTTATAATGATAAATTTTCAGGCGGTAAATTAGGTATTTATTCTACTGAGGTTGAAGACCAATTCCCTAAATATTTACGTCCTCAGGAATATGGTAACAGATATAATACTCGTTGGATGAAGCTTTTCAACGATAATAACCGAGGATTTATTTTCAAAGCTGAAAACACTCTTAATATGTCTGCAATCAGCTATACTCCTGATGAGATTGAATCTGCAATTATTCCTACATATCTGCCGGCTCCTTACTGTACAAGAGTATATGTAAACGGCTTTATGAGCGGTGTCGGCGGCGACGATTCATGGGGTGCGCCTGTCCATAAAGAATTTACTCATGATTCAAAAGACCCGATAAGTTTCTCATTTACAATGAAACCGTTTGACAAATAATTATGATAACAATTTTAAAAGGTATAGCTGAAAATGCTATACCTTTTTTATTAAAACATCTTGTAAAATCGTGATAATTGTTATATAATAATTTATTATATTTAACGGAGATAATAATGGCTGAAAAACAACTTTCAAAATCACAATTAATTGAACGAAGCATAAATAAAAAATATAGAAAAGAAATCTGGAATCCTTTTATTAAAGCAATAAAAGATTATTCTTTAATTAATGAGAATGATAAGATTACCGTATGCATTTCAGGCGGAAAAGACTCAATGATGCTCGGACTTCTATTAAAAATTCTACAAAAGCACAGCGAAATCCCCTTTTCTCTTGAATTTATTGTAATGGATCCGGGTTATGCTGAAAGTGATTTGAATAAAATCAAAGACAATGCCGAGATTTTAGGATTGCCTATTAACATTTTTAAAACCGATGTTTTTGCAATTGCCGAATCAGCCGGCGGTACTCCCTGCTATTTATGTGCCAGAATGCGCAGAGGTCACCTTTATAACAAGGCAAAGGAGCTTGGATGTAATAAGATTGCGCTCGGTCATCATTTTTCAGATGTAATCGAAACCACCGTTATGGGTATGTTTTACGGTTCTCAGCTACAAGCAATGCTCCCGATGCTTCATTCTTCAAACTTTGAAGGTATGACATTGATTCGTCCTCTTTACTGTGTTCATGAAGACGCAATTATTGCGTGGGCGAAATATAATGAGCTTCAATTCATTAATTGTGCTTGCTCAGTTACAAAAAAGAATATTTCCTGCGAAGAAGCCTCGGGCTACAAGCGTAAAGAAATAAAAGATTTAATCAATATGTTAAAAAAAGATAATCCGATAATAGAAAAAAGCATTTTCAATTCGATTCACAATGTTAAGCTTGATACCTTTGTAGAATATACCACCAAAGGTGAAAAGCATTCGTTTATTGAAGAATTTAACAAAAATAATTAACAAAAAAGTAATTGATTTTTTGTGCAAAATGCGGTAAGATTATAATATAAATATAAATATAGAAGGACTGTTAATTAAATGACAACAAAATTATGTGATTTTTGCGGTAAAGAAATACCTGCTAATTCCAAAATTTGTCCCTATTGCAATAAAGCCTTGGAAGAAAAGGTGTTTACATATATCGGCGAAAACAAGCCAAAATCAGACAGCGCAAACGGTTTAGATGTTTCAAGATACATTTCAGAACAAAAAACAAATCAGGCTGATAACTATTTCAATTCTAATATTTACAGCTTTTCCGAGCAAGAAATAGAAAGAAGATTTGAAAGAAAAACTTTAGTATACGACGAAGAGGAACAGGAAGAACGCGAAAATCAAAGTGAAAAATACCGTATGCAAAGAGAATATATTCCTCAAAAGCAACGTAAAAAAAATCAAAAGAACAAACGAAAAAAAAGAAAGCATAAAAGCCTTACAGCTCTTTTGTTGATTGTATTGCTGATTATTGCAGTTATAATCGGTTTAATTGTTGTTAAACCTTTTTCAAGCGGTAAATCAGATGAAGAAGTTACTACGACAATTAAGGCTACTACAACACAGGCTACCACAACAACCGAAACGACCACTGAAACTACAACCATAGGAACCACTCCTGAAACTTACAGCGCTCAAAGTGTTGATTTGGACGGTTATCTCGGCTTATCATTTTCATCATTTTCCAATGACTTTGGTACACAAATTAAAGATTCTACAAGCGATGAATTTTACGGTGGTAGCACATATTATTATGACGGTATGACTATTTCAACCGATTCAAACGGAAAAATAGCATCAATGACTGTTGATTACACCACAGTTGATAACAAAGATACTTACAGATTTAAAGATATTACATACTATTCTTTCTATGATCATGTTATCGATGAGCTTGGTGAACCGGACTTAGATCAAATGTCTGATAAAAATGAGCCTTGTATTGCATATACATTGGATATCGGCTCAAAACTCAGTATTAAATTCAATTTTGACGATAATAAAAAAGTATGCGGTTATAAAATTTTCTATGCCGATTAATCAAGGAGCTTTTTATGTATAAAATTCTTTGGTATTTTATTATTTATGCTTTTTTAGGTTGGTGTTCAGAAGTAGTTTTTGCTGCTTTTAAACACAGAAAATTTGTTAACCGAGGCTTTTTAAACGGTCCGGTCTGCCCTATTTACGGATTCGGAGTCGTTTTTGTAGTATTGGCTTTAACCCCATTAAAATTTAATGGGGTTTTACTATTTATCTGCTCGGTTATTTTGACCTCTGCACTTGAATTTATTACGGGTTTCTTAATGGAAAAAATATTTCACCAAAAATGGTGGGATTATTCAGAAAGAAAGTTTAATATAAAAGGATATATTTGCCTCGAATTTTCAATTGTATGGGGATTGGCATGTGTTGTAATAATGTATTTTATTCATCCTTTATTTGATAAGCTTGTCTCCTGGTTGCCGAAGTTTATAGGTCTGCCTTTTGTAATTTTGTTATTAGCAGGCATCATTATTGATGCGGTTTACACAGTTCTTTGTGTTAATAAAATGAATAAATCACTTGAAAAAATTGATGAATTCACTAAAGCTATGCGAAAACTTTCTGACTCAATCGGTGATAACCTTGCCGAAAATACTCTGAATTTCATTGAAAAAAATGAGAAATTAAAATCTGATTTACAAGAAAAAAGCGAAAAGACAAAGACCGATTTACAACAAAAATATGAAGAATTTTTGCAGAAAAAGAATTCTTTGCTTGATAAATCAAAATATTCTCGCCGATTTGTAAAGGCGTTTCCTAAACTAACTCACAAAAAATATAATGATGCATTTATTGAATTAAAAGAAAAGCTGAATGAATATAAAAAGAAAAAATAGTTAGTATTTATATAATCACCAAAATATATTTTTTTGAAAAACTTAAAATTTACTATTGAAATATAATCAATAATTTAGTATAATATGTTTTGTTGATTTTATATTCGCAGACGTATCGAAGTGGTCATAACGGGGCGCACTCGAAATTTTACGGCTGCTTGGTCGTTTCGTCCGCCGGAAAACCCCTAAATATAAGGGTTTTCAAAATTAAAAATCGAATATTTTTCAGTGTTCTCTCCTGCTT
>JBJEIS010000189.1:0-7431 GCA_051877275.1 Acutalibacteraceae bacterium | reverse complement strand
GAAATCACAAGAGATTTGATTGTGCAGGCAAAGCCTGAAAAGGGTGATATTCTTGCAGTTTTATCTACCGGCGCTTACAACTATTCTATGGCTTCAAATTATAACAGAATTCCTAAGCCTGAAATGGTTATGATTAAAGACGGCGAAGCTCGCACAATTATTAAAAGAGAAACTTATGAGGATATTATTAGAAATGATATTTAATCCTAATTTTAAGGAGAAAAATTTATGTTTATAGATGTTGCCAAGATACATGTTAAAGCCGGCGACGGCGGCAGTGGTGCCGTGACCTTTCACCGTGAAAAATATATTGCAAACGGCGGTCCTGACGGCGGTGACGGCGGCAAGGGCGGAGATATAGTCTTTGTTGCCGATAAGCATTTGACAACACTTGCAGACTTCAGATATAAAAGAAAATATACCGCCGAAAACGGACAAAAAGGCGGCAGTAATCGTTGTTACGGCAAATCCGGAGCTGATACTGTAATCAGAGTACCTGTCGGTACTGTTTTTAAAGAAACCGAAACAGGCAGAATTATGGCTGACTTGTCTGACGGTGAAAGCTTTGTTGCTGCTAAAGGCGGCAGAGGCGGATGGGGAAACACACATTTTGCAACTTCTACAAGACAGATTCCTAGATTTTCAAAATCAGGCTCACCCGGTGAAGAGTTTGACATTACTATGGAATTAAAGCTTCTTGCTGATGTCGGACTTTTAGGCTACCCTAATGTAGGTAAATCAACTTTGGTTTCTGTTGTTTCTCAAGCTAAACCTAAAATTGCAAATTATCATTTTACTACTTTGACGCCTGTTTTAGGTGTTGTTAGGGTTGATGATGACTGTTCTTTTGTAATGGCTGATATTCCGGGTGTTATTGAGGGAGCAGGTGAGGGAGCAGGTCTCGGTCACCAATTTTTGCGCCATGTTGAGCGTTGCAGACTTCTAATTCATGTTGTTGATGTTTCAGGTTCAGAAGGTCGTGATCCGATTGAAGATTTTGAAACAATTAATAAGGAATTAAAAGTCTTTTCACCTGAATTAGCCAAAAGACCGCAGGTTGTTGCCGGCAATAAAATTGATATGGCAGAACCTGAAGCGATTGAACGCTTTAAAAATTATATAGAAGGAAAAGGACTTAAATATTTCTCTATCTGTGCACCTATTTTAGAGGGAACTTCCGAACTAATTAATTATGTAGCGGCTGAACTTCAAAATCTTCCGCCGATTCTTAAATACGAGGCTGAAGATGCACCTGAGGTCGAAGTTAAACAGAATAAAAATGAATTTGAAATTGTAAAACATAATGATTATTATGAAGTAAAGGCAGAATGGATACATCCTCTTATGGACAAAACTAATCCAAATGATTATGAACAATTACAGTATTTTCAGACTGTTCTTGAAAAGTCAGGTATTATTCAGGGTCTTCGTGATTACGGTGTCAAAAACGGCGATACTGTTGTAATTTATGATTTCGAATTCGATTTTCTTGATTAAGGTGAACTATGCTTGAATTATCTTCAAAATTTGATATAAAAACAGCGTCTACTGACCAGCTGGCTTTTGTCGGAGACGCTGTTTATTCACTGCTTGTAAGAGAGCAGCTTTGTTTAGACGGAAAATGCCATTCAAATGAGCTTCATACTTCTTCTGCGAAGCTTGTAAAAGCTAATGCTCAAGCTAATGCTTTTCTGAAAATTAAAGATATATTAAATGAAAAAGAACTTTCGGTTTATAAACGAGGCAGAAATGCACATAATAACCATAAGCCAAAAAATTCTACCGAAAGTGATTATCACAGTGCGACAGGCATTGAATCACTTTTTGGTTATTTGTATATGACAGAACAAAACGAGCGAATTCATCAGCTTTTTAATATTATTATCGGCTGATTATTAGTTTACATAACACGCGTACATATTTATTAAGGAGTAATGCGTGTTGAGTTTTAAATCAAAAAAATTAGATATTGTTTTTCTAATAATAGGCAGTATAATTGCATCAATAGGTGTTTCTTCTTTTACTGCACCTAATGGAATTGCATCAGGAGGATTTACCGGAATAGGTATCATTCTATATTCACTTTTCGGTATTCCTGTCGGCAGTACTGTTTTGCTTTTAAATATACCTGTTTTTATTATTTCTGCGAATAAATTCGGTATGAAATTTATGTATAAATCAATTTTAGCTACAATTATGCTTACAGTTATGATTGATGTTTCAGCAATAATTTTTCCTGTTTATAAGGGCGAAAAAATATTAAGCGCAATTTTCGGCGGGTTACTTCTCGGAATAGGACTTGCGCTTATTTTTTTGCGTGGTGCAACAACCGGTGGAGTTGACATAATCGCAAAATTATTAACCTTGAATTATCCTCAGTTTTCTATTGGAAAATTGATTATGTTTCTTGATGCAATTGTTATTGTATCATCGGCTATTGTTTATCAAAATATAGAAAATTCATTATTTGCCGTAATTGCAATTTTTGTTGAGTCACGCATTGTTGACACAATTATTTACGGCGGAGAAAAAGGAAAGCTGACTTTAGTTAAATCTGAGCACTGTGAAGAAATTCTTATTAGTACAGTTAAAAATTTAGGAAAAATTCCGAGTTTCATTGATAACTCCGGTGAAAACCGTAATATTATTTTATGTGCAACTCATCGTTATGAAACTGCAAGGTTTCATAAAATTGTGAAAGAGGTTGATGAATCTGCATTTATTGTCACATTAGATGCAGGCGAAATTATCGGAGAGGGGTTTAAAAGTCTTGAATCTACCTGATGGTTTTTTAGAGTGTATGAAAAATACACTAAAAGATGATTTTGAAAGCTATTTAGAATATTTATATAAAACTCCTTTTCGCGGTATGCGCATAAACACATTAAAGGCTGATTTAGATTTTATTAGAAATAATATAGGATTTGAAACTAAACCTTTGCCTTTTTCTGATAAAGGATTTTACATTGACAATGATTTAAAAGGTGTCGGTAATCATCCTTACCATCATTGTGGAGCAATTTATTTGCAAGAGCCTTCAGCAATGAGCGCCGTAACCGCTCTTGAAGTAAAAAAAGGCGACAAAGTTCTTGATTTGTGTGCAGCTCCAGGCGGAAAATCTACGCAAATTGCCGCTGAATTGCAAGGTGAAGGATTGCTTTGGGCAAATGAATATGTTGCGTCGAGAGCAAAAATTTTATATTCAAATATTGAGCGATGCGGTATAAAGAACGCAGTAATATCCAATGCCGATACATCAAAAATCGCAGAAAACCTGCAAGGATTTTTTGACAAAGTTTTAGTAGACGCACCTTGTTCAGGCGAAGGTATGATTAGACGCGAGCAAAATGCGGTTACTGAATGGAAAATTGAAAATAGAGTTATTTGTGCCGAACGTCAGAAAATAATTCTCGATAATGCTTCGAAATGCGTTAATGAAGGAGGAATTTTAGTTTATTCAAGCTGCACTTTGTCTTTAGAAGAAAATGAAATGACAGTTGAGAACTTTTTAAAACAACATTCCGATTTTGAACTTATTAATATTAACGCTGATTACGGGAGACCGGGGTATACATACTTTTCTGCAAACAAAGAATTATCAAAAACTCGCAGAATTTTATTTGCTGATGGCGGCGAAGGACACTTTGTTGCAAAATTCAAGAAAAATTCTTCTGAAGAGTGTCATACAAAAGCATTTAATTTTAAAGAATCAGACAATAACCTTTTTAACCGATTTTATAAAGAACATTTTATCGATGAAGCCAAAAATATTTATGAAAACAACGGTAAAATATATTTGTTACCTTCAGATTATCCTGAAACTAAAGGTATCAGAATTCTTAAAGCAGGCGTGAAAGCAGGGGAGTGCGTTAAAAACAGATTTGTACCTACTCACGAGTTGTTTATGTCAAAAACAATTGAAGATGTAATTTCAGCAGAAAACATTTCTTTAAATGATAATAAAATTTATGATTTTTTACACGGACTTGAAATCGATACAAATAACAAAGGCTATACTGCCGTTGCGGTTGACGGAATGATTACCGGATTTGGTAAAGCATCTAACGGAAAACTTAAAAATCACTATCCAAAAGGATTAAGAATACTTTAAAAGAAAATGCCCATACTAAAACAAAAAGGAGTTTTAGTATGGGCATTAATAATGATTATTTATCTGATATTTATCGTGGTGTAAGAATGGGCGCAGAAACACTTGATTCTATAATATCAAAATCACACGGCAGAAACATAAAGAAAGAACTTTTTAGAGAAAAAAAGGTATACAGAGAGTTTGAAAGTAAAACTTTAAGAGAAATAAAAAAGCACGGTGCAACTCCGAAGCCAATTGGAATGATGCAAAAGAATATGGCAAAGATGGGAATTGCAATGAATACTGCTTTTGACAAAAGCCCAAGTCATATTGCGGATATTGTTATTCAAGGTAACAATATGGGAATAATAGGTATGACAAAGGCTATTAATAATCACAAAAACAAAAAATGCGATGAGAATATTACTAATCTTGCTAATGAACTTGTTTCAATTCAGGAGCAAAATATCGAAAGATTAAAACAGTTTTTATAACAAAAAAGCGTGTATCTTATTTGATACACGCTTTTAGCTTTTACAAAGATTTATTTTGTTCCGAAAATTCTATCACCGGCGTCACCGAGACCAGGCACAATATAACCGTTTTCATTGAGTTTTTCATCAACATTTGCACAGTAGATTTGTACATCAGGATGAGCCTTTGAAAGTGCTTTAATTCCTTCCGGAGCAGCAATCATACATAAGAATTTTATCTGTTTACCGCCGTAATTTTTAATCTGGGTGATTGCGTCAATTGCAGAACCGCCGGTTGCAAGCATTGGATCAACTACAACAATAAGGCGCTCTTCAATATCAGCAGGAAGCTTGCAGTAATATTCATGAGGCTCAAGAGTTTCTTCATCACGGTACATACCGATATGGCCAACCTTTGCAGAAGGAACAAGGTTTAATAAACCGTTTACCATTCCAAGACCTGCACGAAGAATAGGCACAACTGCCATCTTTTTACCTTTAATCATTTTTTGAGTTGTTTTTTGAATAGGTGTTTCAATCTCAACATCTTTCAAAGGTAAATCACGAAGCGCCTCAAAACACATAAGCATTGTAATTTCTTCAACTAACTCACGAAACTCTTTGTTAGAAGTTTTGGTTTGACGAAGAATAGTTGTTTTGTGTTGGATAAGAGGATGATCAAAAATTGTTAGGTTATTCATTTAATATACTCTCCTTAATTTTACAAAATAATAGTACAAGCATTATACTTGTACTATTATATATCGTTTTGAAGCAAAAATCAATTGTTATTAATCTTCTTTTGCGTTTTTAACTAAAAGATTTACAATGATACCTAAAATAAGTGCGGTTGCAATAGAAGTGATAGTGATTTTTCCAAAAGTGAGTGTAAGTCCGCCGATACCTGCGATAAGAATTGTAGATACAACAAAAAGATTTTTGTTTTGGTTAAGATCAATGTTTTGTACCATCTTCAAACCTGATACAGCGATAAATCCGTAAAGTGCCATGCAAACGCCACCCATTACACAAGAAGGAATAGAATTTACAAAAGCAATAAATGGTGATACAAATGAAACGACAATTGCCATAATAGCGGTAGCTATGATTGTAACAACCGAAGCATTTTTAGTGATAGCAACACAACCTACTGATTCTCCGTATGTAGTGTTTGGACAACCGCCGAAGAAAGCGCCTACCATTGAACCAATACCGTCACCCAAAAGTGTTCTGTGAAGACCAGGATCTTCGAGCAAGTCTTTTTCAATGATAGAAGAAATGTTTTTATGATCAGCGATATGTTCAGCAAAAACAACAAAAGCAACAGGAATATATGCAACTGCGATAGTGCTGATATATGAGCCGCTTATTTCATCAAAACCTTTAAATGCGGTTAAGAAAGTAAAGTCAGGAACTTGTACAAAAGTCTTAAGAGATACACCGTCAGCAACTAAATTTTCAAAAGATGAAAAATCAATTACTTTAAGAGCATCAACATCGCAAGCATTACCGATTAAGGTGAATATAGTTGCAACAATATAACCGCCTAAAATACCGTAAATGAATGGAATTAATTTACCTGATTTTTTGCCGTATGTAGAACATAAAACAGTAATTAAAAGTGTAATCAAACCGCAAAGAACGGTGATTAGTGGAGAAGCAAGAGCTGTTCCTTCAGCAGTTTTAACACTGCCTGTTGTAAGATCTCCGATTGCGTTACCTGCTAATGAAAGACCGATAATAGCAACAGTAGGTCCGATTACAACAGCAGGCATTAACTTATTAATCCAGCCTACTCCGACAAACTTAACAATAATAGCAATAAGAACATAAACAAGACCTGCAAAAGCAGCACCGATTATTATTCCCAAGTAGCCAAGTTGCATTGAAGAAGCGCCTGCAAAAGCAGCTAACATTGAACCGATAAAAGCAAATGATGAACCTAAAAATACAGGACTTTTGCGTTTGGTACATAAAATGTAAATCAATGTACCTACACCGGCGCCGAAAAGAGCAGCGGCAGGGCTCATATCATTACCGATAATAACCGGTACAACGAGAGTAGCAGTCATAATAGCAAGTAACTGCTGGATTGCGAAAACGATCAACTGACCGAATTTCGGCTTGTCATTAACATCATAAATGAGTTTCATTACTAAAATCCCCTTTTCAAAATTAATATGATTAAGATCTGAATCAGATCCTATATCCAATACTCAAAAAAATACTGGCTTTTATTATAAAAAAGCCAGTATAAAATCAAAAACTTAAAATAAAGCCTAAATTAAATAATTTAGACATACACTGAACATATGTAGTATTTAAAAAATTAATGCTACTCATTATATTGTACCTCGAAAAATCTCTTTAAATAATATATCAAAATTCGACATATTTGTCAACACTAAATATAAAATATATAAAAATATTTTTTGGTTGACTAAATGAATAATAAGTATTATAATTACAAATAAAGTATTTTGCCCCTATAGTTAAATGGATATAATAAGATCCTCCTAAGATTTAGTTATAGGTTCGATTCCTATTGGGGGCGCCAAAAAAAGCACCTGAACCCCCTGTAAAATCAAGGGTTTTCGGTGCTTTATTCTTTTTTTGCTAAAGTGATTAAGTTACAATCGCATACTATTTCTATACCTTTGTCTGCCTAAAGAAAAGAATGTTAAAAATAAAATATATCTGAACATGAAAAGAGACCGCCTACACAATGTAAGCGGCCTTTGATTATTTAGATTTAGTTCGACAAAACGGGAAGTTATCAAGATATGTTACACTGGTGTCCCTACTTCAATCAAATTCCCGTCAGGGTCATAAAATCTGACCACCTTTTGCCCCCAACTGTGTGTCATC
>JBJEIS010000188.1:0-7556 GCA_051877275.1 Acutalibacteraceae bacterium | reverse complement strand
TCATTTTGCTGATTGACCGAACAGGTATAATGCTTTTCGGTATCTTGGCTATGATAATCCATGAAACAGGGCATTTGTGTTTTATGATTATTTCTAAAAAATATCCGCAAACAATTTCTTTTCAACTCGGCGGAATTATTATAAAAAGCCGAGGATTTTCAGGTTATAATTATGATTTTTTAATAGCTTTAGGAGGTTGTCTGTTTAATTTTACGGCAATTGCAATAGCTTGCGTGTATTATTATGAAACTAAAAGCGAGATGTCGGTGCTTTTTGCCGCAGCAAATTTCGGATTGATGTTTTTTAATCTTTTACCCGTAAACGGGCTTGATGGTATGGACTTGATAAGACTTCGGCTGTTGAAAAAACATTCTATTGAAAAGGCAAGCAGGATATGTAATTTAATTTCGATTGTGTTTTTGTCGTTTTCAATTTTAGTTTCTGTTTTTGCGGTTATAAATTTTAGTTTGAATCCTACAATTGTTGTTTCGCTTTTATATCTTTTTATACTCACTTTAATAAATATTAAGCAAAATCAAAGCCAAACGGTATAGTGTTAAATATACCGTTTGGCTTTGATTTATCTTTATTAAAAATTGCTTTACAAATAAAGTTGTTTTTGATATAATATAAAATACTTCCGCCTATAGTCTAACCGGATAAAACATCAGATTCCGATTCTGAAATTGGGGGTTCGAGTCCTCTTGGGCGGGCCACGTCGTCGCGGACTATGTACGTTCGCGACGACTTTTATTTTTAATATTTGATAATACTTTTTGTATTTTTACTTGATTATATGACAAAAATTTGGTAGTATAATTTATAACGTTATATGAATAGGAGAAAAATATGAAAGAAATTACAACAGAAGTATCGGAGTTTATTAAAAATAATTGGGATAAATGTAAGAGGTATGAGCCGGTAGATAAGGATACTCTTATAGGAATGCCTTATCCGTATATTGTGCCTACCTGCAGTAATGCTTTTCAGGAGATGTATTATTGGGATACATATTTTACTTGTAAGGGATTGGTTTTAAGCGATAGAACAGAGCTTGCTAAAAGTTGTGCCGATGATATGGCTTTTTTAATTAACAAATACGGATTTATGCTTAACGGCAACCGTACATATTATCTCGGACATTCTCAACCGCCGTATTTTTGTATGATTGTTAAAACGGTGTTCGATGAAACTAACGATAAAGAATGGCTTGCTCAAATGTATAAAGCCATTGAAAAGGAATATGATTTTTGGCAGCGCGAGCGTCTTGCGCCAATCGGTTTGAATTTTTATTCCAATTGCGCTGTTGATGAAGAAGAGGGCAAGCGTGCATATGAAAATATCACTAACCGTGTTCGCTATAAAAAGCCAATTTCAGAATATAAAAGCTATGCAGATTTTGCGGAAAATGCATATGCGGAATGTGAAAGCGGTTGGGATTTCAATCCAAGATTTGATTTTAAATGTAAATCGTTTGCTCCGGCGGATTTAAACAGCAATCTTTATGTTTATGAAGTGATTATGGCACAGTTTTCTGTAATACTCGAAAACGGTGATGAGCAAAAATGGAAAGAAAGAGCAGAAAATCGTAAAGAGCTTATGAACAAGTATTTATGGAACGGTGAGTTTTTTGCTGATTATAATTTTAATGAGAATAAGTTCAGTACTGTATTTTCAGCGGCTGCATTTCATCCTTTATGGGCAGGAATAGCAAGCAAAGAACAGGCCGAAAGCACATATTCGCAATTGAACAGAATAGAAATGGCTTGCGGTATTTCAGCATGTGAAAATACCCACACCGACTTTGTTTATCAATGGGCATACCCGAATTCTTGGGCACCGCTTAATTATATCACTGTTTTTGGGTTGGACAGATACGGATTTAAAGAGGCTGCTTTGCGAATAGCAGATAAGTATGTATCTTCAATAGAATCAATTTTTGCAAAAACAAATAATCTTTGGGAAAAATATAATGCTACTGACGGTTCAATAAATGTAACCAATGAGTATGAAATGCCGGATATGCTCGGTTGGACTGCGGGCGTGTACCTTTCCTGTAAAGAATATATAGCTAACAACCAAAGTAAATAATGTGAAAATTAAAGCCGCAAGGATATTCCTTGCGGCTTGTTTATTTTAAGTCTTCTCCTAAATTACAGGTGTATTTCCATTCGATTATATCGCCGTCAGAGAGCTTATATTCACCGCAGCTGACTGACGGAGTTTCTCCGTTTACAAAGTATATCCACCCTGAAAGCTCGCCGAAATCAAACTCATAAATATGATTTATGCCTTCAATATAAATAGATGATGAGTCATCTGCTGTATCATTACTCTCAATTTGAATTTTATTTTTAGCCGCCGCTTCTGACAAAATATCAAAAACAGTATCGCCTTCTTCAATCTGAAAGTCGGTGGTTTGAAGAATTAATCCATTGCTCGGAATATATTTGGATTCACCTTTGCCGACAATTGTATCACAGCTTATAGATAGGGTTACGGTTCCAATCGGGTCTTTTTTTGATGAATTTTGACTGTTATAATAAGATTCAACCGATTGAAAATTTGTAGCGGTGATAAATCCGATTGCAATTACTGCGGCAATGATAATTGCAATTAAATTTTCCTTATTTAGTTTTTTAGTAAAATAAAGAATTGCACAAACGATTACAGTAACTATTCCTATGATTAAAATGCTCCATAATTTATAATCAGAAGCTTGAGCTGTTTTTTGTTTTTCTGCTTTGTTTTGGGCAGTATTGTTTTGGATTTGTGCATTGCTGATTGAAGTAACAGACGTATTGCTCTCATTTTCTCGTGTTTCTGTTTTTTCAGTATTTTTTGTGCTTTTTGGGTTTTCGACCGTTGTGGAGATTTCGACTTTTTCATTTTCGGAAACACTCTTTGCTTTTTTTATTTTATCAGCGTTTGTATTACTCTTTTTTGGGGCCTTATTGTTTTTGCCTTGCTTTGTATTATCAATTCGCGCAGGCTGTTCATCGTTGTTTGCTGCATTTTTTGCAGTAGTGGTTATAAATGCAGAAGGATTTTTAGCGTCTAAAATATAAAACGGACTTTTTCCGTTTGACATACGCAAATATGACACTAAAGAATAAAAGGCCTGAACCGTTGAGGTGTTGTTATAGTTTCCGTCGACCTTATGGCAAAAGCTGCCGTTGTTAAGTTGGTATTTCAGTAGCCCATCAAACAGAGTATTTTTATTTTTAATAAATCTTGAATCGCTTTCAAAATCAATGTTAAGCGAAGATAGTGCGACGATAACCTGGGCTGTGCTTTCAGGATTGCTTACGCCGTAGCTTGAATAATCTCCGTCTGATAATTGTTTGGAAGACAAAAGTGATAACGCTTTATCAATTGATTTTTTTATGTTTGAGTCTTTGCTGTAATAAGGCGCTAATGCCTGCACCGCCATAGCAGTTACATCAACATCACTTCTTGAGCCTGTTACTGCCCATCCGCCGTCTGAAAGCTGCATGGAAACAATTTCTGTTTTAACGGAGGCTACGGAATAATCATTGCTTGTATATCCGTTATTTAAAAGGTGCAAGCCGAAAATCCAGCTCATTATACCTTGTTTGCCGATGGAATTGTTTAAAACAGTCTGAATATATTGGTTTGTACTGCCTGCGGCAATTAGTGATAATGCGTATTTTTCCATTGAAGTTGCTGAATGAATTTCGTTGTTTTCAAGGTATTTTATTAAAGCAGATTCGTATGAATTGAAATTATAATTTCCGTTCTGACTTAATGCAAGGACATACCATTCAGAGGTAGTCCCTGCATTTTTGGTTAAGCTTGTATCAATCCAATCCTGAATATTTCCCGCTCCTGCCTCATTTAGTTTAAATGAAATAATATTTTGGATAGTTTTTTCAGCGGTGTTAACTGAAGTTGTATCAGCTAAAACAGAAGTAGAACTGAATAAAAGAACACAAACAGTCAGAACGCAAATTAGGCTTTTTAAAAATTTGTTTATCATATATTATTTACTTTATATTTTGTATGCATTAAAAACTTTAACTGTTTTAATTTTAGTCCAAGAGCTGTAAGTTGTTTTGTTATTTTGTTTTGCAAAAGCTCTTACTTTAACCTGATACTTGCCTTTTTTAAGACCTTTTATAACTTTTGTAGTTGATTTTTTAGTATTAAAGTTTTTAGTTTTCCATTTGCCTTTGCTTGTTTTATATTTAACCTGAAAACCTGTTGCACCGTTTACCTTTGTGTATTTAACGCTGATTTTTTTCTTTCCGGCAAATAATTTAATTTTTGGCGTTTTAACAGTAAGCTTTGCAACAGTAGCAGAAGTAGTTTTTGCTGTTGTAGTAGTTGTGGTGCTGACAGTTGTGTTTGCAGTATTTACAGTAGCAGAAGTAGATTGAGTAGCACTTGCTTCAATTTCGGCAATACATACAGGAGGAACAAGAATCTTTGAATCGGATTTTGCGCTGATAATATGTTTTCCGCCGTTTGCAACAGTGATTGTAACTTTACCGTTTGAATCAGTTTTAAATTTTGTTTCAACGCCGTCAACTGTGATGGTTGCACCTTCTTCAGGTATAGCTATTTGCTCCCAGTTGTCATCATAGCCTGCTGTTGAAAGGGTGAGATTAATTGCTTCTCCGGCCTTTGCAGAAACTGTATTTACATCAAAATAGCAATAAGTATCCAACCAAGTAGAAAGGTCTGTATAAACAAAAGCATTTACATAGTCATTTTCTTTTACTTCATCTGTTAGACCGTTTGCGCTCTTATTATTTACATAATAGCCATAGCTGCCGCCGTTTTCTGCTCCCCAAAGCTTGTAAAGGCTTAATCCCCAGTCGCTTTCAGCAGAATTGTAGCCTGCGGCTGCACCGCCCGGATATTTAGCTTCATGAGCGCAGTAAAGAGCGTCGTTGAGTGTAAGCAAATTGTCGTCATCAATATCGGTTACAGAGATTTTTTCCTGAGCCAGTGCAAGCTTACCGTCTTTGTCTGAAATGGTAACATACACATTAATAGCTTCGGAGTTGTCAGCTAAAACTGCTATGCTGAATGTACCGAGTAATAAAAGAATTGATAGTGTTATTGAAATTATTTTTTTCATTTTTTGTACCTCTTTTTTATTAAAAATTATATATAAACAGGTAAAAACCTGTAATTTCAGTTTGTTAAAAACAATCCGTATTTTTTCTTTATTCTATCAAGCTTTTCGCCGATAGGTTTTGCTAAAATAAGCAAGAATATAACATTTGAAACAGCATATTCGATTGTTACAGGGAGAGAAGATACCAAAATCGCAATATATCGGCTTATCCCAAAATCTCCTTCTGCCCAAACTGTGGTCCAAATATCCATTATAAATGAAAACAAAATGCCTGCAAATGCGCCGAAAATATATAGAGTTATTTTTCTTTTTTGCAGTTGTTTTGATAAAAGTCCCGCAATAAATCCTAAAACACCCCATGCAAACATTTGAAAAGGCGTCCAGGGGCCTTGTCCAAAGTAAAAATTTGAGATGACTGCTGTAAAAGAACCTACCGCAAAGCCTGCTTCTTTTCCAAGCCAAACTGCGGCTATGATTGTCATTGCGGTTACGGGTTTGAATCCGGGAAGCCAGGCAAAAATAAATCTGCCTGCAACGGATAGAGCAACCATAACAGCTATTACAATCAGTTCTTTTGAGGAGCTTTCTTTTCTTTCAAAACAATAGAACAAAGGCAGGCAAGTAATAACTGCTACACATAGAGAAATCCAGGCATAATACTTTTCGCGGAATATCACCGCGCCTAAAACAACTATAATCGGAATACATAACAACAAAAGACAAACTGTAATCGGATTTTTAATTTGTTTTAATTTCTCAACCATCTGTTACAGTATCCTTTCTGCCGTTTAATTTGCACAAAGAAATAACATCTTCACAAAGAACCGCATTTTTATAGTAATCTCTTGTAATTCGGTTAGCGGCTGTTGTGTAAAAGTTGTTTTCGGAAAAAAACGAATTTGGCGTATCAACAGATAATAATTCACCGTCAAAAAATAAAGCGCATCTGTCAGCGTTTTGAGCGGCAAACTCTACATCGTGTGTTACCGTTATAATCGTAATGCCGTCTTTTTTCAGCGTCTTCAGAATTTTTGAAAATGTTAATTTTGAGCCCGCATCAATACCTTTTGTAGGCTCATCAAGCAGCAGTATTTTAGGTTTTAGTAATAATATTTTTGCAAGAGCCGCTTTTTGCTGTTCGCCTCCGCTTAGGTCATACGGATGTCTTGTAAGCAGGTGAGAAATGCCGAGCTTTTCAGAAATCTTTGTAATGCTTTCATCAGCTTCGTTTGTTGTATATCCCATTGCTTTACAGAGTTCTTTAAAATCTTTTTCAACGGTTTTTTCTAAAAAAACTGTTTGAGGATTTTGAGGAAGAAGTGCAATATTATTTTGATAAAGCGATTTGTCTTTGTAAGTGCTTATTTTTTTTCCGTTTATTAAAATTTTACCGCGGTATGCTTTTAAAATTCCTGAAATTACTTTTAATGCAGTAGTTTTCCCTGTGCCGTTTCCGCCTAAAATACAGAAATTTTCACTTTCATAAACTGAGAAAGAGACGCCTTTTAATACATCAGGCAAATCTTTTTCATAACGGAACCATACATCTTTAAGCTCTAAAACTTTGTTATCTTTATGAGTATATTCTTTGTTTTCTAAACAATCAGCTTTGTTATTAAAGTTGTTTTTAATAAATTCTTTACCCTCTTTTACTGTAAGCGGACAGTCGCAATCGACATTTAACGCATTGTAAATACGCATTGCGGCAGGTAAACCGGCTATCATAGTATCGGTTGGATTATTCTTAAAATATGAACTGATTTTTCTCGGATTATCATTATATAAAAGCTTGCCTTTTTCCATAAGCAATGCTTTATTTGCTATTGGAAATACCTCTTCAAGACGGTGTTCGACCAAAAGAATGGTCAATCCTAATTCTTGATTAAGCTTTTGCAAGGTAGCAATAAAATTTGAAGCTGCAATAGGGTCGAGCTGTGCAGTAGGTTCATCAAGCAGTAATAATTTAGGCTGCATTACCATGACAGATGCGAGATTTAAAATCTGCTGTTGTCCGCCGGAAAGCTCGTTTGTGTTTTTATGAAACCATTCTTCAATACCGAAATAGCTTGCCATTTCAGCAACTCTTCTTCGGATTACATTAGTTGAAAAACCTAAACTTTCAAGACCGAATGCAAGCTCATGCCATACTTTGTCTGTTACTATCTGGCTTTCGGGATTTTGTGAAACAAAACCTATATCGCTTGCAGAAATTCTTTTATCAAGCGCATCTTGATTGGTGCCGTTATAAATTATATTTCCGCTTTTTTCGCCGAAAGGTGAAATTTCTCGTTTAATAAGTTTTAGCAATGTGCTTTTACCGCAACCTGATTCGCCGCAAAGGACTGCAAAATCACCGAATTCAAGTGAAAATGAAATGTCAGTTATTGCTTTTTTATCAGCTTCAGGATAAGCAAAGATTAAATTTTTGATTTGAAGTATTTCCACTTGA
>JBJEIS010000187.1:0-31008 GCA_051877275.1 Acutalibacteraceae bacterium | reverse complement strand
TAGCTCAATCGACAATAATTCAAGAAGCATTTGCTACATTGCAAACAGAATTATGGTTTTAGGTGATTATGCATTATACTCATCACAAAATCAGGAATTGATTAGAAACTATGTTGCCGCTTATACAGGCTCGGATAAATATACAAATCTTGATCCTGACGGTGAAGATGATTTTGAATAATAAAGAGAGGAGAATAGAATAATGAAAAGAGTATTATCAGTAGTTTTGGCATTGGTAATTATTGTTGTGAGTGTTGTGTGTTCTTTGTCTGTTGATGCTGACACATTGGATTCATATACAGGAGACAGTTGGAATACATTATACCGTTCATTTAACAATACTAAAGTATATACAAGAAATATTGTATGGACAGATTCAAGTATTGCAGTTCAAACAAGTGCAAGCGGTTCATATATGTATGCATATTGTGACCCAACAGATACAACAGGCGATTTAAAAGGCTCCTATGTGGAAATAACGGGTGTTTCAATTCCAAAAGGAACTTATGATGTTTCGTTTACAGTATCATCAAGTATTGCACTTGAACATCTTGAATTCTACAATGCAGAAGGTACTTTGTTAAGTTCAACAGATGAAATGACTTCTACTAATAGAACCTCAACAGGTGTATTATCACTTGACAGCGATATGACAGATATTACTGTTAGAGCAGTTTGTGATCAGACTCAAACATCAGGTACTCGTTTTAGAATCGGAGGAGCAAATATAAAATTTGTTTCTCAGAACGCTCCTTCATATACTTCAAGACATTTTGACGCTACAAGAGCTTATGCAGGAGCATCTGCAACAACCAGTGGGGGTACTACTTCAAGTTTAAGTGTTTCAACCTCTGAACATGAAAACTGCGATATAAATACAAATGGTCAACATAGTGCACATGGTGTTAGAGGTTTGAATGTAGATGATTATGTATACTATAAATTTACAGATATACCTACTGGCACATATAACATTACAGATACCTATTATGATGTATCAAGTGGAAAAGCTTCGTATGATATTTATGTCGGAAACAGCGTTGAAACATTAGCTCAAACAGCTTCTGTGACAGCGGCTGGTGATGGCGGTATCAAAACGGTTAAATCTGAAAATGTAACAGTTGATACAACAGGAATTTTAATTTATGCGGTTAAGTTTACATCAGGCACAGAAAATGATTGTAGAACAGTTCATTTCTGCTTTAATGTTGAACAGAAATCTGCGACAGGCGAACCGCTTGAGACTACTTCTACGGTTACTTCTGCAACAAGTTCAACTACTACGACAACTAAAGCTACAACAACTACTACAAGCACCACAACGACTACCACTACCACTACTGCTGCTATTACAAGCCAAAAATTTGTTTTTCTTTACAGCGACAGTTCAAGTGATTTTACAATTGATACAAACGGTCATACTTACGGTTTTATTAATGATTATAATAATACCGGAATGGAAATCAAAGGTCTTTCAGCCGGTCAAACACTTACATTTACTTCAAAAGAGTCATTTGATGCCGGTATTTATTCGCCGACGCTTTACTGCCGTTCTTATAGTGGCAGAGCAAAGGTAAATGTATTTATAAATGACATTCAGGTAGCAACTGCTCTTGATACAAGCGTTTCAAACGGATCACATAAACCGTTTGCTCTTGATAGTGTTACTCTTGAGACAACAGGTCCTGTAGTAATCAAATTCGTAACAACAAGTTCAGGTACTTTCTACCCTGATGATATTGTTTTTGAAAAAACAGGCGACGCTGATCCGTTTATAGTCGGCGCACAGATGAAATCCGGCGCTTCTATAAGACTTAGTATAACAAACGGTATTCGTTTCTATACTCAGGTAGACGCAACTAAAATTGCTACGCTTATCGATGAAGGCTATACTGTTGAAATGGGTACTTTAATAGCACCTAAAGATCTTATTGGAGAAGATGAATTAACGCTTGAATCAACATTTAAATTTATTGATGTTAAATATGACGGAATAGATTCAAACGGTCAGATGCTTTATTACGAGAATGGTAATACATTTGTCGGTTCAATTACTAAGATTAAAGAAAGCTCTACAAGCTGGAGCACTACAAGCGGAAATATTACAAGAGAATTTGTCGGCCGAGGTTATGTGAAAGTGACCAAAGACGGCGAAACAAAGGTTAATTATGCTGATTACGCTTCAAATGATATTGCAAATAATACTCGTTCATTGCAGTACATTGCTAATGCTTTTAAGGAAAACGATCCTAATTACAGTAACATTGACTCTTCCTATCAGAGTTTAGTTGAAGTTTGGGCAGCAGCAGTAAAATAAAAAACAACGGATATATATCTCCTTAATATTTCTTATTTTTTGCCAAAACCGCACCGTAAAAGGTGCGGTTTTGGCGCCTTTGGTGTATTTATTAACCACTTACTTTAAAAAATTAACCTGTTAGTTAAAAACTATTTACTTTTTTAAAAATATATTTTATAATTCAGACAAAGGGGTGAGAAAATGAAGCTGCGTATTGAGATTGATGAAGATAATAATGATGAAATTATAATTAAATGCAAAAGTATTTCTGATGAAATAAAGCTTTTACAAGATGTTATAAGTAATGTTATTGATAAGAATGCCGAGTTGGTCTTACATAATAATAATTCAGATTATTTTATCAATCGAAACGATATTTTATTTTTTGAAACTGCTGACGGAAAAACCGCGGCGCATACTTTGAAAAATATGTATTATTCGGATTATAAGCTTTATGAATTAGAGCAGTTATTGCCACGCAGTTTTGTTCGTGTTTCAAAATCCTGTATTATTAATTGTTCGGCGGTAAGTTATATAAATAAAAATATCGCAGGAGCAAGCGAGGTCGGATTCAAAAATTCTTATAAAAAAGTTTTTGTTTCAAGAATGTATTTTAAAGTATTTAAAGAAAAATTAGAAGAGATGAGGGATTTAAAATGAAGAAAAAAAGCATTTTTTGGGGTTTGGTTTTAATTTGCATAGCTGTTTTGTTGATTTTGGAAGGAGTAGGCTCGGGACTTGGCATTATTGACAGCATACCTGTTATAAAAATAATTTTAGGCGTTGCTTTTGTTGCAGTTCTCGGTAATGAACTTTATAGATTAAGAATTTCGCATATATTCTTTCCGCTCGCATTTATTTTTCTGCTTTTTGAAAAAGAAATTGCAGGACTTTTCAACTTTCCAAGCGGCGATATTATTTCAAATTGGACAGTGCTTTTAATTGCATTGCTTTTTACAATAGGTTCAGCGCTTATTCTTCCGAAAAAGAAGGGTAACGGCGGTTCGGATGTATGGATTGGCGATGAAAAGGTTTATGATAAAGACAAGGGCTTTAAGTTTAAGGTTAGCGGCAAAACAACCAAGTACATTGACGCGTCAAATTTTAATAATGAGCATATTGAGAATCATATGGGAGCAACCGAAGTTTTCTTTGAGAATACAGAGAATTATACCGGCGGTTCTGTTTTAAATGTCGAAAATCATATGGGTTCAATGACAATTCATATACCCGGTGATTGGACTGTTTTTGAAAGTATTGAAAATCACATGGGCAGTATAAATAAAAAGCAATCAGCAACAAGTAAAAACAGTGAAAAAACAATTAATATTACCGGTGAATGTCATATGGGCAGTATCACAATTGATTATGTATAAAAAAATGTACTTGCAAATACTTATGCAAGTACATTTATTTTTTTTATACCGTATTTTTTAAATAGTTTTATATGTTCTTTGGTAATCAGTTCGCCGCTTATTGCAATCGGTATTGCAGGCGGGCAGGAAACACAGGAAATACCGCAGATTTTATTTTCGGCACCGTTCGCATCAATTTCAATCTGCTTTGAAAAATAAGCCTCTCTGATAGTAGTTTTTTGTTTAGGCTTTGGCAGGTTTAAACTCACGTTTTTTATTGATTCGCGATGGTTTAAGGCACCTAATGCTTTTTTAATTCTGTCGAAATCTTCATCTGAATTTTTTGTGCTGAACATTAAAACAACAAAATTTTCGTCGGCATATTCGCTTTCGATTTTTTCTGCCCTTAAAGCTTTATCAATTTCAAATCCGCTGTAACCGATGCTTTGTGCTGAAAGTGTAATCTTTAAAGGTTCGGCGCTTTTGTTGATTATGCCGATTTCATTTATGTAAACTAATAAATCTTTTAGCTTTATTAATGTTTTTTTAAGCTCATCTGAAATTTCTTCAGACATATACTTATTTGCCAAGTCCAGCGAACGCAATGTTAAATATGAAGGACTGGTCGAACCGAAAAGCCCTAACGCAAGTCTTGCGCTTTTAATGTATTCTTTGTTTTTGATGTGTAAATAAGCGCCTCCCGTAAGAACGGGGAGAGTTTTATGTGCAGAATCACAACACATATCAGCGCCTAAATCAATAGGGTGTAAGTTTGCGAATTTTAAATAAGCGCCATGTGCATTATCGACAAGCAGCGGAATATTAAATTCTTTGCATACTTCTGATAATTGCTTAATCTGGGCAATATTGCCGAGATAGTCTGGAGATGTTATGTAAACCGCACAAGGCTTTTTTGGCAATGCCGAAAGCCTTGACTTTAGATAATCTGCACTAACAGTACATGAACAAATCGAGTCGGTTGTTTCAGGCATTAACCATTCAACATCGAAATCAATTAAAGCCGCCGCCTGTATAAAAGCTTTGTGAACATTTCTGGCAGCAAGCACCAAAGGTCGCTTATCTTTTTCTTTTCTGCCTGTAACCGCTAAAAAAAGCATAGCTTTAATGCATTGCGAAGAGCCTTCTGTAGAATAGAATGTATGGTCAGTACCGAAAATTTTGCTGGCAATATCTTCGGACTCGGCAATTATGCCGTTCGCTTCATAAAGTGAATCAGCGCCTTTAATTTCCGTTATATCAAATGCCTCAAAATCTGTTTGCCCTTTATGACCCGGCATATGAAGCCGTGAAAAATCACTTTTTATATAAGCGTTAATAAAGTCAGCAATAGGTGTTTTTGAAAAATTATTCATCTTCTGCTTCGGCAACTTTCATCATAATCGCACATTCAATACGCTTTTTGAACAGTTTACAGCCGTATTCATATACGCCGTTTATATTACCTGTTGCGTGATATGCATTTGCAGCACATCCGCCGGAGCAATAGAGTCTGGCAAAGCAATCTTTACATTCTTCTTTTGCATAAGCGTTGCAAAGCTTAAATTCATCAACCTTTGCTTGATTTGTTACGCCTGTCCAAATGTCGCCCAGCTTGTAGTTTTCATCACCTACAAACTGGTGACAAGGATAAAGTTCACCGGTAGGAGTAACCGCCATATATTCGGTACCCGAGCCGCAGCCTGTAATTCTTTTATAAATACAAGGACCGTTTGTAAGATCAAGCATATAGTGATAAAAAGTAAATCCGTTGCCGGCTTTTTTGCGCTTAATCATTTCTTTGCTTAATATCTCATACTGTTCAAGCAAAATCGGCAAATCTTCATCAGTTAAAGCGTAAGGCTCATTAGGCGCGCAGACGACAGGCTCCATACTCAGATCTTTAAATCCAAGGTCCGCCATGTGAAATATGTCATTTGTAAAATCAGGATTATTATGAGTAAAGGTTCCGCGCATATAATAGCTTTTATCACCGCGTTTTTCAACAAACTTTTGAAATTTGCCGACGATTCTGTCATAACTGCCGTTTCCGCCTAAATCTTTTCTGAAATAGTCGTGAATCTCTTTTCGTCCGTCAAGACTTAAAACAACATTATCCATCTCTTTATTGCAAAAGTCGATAACATCGTCGTCAATCAATATTCCGTTTGTAGTAAGCGTAAAACGGAAGTTTTTGTTTTTTTCTTTTTCAATGCTGCGTGCATATTTTACCAGCTGTTTTACAACATCAAAATTAAGTAAAGGCTCGCCGCCGAAAAAATCAACCTCAAGATTTTTTCGAGTACCCGAGTTTTCAATTAGAAAGTCGAGCGCACGCTTTCCGGTTTCAAAGCTCATCAAAGAGTCTTGTCCGTGATATTTACCTTGAGCGGCAAAACAATAAGAGCAATTGAGGTTGCAGGAATGAGCAACATGTAAGCAAAGCGCCTTTATAACAGTATTGCGCTTTTTAAAGTCAATTGCCAAATTTTCATATTCATCTTCAGAATATAATTTGCCCTGTCCTTCAAGTGTTTTGACATCATCAAGACATTCTTTGACTTCATCTGCCGAAACGCCGTATTTTTCAGTGATATTTTTAATTATTTCATCTTCACTTTTGTTTTTGTAATCGGCAATTATATCATAAGCCACTTCGTCAACTGAGTGAACGCTGCCTGAATTTGTATCAAGAACAATATTGTAACCATTTAATTTATATTGATGTACCATTTTTGTTTTCCTTTAATTTAATAGTAAAAATGCCGCCTTTTAAGGGCGGCATAAAAGCTTTTTAGAATAATCTTCAAACTTATTTTGAAGCGTTTTCACATTTCTGGTTAGCAACGCCGCAAGAAGTTTTGCAAGCAGACTGACAAGAAGTCTGACATTCGCCGCAGCCGCCTGTTTTAACGCTTTTTTTAAGGTCGCGGGTTTCAACAGTTTTAATTCTTTTCATTGAAATTACATCTCCTTAATCTATTAATATATAACACAAAAATTATAACACACCCCAATTATATTGTCAATATACAAGTTTAAATAATGTATTCAGAAAAAACACATTGACAAATAAATTATGTATTGGTATAATAAATTTGTAAAATTATTACATAATTATATATTATGGCATTATACTATTTTTTGGGGAATTAGTAATCGATTATGAAAAAAACACTATCTATTTTAATTTTTATCGTGATTATGATTACGGCTGCGGCTTGTAATTCATCTGACAGCGGGAAAAAATCCAATATTGAAAATACAACCGATGAAAGCGGTGTGGCTTTAGTCGCCGAAAAGGAAAGCTATCCTTTGAATACCGAAAAAATTATCGCTATTTGGCAAAATAACGGCGATGAAGAAATAGGTTTAGGATATGCTTTTGAACTTGAAAAAGAAACTAACGGAAATTTTGAATCGGTTAAACCCGAAAGTGAAGTTCTGTTTGATTTGCCTTTAATTAAGCTTTCTAAAAATGAAAGAAAAGAGATTGAGTATTCGATTGATAATTATAAGTTAGAATCGGGAACATACAGAATAAAAACAGAATATATTAAAAATAAAAAACAAATCCCGATTTATTGTGAGTTTATTTTAAAGTAAATAATTTATTATAAAACAGCCTTTGCGTTTATTTCGCAAAGGCTGTTTGCCTTTATTGAAAAAAATAACTCATTTTCCAACTGTTTATTATTGAATTCGACTTAAATTTGGTTTATAATTAATATGCTTGTTTTTTAAGCAGATTAGTTATAAAATGCAGACGAGTTTAATAATCTTTATAAAGAGCTTTGTACGGAAAATCATTATTAACATATATTGTTTGGTATTATTGCACTATAAAACGGTACATACTTTGGTTAAAATATATAATTTATGTATTTTTGCCAAAAAAGCATTGATTTTAAACACTTGATTTGGTATAATATAACAAAGTAGAAATGTGAATATTTTTGGAGGATTTAAGTTTTGGTTAATAAAGTGAATGATAGTAAAACTAAGGGAGATTTGGCGCCTTATTATTTTCATCAGGGAACATCTAACAGAGCATATGAATATCTCGGTGCTCATTTTGCAGAAAAAGACGGTGAAAAGGGTGTTATATTCAGAGTATGGGCGCCGAATGCTGTTTCGGTATCGGTTGTCGGCGATTTTAATAATTGGGATGAAACCGTAGATATTATGGATAATTCTGATGATAAAGAGGTTTATGTTTGCTTTGTAAAAGGAATTGAGCAATATGCTTCTTATAAATATTGCATAACCGCAAAGGACGGCAGTAAACTTTACAAAGCAGACCCATATGCTTTTCATTCTGAAACAAGACCTGATAATGCTTCAAAAGTTTATGATATCAGCGGCTATGAGTGGCATGATAATGAATTTATTCAAAAACGTGCTAAAACTGATATTTTAAATTCCCCTATCAATATTTATGAGGTTCATTTGGGTTCGTGGAAAAAATATGATGACGGCGAATGCTTTGACTATGTAAAGCTCGGTGAAGAGATATCAGATTACTGTATTGAGATGGGATATACTCATATTGAGCTTATGCCTGTGCTTGAGCACCCTTATGACGGTTCTTGGGGATATCAGGTTACAGGATATTATGCGCCGACTTCGCGCTACGGTACACCGAAAGATTTTATGAAATTTGTAGATATTTGTCATGAAAAAGGTCTCGGTGTAATTATGGACTGGGTTCCGGCTCATTTTCCTCGTGATGCCCACGGATTGCGTTACTTCGACGGCGAGCCTTGTTATGAATACAAGGAGTGGCAGAAGGGCGAAATGAAAGAATGGGGCACAATGGTGTTCGATTGGGGAAGAAGAGAAGTGATTTCTTTCCTTGTTTCTAATGCTTATTATTGGATTAAAGAGTATCATATTGACGGACTTCGCGTTGACGCTGTTTCATCTATGCTTTATCTTGATTACAGCCGTCAGGACGGCGAATGGTTGGCGAATAAATACGGCGGAAATGAGAATTTAGAGGCTATTGAATTTTTTAGAACGCTTAATAAATCAATTTTAAGCGAATTTCCGGGTATTATGATGATAGCGGAAGAATCTACCGCTTGGCCGAATGTTACAAAGCCTGGTGAATCAGGCGGACTTGGATTTAACTTTAAATGGAATATGGGCTGGATGAACGATATGCTTTCATATATGTCGCTTGATCCGCTTTTCAGAAAAGATAATCACAATAAATTAACTTTCAGCTTTTTCTACGCTTTTTCCGAGAACTTTATATTGCCTATTTCTCATGATGAGGTTGTTCACGGAAAATGTTCACTTATAAATAAAATGCCGGGACTTTATCATGATAAGTTTAAGAATTTAAGAACGTTTTTTGCTTATACAATGGCTCATCCGGGTAAAAAGCTTATATTTATGGGGCAGGAGTTTGCACAGTTTATTGAGTGGAATTATGAGCAGCAGCTTGATTGGATGTTGCTTGATTATGATATTCATAAACAAACCAAAAATTTTGTGAAAGATCTTAATGAGTTTTATAAAAACACACCTGCATTTTGGCAGAATGATTACTCATGGGAAGGTTTTTCGTGGATTGTTGCTGACGACAATACACAAAGCGTTATCGCTTTCAGAAGAATTGATAATAAAGGCAAAGAAATTATTACTGTTTGCAATTTTGTTCCTGTTCACCGTGAAAAATACAGAATCGGTGTTCCGCAAAAAGGAACATATAAGGTTGTTTTAAATACTGATGATGTGCAATACGGCGGCGAAGGCTTGGCTAAAGCTACCTCATATAAAGCAGTTGCAAAGCCTATGCATGGATTTGATTATTCAATTGAACTTGATATTCCGCCGCTTTCGGCAATGTATCTTGAAAAAACAGCTACTGCACGCAAAAGAAAAACTACTGTAAAAACTACCGCTAAAAAAGAAGCGAAAAAATAAATTGATTTACAAAGAGAATTATTGAAAGGAGATTTTTTTAATGAAAAGAAAGACAGAATGCGTTGCTATGCTTCTTGCCGGAGGTGAAGGCAGCCGCTTGGGCGTCTTGACAAGAAAGGTTGCTAAACCTGCCATTCCTTTTGGCGGAAAATATAGAATAATTGATTTCCCACTTTCAAACTGCATTAATTCAGGTATTGAAACAGTCGGTGTTTTAACCCAGTATCAGCCGCTTGAGTTAAACAGCTATATCGGCTCGGGTGCTCCTTGGGACCTTGACAGAATGAACGGCGGTGTCAGAATTTTACCGCCTTACCAGAAGAAAATCGGCACTGACTGGTATAAAGGTACCGCAAATGCGATATATCAGAATATTCCGTATATTGAAAATTATGACCCGAAATATGTGCTTATCCTTTCGGGAGATCATATTTATAAAATGGATTATTCTAAAATGATTCAGTATCATAAAGATAATGATGCTGCCTGCACAATTGCAGTAATGAATGTGCCTTTTGAGGAGGCTTCGCGTTTCGGAATTATGAACACAAATGATGATAACAGTGTTTATGAGTTTGAAGAAAAGCCGGCAAATCCGAAATCAAATAAAGCGTCAATGGGCGTTTACATATTTAATTGGGATGAATTAAAAAAATATCTTATTGCAGATGAAGAGGATAAGACTTCTTCAAATGACTTCGGTAAAAATATCATTCCTGCAATGCTCAATGATAATAAAAGACTATTTGCTTATGAGTTTGACGGCTATTGGAAAGACGTTGGAACAATAGACAGTCTTTGGGATGCAAATATGGATATTCTTAATCCTAATATTCCTTTGGATCTTGATGATAAGAATTGGAAGATTTACGCAAGAAACAGAGCATTACCGCCTCATTTTGTTGCAAAAGGCGCAAAAATACAAAACTCGCTTATTGCAGACGGTTGTGAAATTTCAGGCGATGTTTTCGACTCTGTTATATTCTCAGGTGCCGAGGTTGAAAAGGGCGCTGAAATCAGTTATTCGGTAATAATGCCTGGCGCTAAAGTCAAAAAAGGCGCGGTTGTAAAATACGCAATTGTTGCTCAGGATGCTGTTATTGAGCAGGGCGCTAAAGTAGGCGACAGCCCTGAAGAATTTAAAAACAATATTGAGAATTGGGGAATTACAACAATCGGTCCTAACTATGTTGTAAAAGAAAATACTGTTGTAGCACCGAAAGAAATGGTAGAGGCATAAGAAAGGAGAGAGAAGATATGATTAATAAAAATGTAATGGGAATAATTTTTTGTAATACAAATGATTCTTATTTGAATGAGCTTACTTCTATAAGAGCAATCGGATCTGTGCCTTTCGGAGGAAGATACCGTCTTATCGACTTTTCACTTTCGGCTTTTGTAAATTCAGGCATCTCTAAAGTAGGTCTTGTAACCAAAGAGAATTTTAAATCTTTGGCTGACCACATCGGAAGCGGCAGACCTTGGGACTTAGCCAGAAAAAACGGCGGCTTATTTATGCTTTCACCTTATTCGTCTACAAATGCAGTTGTCTATAAAGGAAAAATCGACGCACTTAACGGCGCTCTTGATTATCTTGAAAGATCAAATGAAGAATATGTTGCATTATCAAATTCAAATGTTGTAACATCTTTTTCAATAGAGGATATGGTAGATAACCATATTGAAAGCGGCGCTGATATTACAGTTGCTTATAAGAAGAATATTAAAACAAGCTCTTATATTAAGATTAAAGACGGATTGGCTACCGGCTTTAAAAGCGACGCTCCTGTAAAAGATAAAAATTCTTATTTAGAAACATTTGTTATTTCAAAAGAATTGCTCATTTCACTTGTTAAAGAAGCAATGACACATAATTATACTGATTTTACTGCTGATATTTTTGACAGAAAAGCAAATAAGTTGAAAATCAATTGCTTTGAAGTTAAAACCTATGCTAAAATGATTAACTGTGTTCAGGACTTCTTTGACGCAAATATGGATTTACTTGATAAAGATATTCGAAAAGCAATATTTGATTCTGAAAATCCTGTTTACACAAAATTGCGTGATGAAATGCCTACAAAATACGGTTTTGATTCAAAGGTTGAAAATTCACTTATCGCTGAAGGCTGCGTTATTGAAGGTGAGGTTAAAAATTCAATCATCTTCCGCGGCGTTAAAATCGGTAAGGGCGCAAGAGTCGAAAACTGTATTATTATGCAGTCGGGTATTATCGGAAACAATACTCAGCTTGACCATGTGGTTGCAGATAAGAATGTTGAGTTTAAAGAGGGAAGAACGCTTATGGGTTGCCGTTCATTCCCGATGGTAATCGGCAAGGGATTAACAGTTTAAAAAATTTACTCAAAAAATAAAAACTGACTTCAAATTTTGAAGTCAGTTTTTTTATATGTTTATATCATAAAATCCGTTTTCTCCGAAGGCTTTGATTGAATTAAACCCTATGCTTTTAATATAATCAATCGCTTTATCAAATCCGAACATCAGTGTTTTTGCTGAATGTGTATCGCCTGATAAAATTACATCTCCGCCTTTTTCAAAAATGCGTTTTAAAATAAATAACGAAGGATATGGCATTGTTTTATAACCGCGTGATATAGCGCCTGTGTTAACCTCGAAAATGACATCCTGTTCAAGCAGAGCATCAACGGTGTTTATCGCCGTATCAATATACCTTTTATCTGTTTCATCGAAAAAAACATTGCATTCATTAAACTTTGTAATCAGGTCAAAATGACCGATTATATCACAATGAGTTTTATTGTAAATATCAGCAACATTTTTATAATAATCACAGCAGAATTTATAGTAATCACCGCCGTAGTATTCTTCAGCGGAGTTTTTGAAAGCTTGAGGGCTTAAATCAATGTCAATATATTTTTCATTGAATTTACAATAGTGTACCGAGCCGATTACATAATCAAAATTATCTGTTATTATTTCAGAATAATAATCTTTTTCAATACCGCAGTAAATTTCGATTTTACCCTTATATTTTTCTTTCAAAAGCTTGATTTTTGAAAAATATTTATCTGAATTTTCAAGGCTCATACAATAGCTTTTATCAAAATCTGTATAGGAATGACCTGAAAACCCAATAGCTTTCATATTATATGAAACTGCTGCTTTTACCATGTTTTCCAATGTGTCTTTGCCGTCACAGTAGTTTGAATGGGTATGAAAATCAAAAGGATAAATCACTTTGTCATTTTCTCCTGCTTTACCTTATGATTTATAACATGGCGGGAAGCTAATTCTGATTTGATTTCTTCAACCGAAATACCCATTTCTACCATCAATACCAATGTGTGATAAGCAAGGTCGGCAATTTCATAAATAGTTTCAGGTTTATCATCCGCTTTACCTGCGATGATAACTTCTGTACATTCTTCTCCGACTTTTTTAAGTATCTTATCAATACCTTTTTCAAAAAGGTATGTGGTATAAGAACCCTCCTGTGGGTTTTCTTTTCTTCCCTTTAATAATTCATAAAGTCCCTCAACAGAGAATTCTTCAAGTTCGTCGTTTTTAAACAGTAGATTGTTAAAGCATGAGTCGGTTCCGAGATGACAGGCAGGACCGTCTTTTTTAACCATAACTGTAAGTGCATCGTTATCGCAATCAGAGGTGATGCTTACAATATGCTGATAGTTGCCTGATGTTTCACCTTTTCTCCATAATTCTTGTCTTGAACGCGACCAAAAACAAGTCTTTTTCTCTTTAATACTGATTTCCAAGCTTTCGCGGTTCATATAAGCAACTGTTAAAACTTTTTTAGAGTCAGCGTCAACAACAACTGCCGGAATAAGACCTTTTTCATCAAATTTTAAATCATCAATAGTAACCATTATAAATTCTCCTTATATTCTTGATGGTATATCATTAGCTCTTAAAACTTTTTTAAGCTCTTTAATATCAATTTCGCCAAAATGAAAAACCGAAGCTGCAAGTCCTGCGTCAATAGTAGGAAGCTCTTTGAATAACTCAATAAAGTCTTGAACCTTGCCGGCACCGCCTGAAGCGATAACAGGAACATTAACAGCGTCTAAAACCGCTTTTAACATAGGAATGTCAAAACCGCCCTTAACACCGTCTGTGTCAATGCTGTTTACAACCACTTCACCAGCGCCGTTTCCGACACAGCGTTTAATCCATTCAATAGCCTCCATTCCTGTGTCTTCGCGGCCGCCTTTAGCAAAAACGCGGTATTCACCGCCTACTCTTTTTATATCGGCCGAAAGTACAACGCATTGGTCGCCGTATTTTTTTGCCGCTTGAGCTATTAAATCAGGATTTCTGATAGCACCGGAATTTACGCTTACTTTATCTGCTCCGCAGGATAAAACGCGTTCAAAATCGTCAAGAGAGTTAATTCCTCCGCCTACCGTAAGCGGTATAAAAACCTTGCGTGCGGTTTCAACCAAAATATCGGTGAAAAGCTTTCTGCCGTCTGATGATGCGGTTATGTCATAGAAAACAAGTTCATCAGCGCCGCTGTCAGTGTAAAACTCAGCGAGCTTTACAGGTGAAGAAACGTCAGCTAAATTTAAAAAGTTTGTTCCTTTAACTACTCTGCCGTCTTTAACATCAAGGCAGGGAATAATTCTTTTAGTAATCATTTTTACTCCTTTGAAATTCTAATCGCTTCTTTTAAATCGATACCGCCTGTATAAAGCGCTTTGCCTAAAATTGCTCCGTAAAGGTTCATTTTCTTTAACTCTTCAACATCTTTAATTGATGAAATGCCGCCTGATGCTACAAGGTCGATTGAGAATTTTTTAGACAACGATTTATAAAGAGCTAAATTTGTTCCGCTCATCATACCGTCTTTTGAAATATCTGTGCAGATAATTGTTTTAACACCGATTTTCTGCATTTTTTCAATAAACTCTTCACAAGTATAGTCAGCGGTTTGAGTCCAGCCTTTTATGGCAACTTTTCCGTCTTTTATATCGACACCGACCGCAATTTTTTCACCGTATTTTTTTACAACCGTGTCTAAAAATTCAGGGTCGGTAATTGCCGCTGTGCCGATGATAACACGCATAACGCCTGTATCAAGATACTTTTTAACGGTTTCTTCATTTCTGATTCCGCCGCCGACTTCAACTAATAGTCCGCTTTTATCAACAATGTTTTTTATTGTTTCAAAATTGTCGGTTTTACCGCTTTTTGCACCGTCGAGATCAACTAAATGCAGGTATTTTGCACCGCAGTCAAAAAAACTGCGTGCAACCGCAACAGGGTCGGAATTATATACTGTTTTTTGATTGTAATCGCCTTTTTTGAGGCGTACTGCCTGACCGTTTATCAAGTCAATCGCAGGGAAAATATTCATGTTTAAATCTCCTTAGAGTTCATTAAATGCCTTTAAAATTTTCAAACCGACCTCGCCGCTTTTTTCAGGGTGAAATTGTGTTCCAAATACATTTTCATTTTGCACCGCAGCGGTTAGCGGTTTTGAATAATCGGTTACGGCAATCTGATTTTTTTCACATTCATCTGCAAAATATGAATGAACAAAATAAACATAATCACCCTCATTAATATATTTGAAAATAGGGCTTTTTCCGTTTTTAAAGGTGAGTGAATTCCAGCCGATATGCGGAATTTTGAACTCTTTTGGCGCGATAATCGGCTTAACCTTGCCGGTTATAAGTCCAAGTCCGTCATGCTCGCCGTATTCATAGCTTTTATCAAAAAGCATTTGCATTCCTAGGCAAATTCCGAGCATATATTTTCCGCTTTTTGCTTCGCTTTTAATAAGTTCATCAAGTCCGTTTTGTTTTAATTTATCAGCAGCGTCTTTAAACGCACCGACACCCGGTAAAATTAATTTTTCGGCAGACTTGATTTTCTCTTTATCACCTGTGACAATGATGTCGGCGCCGATGCGTTCAAATGAGCTTTTAAGAGAAAAAAGGTTTCCGACGCCGTAATCAATAATTGCAATCATTTATTGGACTCCTTAGATGTGATTTATGTTTTTATAAAAAACCTTTTGTTGAAGGAATTTCATTTTTGAATTTTTCATCAATCGAAACAGCTTTTCTCATTGTTCTGGCAAATGACTTAAAAGTACCCTCAACAATATGATGAGCATTACTGCCGTATAGCTGTTTGATATGAAGAGTTATATTTGCACGGCGTGTAAATGCCATAAAAAATTCTTCAACTAACTCGGTATCAAAATCTCCGATTTTTTCGGTGGGAATATTAAGGTCAAAATTCAAATAACCTCTTCCCGATATATCAACTGCAGTTAAAATCAGCGATTCATCCATAGGCAAGGTGGTATCTGCATATCTTGTTATACCTGTCATATCATTGATGCTTTGAGCAAATGCATCGCCGAGTACAATGCCGATATCTTCGGCGCTGTGGTGAAAATCTACATAAGTATCGCCTTTACATTCAACATTTAAGTCGAATTTTGCGTGCTTTGCAAAAAGAGTCAGCATATGGTCAAAAAAGCCATTTCCTGAATTGATGTTCGATTTACCGCTTCCGTCAAGGTTAAGATAAACCGAAATATCTGTTTCACCTGTTTTGCGGGTTAATTTTGTTTCTCTCATATTTTCACCTCGTAATTGTTTTTAAAGCAGTAATTAAGGCCTGCATTTCTTCTTTTGTGCCGATTGTAATTCGTAAGTAATCTTTTATTCTCTCGCTGCAGAAATGACGGACCAAAATTCCTTTTTCTCTTAAAGAATTGTATAAGTATTCGCCGCTTAAATCATTATGCTTTGCAAAAACAAAGTTTGCTTTTGAAGGCAATACACTAAAGCCGAGCTTTTCTAAATTATCGGTTGTGAATTTGCGGTTTTCAATGATTTTTTTACAGTTTTTCATATAATAATCATTGTCATTAAGAGCCGCTGTGCCTATTCTTTGAGTAAGACTGTTAATGTTGTAAGGATTTGTTGAAAACTTAATTTTGTTAAGGTCTTTTATAAGCTCTTTATCGGCAATAGCAAAGCCGAGTCTGGCTCCGGCTAATGAACGCGATTTTGAGAAAGTACCTGTTACAATAAGGTTTTTATATTTTTCGGTCAGCTTGTAAGCGCTCCTGCCGCCGAAATCTATATAAGCCTCGTCAACAACCACTATATTATCCGGGTTAGAATCAACAATCTGTTCGATTATATCAATTCCGAGTTCAATTCCGGTAGGAGCGTTTGGGTTTGCAATAACAATGTTCTTGTTTTTGCCGATATAATCCGATGGATTGATTTTAAAATCTTTATCAAGCGGTATTTCGGTGTAATCAATATTGTAAAGGTCACCGAAAACTCTGTAAAAACCGTAAGTTATATCGGGAAATATAACCGGATTATCTTTTGAACAAAAGCCGTAAAAACAATAGTTTAAAATTTCATCAGAGCCGTTTCCGAAAATAACATTTTCAGGTTTTATATCATAAACTGAGCAAAATGCTTTTGTAAGCGCCGAACATTCAGGGTCACAGTAAAGCTTTAAGTCTGAAACAACTGAATTATCAGCAGCTTTTACAGTGCTTTCCGACGGCTCAAAAGGTGACTCGTTTGTGTTTAATTTTATATACTTTTTATCTTTAGGCTGTTCACCCGGGACATATTCTTCTAAACTTTGAAGTTTTTCAACTAAAAACTTGCTCATTTGTCTTCGCCTCTTACAGTAACACTTTTTGCGTGTGCAGTCAACCCCTCGGTATCGGCAAATAGCGCAACATCATCAGCTACCGCTTTCAAAGCGTCAGCGGTAAAATAGGTATACTGTGATTTTTTAACAAAATCATCAACCGAAAGCGGACTTGAAAATTTAGCGGTACCGCTTGTAGGTAATGTGTGGTTAGGCCCTGCAAAATAGTCGCCCAAAGCTTCGGGACAGTTTTTTCCTAAAAATACCGAGCCGGCATTTGTTACTTTATTAAGATAGTCAAATGGGTTATCGGTGCAGATTTCAAGGTGTTCCGGAGCTAATTCATTTGAAATTTCAACTGCTTTATAAAGGTCGTCGGCAATTATGATTTTGCCGTTGTTATCAATAGATGTTCTTGCAATTTCACTTCTTGAAAGCAACGGAATTTGCTCTTCAAGCTGTGCGGATACCTTTGAAGCAAAATCTTTATCATCGGTGATTAAAACAGCAGTTGCCATTTTGTCATGCTCTGCCTGTGATAAAAGGTCAGCCGCAATATGACGCGGATTGTTTGTTTTATCTGCAATAACCAAGATTTCGCTAGGCCCTGCAATCATATCTATTGCAACCCTGCCGAAAACCTGTTTTTTTGCCTCGGCGACAAATGCATTTCCCGGACCTACAATTTTATCAACTGCCATAACGCTTTCGGTTCCGTAAGCTAAAGCGGCTATTGCTTGAGCGCCGCCGATTTTATAAACTTTATCAACGCCTGCAAGCGAAGCGGCAACCAAAATATTTGGATTTACTTTTCCGTCTTTTTTAGGCGGTGTAACCATAACGATTTTTTTGCAGCCTGCGATTTTAGCCGGTATACAGTTCATTAAAACAGATGAAGGATAGGCCGCCGTACCGCCCGGAACATAAAGTCCGACTTTTTCAATCGGAATAATTCGCTGACCGCAGATAACTCCTTCTTTTTCAGTGCTGATAAAGCTTTGTCTTACCTGTTTTGAGTGAAAGCTGCGAATGTTTTCGCTTGCTTTTTTCAGCACTTCGATAAAGTCTTTATCAACAATATTAAAAGCTTCTTTAAATTCATCGTCGCTAACCTCCAATGAATCTAATTTAACGCTGTCAAACTTTTCACTGTAAAAGCGCAAAGCGTTATCGCCTTCGGATTTAACTTTTTCAATAATTTCCGTAACTGTTTCGGCAACGCCTGTTTTATTATCGCTTCTGATAAAAAGGTCATCTTTATTAACATTATTAAAATCAATTATTTTTATCATAATTTAATCCTCTTCAAGAATTTTTGCAACTTCTTCACGAAGCTCGGTAATTCTTTTGTTTTTAAATTTATAACTTGATTTGTTTGAAATCAGTCTTGCGCTGATTTCAACAATTGTTTCATACGGTTTTAAATCATTTTCAAGTAACGTTTTGCCTGTTTCAACGATATCAACAATTACATCTGAAAGGCCAAGCAGCGGAGCTATTTCAATAGAGCCGTTAAGTTTAATTATATCAATCTGACGGCTGATGGAATTGTAATATTTCTTTGCAATATTAGGAAACTTTGTTGCTACAACCAATGTTTTTTCATGGTTATCGGTAAAGTCTTTTTTAGCGGCGACCGCCATTCTGCATTTGCCGAGCTTTAAGTCTAACATTTCGTAAACATCAGAATCCTGTTCAAGCAAAATATCTTTTCCTACAATTCCGACATCGGCTGCTCCTTTTTCAACATAAATTGCAACATCTGAAGGTTTAACCCAAAAATAGCGGACTTTTTTCTCTGTGTTTTCAAAAATCAGCTTTCTGCCCTTATCGTAAATTGCAGGACATTCATAACCTGATTTTTCAAAAATCGAATAAGCTTTTTCGCCGAGTCTGCCTTTTGGAAGAGCAACATTTATGTATTCATTATCGTCATCTGATTTTGAATTTTCATCAACACGCTCTAATAAGTCAAGATAAACCGCAAAGCCGATAGCGCTTTTGTTTTTGCCCATTTTATGAACAAGGTGGTCATATCTGCCGCCGGCGAGAATACTCTCGGCAACCTCGTCGATAAAGCCGTTAAAAATTATTCCGTTATAATAATTCATATCATTTTCGATTGAAAAATCAATCATAACATGGTCATTTTTATTTTCAGCTTTTAATTTATCGTTTATCTCGCAAAGCTCATCAAAAGCGTTTTGCATTTGCTCGTTTAGAATAAGCGGTTTTATACTGCTTATAGCTTTATCAATAGGTTCATAAATAAGGCAAAGGTTTGTTAGAATATCTTTGATTTTTTCATCAATATTATTTGCCTTGCAAATATCTGAAACAACAGTGGTATTCTTTTGAGAAACTGCATTTATAATTTCATCTGTGATATCACTTTTGGTATCAATCTCAGATAAAACGCCTGAAATAAAGCCGTTATGTGAAATGTTTAAAAGGTAGTTTTCGCTCAAAGTTTTTAAGCTTTCGATTGCAATAGTAATAACCTCGCAAACTGAGTTTGTATCAACCTCGCCGATACATTCAAGTCCCGTTTGGTTAATCTCCCGAAATCCGTTTTCATCATTCGGGCGGTAAACTACTTCGTTATAATAAACCTTTTTAAGTTTTTCATCATCTTTGGTATTTTTAATAATTGAAAGAGTAACATCCGGCTTTAATGCCATAAGCTTACCGTTTGTATCGGTAAATGTTAAAACATTTTCGTTTACAAGGAAGCTTTTGTTTTTAACATAAAGGTCATATTCTTCAAACTTATTAACTTTATATTGTTCGTAGCCGTACTTTTTAAATAATCCGCGAAGTTCAAAAATTGCTTTTTCGCAGGTGTTTAAAATATTTTCATCAAATTTCATTTTGAATAAAATCCCCTTAAAAATTATTTTTCTAATTTGTCAAATACTGCTTTATATCCGTTTTCGCCGTATGAGTAACAGCGGCTTACTCTGCTGATGGTAGCAGTAGAAGCACCTGTTATTTCGGCAATCTTTGAGTAAACCATACCTTGACGCAAAAGTGAAGCTACTTGCATACGCTGTGACATATCAAGTAATTCTTTTGTTGTGAGCAAGTCTGTAAGAAAATTTTTGAGTTCTTCTTCGTTATCAAGGTGTTTAAATGCATCAATAAGTAAATGCGCACCTTCATTTTCAAATAAATTCATATATTAATATCTTCCTTCTAAAATTTACTTTAGCACTTTAGCATAATAACACAGTGCATTGTAAAAGTCAATAGTTTTTATGATTTTTTTGGAAAAATAACAAAAAATCTTTTTTGAGCGAACTGTTATCAAGAAAGATTTTTGAGTTAGAAATCTACGGTGTGTCAAGGATGCCACACCCTACAAATGTAAATATCACTATCAATAATATAAAAAGGTCGACACACGGTCGACCTTTTTGTATCAATGAATAAAGTCATTATGACGAATGTCAGCAAGGATGTGCGTTTATCAGGTATTTGTCATAATGACGGAATCAGGGCAGACGACGAAAAAAGCAGGAGAAAACGCTATAAACTTCAACGACTATGCAAACATATTTATTTAAGGGGATTTTTAAGGGTGCTCCCTTAAATGTCTTTTTGTACCTTTGTGACAAGACAAAGGTACTGCCTGTGTAAACAGGCATATTAAAAGAGCTTTAGATTTTACTATATCTTTTCTACTCCCGAATACACCAAATCAATAAACTGTTTTGCACATCTCGGAGTTCTTCCTCCGTTTCGAGTTGCAAATGCTTCAGCTCGGATAATTAACTGGTTTTCATCACATTCAATGCCTTTTTCCTTTGCCATTGATGTTATTATTTCTTCAAAAACTTTCTTTTCAGGGCGTAAATATGTAATAGTAAGACCAAAACGCGCTGTAAGTCCTAAAATACCCTGTATATTATCAGTTGCATGCATAAGATCACCGTTTCGCTCGGAAGCGGTTTCCTTAATAAGATGACGGTGGTTACTTGTCACATAAACCGCAATGTTATCACTGATACCCTTTGAGTCGCCGTCGAGAATGGTTTTCAATGCGCAAAAATCAGGGTCTTCGGTTGAAAAGGTGACATCATCAATGAATATAATAAATTTAAGCGGATTATTTGCAACCTTTGCAACAATATTAGGAATAAGAGTAATTTGTGTTTTATTAAGCTCGATAAGGCGCAATCCCTCTTTGAAAAATTCATTTGCAATAGCTTTTATCGAACTGGATTTTCCTGTGCCGGCATCACCGTAAAGCAGTACATTACAGCAAGGCTTTCCGTCGACCAGCGCTTGGGTGTTATCAATGATTTTTTTGCGTTCGCGTTCATAATTGTACATTTCGGAAAGCGGTCTTATATTAAAGCTTTCAACAGGCTTTAGAGTACCGTCATTACTTACTGTAAAGACATGATTATCGGCAAAAATACCAAAGCCGAGTTTGTTTATATTTTTAATCCTTTCAAAATACTCATCTGTAAAATTTTCACCGCTTGAGGGAAAAATTGAAAAGTTCTGTTGTATTTTTTCTGAAAAATCATCTTTTTTAAGGGTTGATATTTCATAAAGATTATCAAGCTCGGTTTTAGCCTGAGGTGTAATTAATGAAATATCTTTATTGCTCGAAACAAGCTCGGTTAAAATATTTTCATCGCTGAAAACCTTTTCCTTTATATATTCTGTAAGGTTAAGATTGGATTTAATCAATCCGCCTATAAAGTCGCCGTAACACTTGATAATATTTGAGTTTTCATCAAATATATGATAAAGCGAATGAAGACAAGGATCGTATTTAAGGTTTTTAAATACTACAAGAGAATCAAGTATTTCCTTAACAAATAATTTTTTGGTACTCATTATTATGCACTTCCTATTTGTTGTATAGTTGATTTTATACTTTATAATTATAACATAAAATGTGTATATGTAAGTAAAAAACGTCAAAATCGTCAAAAAAAACAAAATTATCAGGTTTTTAACTTGCTTTTTTAGAAACTTAAACAGTTGACAAATCAAAATTATTATAGTAAAATAGAAGAAATTATAAAACTAAACGCGTTGATAGGGTTAAAGGTTACGGATAACGCATCTTCAGAAAGTTGCCGGTTGATGAAAGGCAACGTTGTGCTGTAAACCAAGTCTCTCCCTTGAGCGGCAGACTGAAAGAGTTTTACTTTAGTAGGAAAGACGGAGCTTCACCGTTACAGGAAGTAAGCATAAAATTGTGCTGAATGAGCGGACTTGTTTCAAGTCAAAAAAAGTGGTACCGCGGAGATTAATTAGCTATTACAGTCTTCGTCTTTTTGTAACAGAAAAGACGAAGACTTTTTGTTTTTTTATTACAAATTAAAACCACTTAAGTTTAGCAGATTTTTGCGCAAATTTTTGAAAGGATTTGATTTTAAAAATGAAAAACGCAAACAAATACCAAAGACAGTATTTTAATCCTCCTATGAGTGATTATGAGTGGACTAAAAAAGAGTATATTGAAAAGGCTCCGACTTGGTGTTCGGTTGACCTTCGCGACGGAAATCAGTCGCTTATCATTCCTATGAGCATAGAAGAAAAGCTTGAGTTTTTTGATTTGCTTGTTAAAATCGGTTTTAAAGAAATTGAAGTAGGTTTCCCTGCTGCAAGCGAAACAGAGTATAACTTTTTAAGAAGACTTATTGAAGAAGACAGAATCCCTGACGATGTTACAGTTCAGGTGCTTACTCAGGCGAGAGAGCATATCATAAAGAAAACATTTGAAAGCCTTGAGGGCTGCAAAAATGCAATTGTTCATTTTTACAATTCAACTTCTTATGCACAGCGCGAGCAGGTTTTTAAAAAGTCTAAAGAAGAAATTATTGATATTGCGGTTAAAGGCGCAGAGTTAATTGTTAAGTTACAAAAAGAATACGGCAGTAACTTCAGATTTGAGTATTCTCCTGAATCATTTACGGGAACAGAGCCTGAATTTGCTCTTGAAATTTCAAATGCGGTTCTCGATGTTTTAAAACCGAGCGCCGAGAACAGAGTTATTCTTAATCTTCCTGTTACTGTTGAGTTATCATTGCCGCATGTTTATGCAAATCAGATTGAATATATGTCTAAAAATATTAAATATCGCGAGTTTGTCGATATTTCACTTCATCCGCATAATGACCGCGGCTGCGGTGTTGCTGATACAGAGCTTGGACTTTTGGCAGGCGCTGACAGAGTTGAAGGAACGCTTTTCGGCAACGGCGAGAGAACCGGTAATGTTGATATTATCACTCTTGGTATGAATATGTATACACACGGTGTTGACCCAAAACTTGATTTCTCAAATATGTCAGAAATCTGCGATGTTTATGAGCGAGTGACGAGAATGCATGTTTACGAGCGTTCACCGTATTCGGGCGCGCTTGTGTTTGCCGCTTTTTCAGGCTCTCATCAAGACGCTATTGCAAAAGGTATGCATTGGCGTGAAGATAAAAAGCTTGATACATGGACAGTTCCTTATCTTCCTATTGACCCTAACGATGTCGGAAGAAAATATGAAACAGATGTTATCAGAATCAATTCGCAGTCGGGTAAAGGCGGTATCGGTTATGTGCTTGAGCAGAATTACGGTTATACTTTGCCGAAAGCATTTTGCGAGAAGTTAAGCTACTTTATTAAGGATATTTCCGATAAACAACATAGAGAATTGCTTGTTAATGAAATTTTTGACGCATTCAATGAGAATTTCATTAATATTAATACACCGATTGAATATGTTGACGCACATTTTTCAAGACTTGAAGATGAAAAATTCAAGGCGGTTTTAAGCGTTGTTATTGACGGTGAAACAAAAATTCTCGCCGCCGAGGGTAACGGAAGACTTGACGCTGTAAGCAATGCGCTTAAACAGGAAATCGGAATTGAAATTGCTGACCTTACATATACTGAACACGCTCTTGAAAAAGGTTCAACCTCAAAAGCGGTTTCTTATGTCGGAATTACCGATAAAAACGGAAATACCGAATGGGGCGTAGGTGTTCACAATGATATTATTACTTCATCAATTAAAGCACTTTTCGCAGCGGTAAACCGCATTGAAAAATAATTTATAGGAGAATGACTATGGGAATGACAATGACTCAAAAGATTTTAGCCGCCGGTGCCGGACTGGAATCTGTAGAAGCAGGACAGTTAATCAAAACTAAATTAAACTTAGTGTTGGGTAATGATATTACAACTCCTGTTGCGATTAATGAATTTAATAAAGTCGGTTTTGACAGCGTTTTTGATAATAAAAAAATTGCGATGGTTATGGACCACTTTGTACCTAATAAGGATATTAAAGCAGCCGAGCAGACAAAGCAATGCAGAAACTTTGCGGGCAAATATGACATTGAAAATTATTTTGATGTAGGCGATATGGGAATTGAACATGCGCTTTTGCCTGAAAAAGGCTTGGTAGTGCCTGGCGATATTGTTATCGGAGCTGACTCTCATACTTGTACATACGGCGCTTTGGGAGCATTTTCAACCGGTGTCGGAAGTACGGATATGGCGGCAGGTATGGCAACAGGTGAAGCTTGGTTTAAGGTGCCTTCTGCAATTAAATTTGAGCTTAAAGGCAAATTACAGCCTAAAGTTTCGGGTAAAGATGTTATTCTTTATATCATCGGTAAAATCGGTGTTGACGGCGCTCTTTATAAATCAATGGAATTTACGGGTGAAGGTCTTAAAAGCCTTTCGATTGACGATAGACTTTGTATGGCAAATATGGCTATCGAAGCAGGCGCTAAAAACGGTATATTTGAAGTAGACGATATTACTTTGGAATATGTAAATGAACGCAAACAGCACGATTATAAAATATTCAAAGCTGATGAAGACGCGGTTTATGATGAAGTTATTGAAATTGATTTGTCAAAAATCAATTCAACGGTTGCTTGCCCTCATTTGCCTGAAAATACAAAAGATGCTAGCGAATTATCGGATATTAAAGTTGATCAGGTTGTTATCGGCTCTTGCACAAACGGCAGATTTTCAGACCTTAAAGCAGCTGCCGAGATTTTAAAAGGCAAGCATATTGCAAAAGGTATTCGCTGTATTGTTATTCCTGCTACACAAACTATTTACAAACAGGCTATCAAGGCAGGATATATTGATACATTCATAGACGCCGGCTGTGCGGTTTCAACTCCTACTTGCGGACCTTGTCTCGGCGGATATATGGGTATTTTAGCAGAAGATGAGGTTGCCCTTGCAACAACAAACCGTAACTTTGTCGGAAGAATGGGTCATATTACTTCAAAGATTTATCTGGCAAGCCCTGAGGTTGCCGCTGCAACTGCACTTACAGGTAAAATTACCGACCCGAAAGCTATTTAAGGAGGACTGAAGTAATGAACGCACAAGGAAAAGCTCATAAATACGGAGATAATGTTGATACCGATGTTATCATTCCTGCAAGATATCTTAATACAGCTAACCATAAAGAATTAGCCTCTCACTGTATGGAAGATATTGATAAGGAATTTGTAAATAAAGTTAATGACGGCGATATAATGATCGGCGGAGCAAACTTCGGCTGCGGCTCATCTCGTGAGCATGCACCGATAGCTATAAAAGAATCAGGTATTTCTTGCGTTATTGCAAAAAGCTTTGCAAGAATTTTTTATCGAAATGCTATTAATATCGGTCTTGCGATTTTAGAATGTCCGGAAGCCAGCGAGGGTATTAATGACGGCGATGAGGTAAAAATTGACTTTGACAACGGTGTTATAATTAATGTATCAAGCGGTAAAGAATTTAAGGCTCAGCCTTTCCCACCGTTTATTAAAGATATTATTGCTAAAAACGGATTGTTAAATTCGATTAAAAATAAATAGGGAGGAAAGGTCAATGAATAAAAAGATTGCCGTTTTAAAAGGTGACGGAATCGGTCCTGAAATAGTAACCGAGGCTATAAAAGTGCTTGATACGGTTGCCAAAAAGTATAATCATACTTTTGGATATACATATGTTGATATGGGCGGCTGCTCTATTGATAAATACGGAGTGCCTATCACCGATGAGGGTATAAATATTTGTAAACAAAGCGACAGCGTTTTGTTAGGCGCGGTCGGCGGTCCTAAATGGGATAGCTGCGATCCGTCAATTCGTCCGGAAAAAGGACTTTTGAAGGTTCGTGCTGAACTCGGACTTTTTGCAAACCTTCGTCCGACAAAAATGTTTAAACAACTGGCAGAAGCTTGTCCTTTAAAAGAAGAAGTAGTTAAAAACGGAATTGATTTGATGATTGTCCGCGAATTAACAGGCGGAATTTATTTCGGCGAGCATAAAACAGTCGGTGATGTTGCTACCGATGTAATGCCTTACAGTGAAAAAGAAATTGAGCGTATCGGCAGGGTGGCATTTGAAACCGCGAGAAAGAGAAATAAAAAGCTTGCGTCGGTTGATAAGGCAAATGTACTCGATACCTCAAAGCTTTGGAGAAAGGTTATGCACCGTTTGGCTGAAGAATACAGTGATGTCGAATACAGCGATGTTTTGGTTGATAACTGCGCTATGCAGCTTATTCGCAACCCGGGTCAGTTTGATGTTATTGTAACCGAGAATATGTTCGGCGATATATTATCGGATGAGGCAAGTATGCTTACAGGCTCAATCGGAATGATGCCTTCGGCTTCACTTTCTTCGGGAACACTCGGTATGTATGAGCCTATTCACGGTTCTGCTCCTGATATTGCCGGTAAGGGAATCGCTAATCCAATCGGTACAATATTGTCAGCGGCAATGATGCTTAGATATTCCTTTGATATGTCAAAAGAGGCTGATGAAATTGAAGCAGCAGTTGATAAAGCATTGAGCGACGGATATCGTACAGTTGATATAAAAGGAAATAATGATAAAGAAAAAATCGTTTCTTGTATTGAAATCGGCGACATAATATGCGATAATATAAAGAAATAGTTGTTGGGAGTGAAAATTAAGTGCTTACACTTGAAACTATATATCAGGCTGCTTTCGCTTTGAAAGACGTTATTAGAAATACTGAACTTATACATGCACCGCAGATTAACCCTGAGGTAGATGTATATATTAAACCTGAAAATCTTCAGGTAACAGGTTCTTTTAAGGTGAGAGGCTCGGCTTTTAAAATTTCGCAGTTAACCGAAGAAGAAAAAGCTAAGGGCGTTATCGCCTGTTCAGCAGGCAACCATGCTCAAGGTGTTGCTCTTGCGGCAACAAAAAACGGTATTAAGTCAATAATCTGTCTGCCTGAAGGCGCACCTATTTCAAAAGTTGAAGCTACCCGTAAATACGGCGCTGAAATTGAAATGGTAAAAGGCGTTTATGATGACGCTTATCACAGAGCATTACAGCTGCGTGATGAAAAGGGTATGGCTTTTATTCATCCGTTTGATGATGAGTCGGTTATTGCAGGTCAGGGTACAATCGGACTTGAAATACTTGATGAAAATCCTGATGTTGAAGCTGTTGTTGTTCCTGTCGGCGGCGGCGGACTTATTTCCGGTGTTGCTTATGCTATTAAAACACTTCGTCCTGATGTCAAGGTTTACGGTGTTCAGGCAGAAGGCGCTCCTTCAATGGTAAAATCTTTAGAGCAAGATGAAATTTTGACTTTACCGAAAGTTTCAACAATTGCTGACGGTATTGCAGTTAAAGAACCGGGTGAAAACACCTTTGCTTACTGTAAAAAGTATGTCGATGAAATCGTAACAGTTACTGAAGACGAAGTTTCAGCGGCAATTCTTGAGCTTATTGAGCAGCAGAAATTAACCGCTGAAGGCGCAGGTGCAGTTTCTGTTGCAGCGGTAATGTTTAACAAGGTTCCTGTTAAAGGGAAAAATACAGTTTGCGTTGTATCAGGCGGTAATATTGATGTAACAATTCTATCAAGAGTTATCAGCCGCGGCCTTTTGAAAACCGGCCGTCTTTGCAAGCTTTCAATTGAACTTATGGATAAACCGGGTCAGCTTCGTGACGTTTCAAGCATTATTGCCAAAGAAGGCGCAAATGTTGTTTCGGTTAATTACGAGCATGCCGGTAAAGGCTCAAATGTTAATGACTGTGTATTAACAATTGAGATGGAAACTAAAAATAAAGAACATATCAAAGTGGTTGAAAAAGCCCTTACTGATGCGGGCTTCCATTTAATATAATAAGGAGGTTTTATTAAAATGGCAAAATCAGTTTATACAAAATCGGCTCCTGATGCTATCGGACCGTATTCGCAAGCCGTTGTAACAGGTAATCTTGTTTTTACCTCGGGGCAGATTGCAATTAACCCTGCAAGCGGCAATGTGGAAGCAACAACTATTGAGGGACAGACTGAACAGGTCTGCAAAAATTTAAGCGAAGTTTTGAATGAAGCAGGTTCATCTCTTGATAAAGCAGTTAAAACTGTATGTTTCTTATCTGATATGAATGACTTTGCGGCATTCAATGAAGTTTACGGAAAATATTTTACAAACAAACCGGCTCGTTCTTGTGTAGCCGTCAAAACCCTTCCTAAAAATGTACTCGTCGAAGTCGACGTCGTAGCAGAGATTTAATTGTAAAAATTATTTAGGAAAGGTATTTAATAATATGAAATTAAACGGTTCAGAAATTTTAGCACAAGTATTTATAGAAAATAATGTTGATACAGTTTTCGGTTATCCGGGCGGAGCTGTGCTAAATATTTATGATGCTCTTTATAAATACAGAGATAAAATCACTCATTATATGACTGCTCACGAGCAGGGCGCAGCTCATGCGGCTGACGGTTATGCCCGTGCAACCGGTAAAACAGGCGTTGTAATTGCTACCAGCGGACCGGGCGCTACAAACCTTGTAACAGGTATTGCAACTGCTTATATGGACAGTGTTCCTATGGTTGCTATTACAGGTAACGTATCTAATTCACTTATCGGTCGTGACAGTTTCCAGGAAGTATATATTGCAGGTATTACAATGCCTATTACAAAGCATAATTTTGTAGTCCGTAAGGTTGAGGATTTGGCTGATACTATAAGAGAGGCTTTTAGAATTGCTTCTTCAGGCAGACCGGGTCCTGTGCTTGTTGATATTCCGAAGGATGTTACTGCTGCGGTTTGTGAGTATTCTCCGAAAGAACCTGTAGTTGAAGAACATACACAGAAAGAATACGATTTATCAGAGATTGCAAAGATTATTAATTCAGCTAAAAAGCCTGTTGTATTTATTGGCGGCGGTGTTAGAATTTCAAAAGCAGAAAAAGAAGTTAATGATTTTATTAAAAAAGCTAATATTCCTGCTGTACATACAATTATGGCGGCAGGCGTAGTGCGTTACGATGAGCCATTAAATTTTGGCATTTTAGGTATGCACGGACAAATTCATGCCAATAAAGCGGTTGATAAAGCAGATGTTGTAATTGCAGTAGGTTCTCGTTTTTCTGACAGAGTTGCATTGAATACAAGTGCCTTTGCTTCACGCGCTAAAATCATTCAAATTGATATTGATAAATCTGAAATTAATAAAAATGTCGGTGTTGATTACAGCATTGTAGGAGATGTTAAAATTGCTTTAGAGCTTCTTTTACCTCTTATTAAAGAAAATAATCACAGCGAGTGGATTGAAAAAATCAATTCATGGAAGGTTAGTTATCCGCCTGCAAGCAAAGATAAGCTTGACCCTAAATCGGTTATCGAGGCTATTAATGAATCGGCTGGTGAAGACGGCATTTTTGTAACAGATGTAGGTCAGCACCAAATGTGGGCGGCTCAGTATCTTAATCATGTTAAAGCAGACCACTTTTTAACAAGCGGCGGCTTGGGTACAATGGGTTACGGCTACGGTGCAGCTATCGGTGCGGCTATCGGAACAAAGGCCGACCATGTTTATCATATTACAGGTGACGGTTCATTCCATATGAATATGAATGAAGCTTGCACAGCGGTAAGCTACGGAATACCTATTATCAGTATTATTATGAACAATTCGGTTCTCGGTATGGTAAGACAATGGCAGTCTGTGTTCTACGGCAGAAGATTTTCTTCCTCCGAGCCTGAACGTGTTACAAACTATAAAGCAGTTATTGAAGGCTTTGGCGGAAAAGGCTATATTTGCGAAACTGTTGATGAGTTGAAAACTGCTTTGAAAGAAGCAAAAGAATATAACGGTCCTGTTTGGATTGATTGCCGAATTGACCGTGAAGAAAAAGTATTGCCTATGATTCCTGCGGGCAAAACCGTTAATGATACAATAAACGAGTAATCTAAAGGAGGAAGAACGATGGATAACAAAAAATATATAAGTATTTTAGTTGCAAACCATGAAGGCGTTTTAGCCCGTCTTTCTTCGCTGTTTTGCCAGCGTGGGTTTAATATTGACAGCTTGACTGTTTCTGCTACAAACGATGAATCATTATCAAGAATTACTATTACAACAAGCGGTGATAATGAGGAAGAGTTTACACAGATTATGCGTCAGACCGAAAAGCTTCACGAGTTTAAGGGATTTTTTGAACTCGATCAAAAAGATTCGCTTTTGCGCGAACTTTTGCTTGTTAAGGTTAAGGCGGATGAAACAAACAGACCTGCTCTTCGTGAGATTGCTACTATTTATAAAGCAAAGATTATTGACCTGTCAATAGGAAGTATGGTTTTTGAGTTAACAGGTGAACCGGGTAAGATTGACGGTTTCCTTGAAATACTCAGCTCATACGAAATTATGGAAGTGTGCCGAACAGGCGTAACCGCATTGCAACGCGGCGAAGTAAAACTGTTAAAATAAAATTTTAAAATCAAAGGAGATTTTTATTATGATTACAAAGTATTA
>JBJEIS010000186.1:0-7656 GCA_051877275.1 Acutalibacteraceae bacterium | reverse complement strand
TGAAGACGAGTTTCCTTTGTAAACATTACAGGGTCCCAGCCTGTTGTACAATCATTAACACAAGCTCCGCAAGTACAACATTCATAAATATTGTCCATAATATCATCGAGCTCTATTGCCTCGCGGTTAACAAGAGAGATGCCGAGCGCCCTTGCTCTGGCAGTATTTCTTTCCTGACCTGTTGCATTGCCTATCGGACAAATGTGATGGCACATCCAGCAAAAACGGCAGGAATCAACATGCTGTTTTGATTTTTCTGACATTATCATAATACTTTACCTCCCTTTTATTAAAGACCTAATTTAAACGGATTCATAATACCGTTCGGGTCAAGCTGTTTTTTAAGTCCTTCAAACACCTGCATTGCAGGACCGTATTGTTCTTTCATAAGTCTTCCGAGTTTTATACCAACACCGTGGTGGTCATTTACAACACCGCCGTGTTTAAGTGCTGCACGAACACCGCAGGTCCAAATTTCCTGATGAAGTCTTAATGCTTCAACAGGGTCTTTCGGTACATCTTTGCCGTCAACAATAAAGCGGTCATAAACCATTGCACCCCATTCGTACCAATGTGAGAAGTGAGCGATAAATTTAGCTTGTGGGAAGTTTGTTTCAATGGCTTCTTTCATTGCCCAATAAATTTCTTCAATTTTGCCGTAAGGAGCAATAGTATCCATTGTACCGAACATCTGAGGAATGTCCATCATATGTCCCGGATAGAAGAAAGTAATTTTTTCTTCCCACCATTTTTCACCGTATTCACTACCTAAGTCCTCAGCTCCGTATTTCTTAAAGGTGTCAAGAAGAATTTTTTCCTCAACTTCTACCATTTCCTTAACGCCTTCATAAGCAATATTCATAAATGCGCCTTTACGCTCAACACCTACTATTTTCTTAATAAGAGTAGATGTCTCTGCTTCGTCATACAAACGCATAACCGACGGTTTGAATTTCTGTAAAAGCTCTCTTGCAGCTTTAAATGCTCCACTCATATCTTTAAACAGGAAGCCTCTGAAACGGCGTTCCTCAGGCTGATCGAAAATACGAATCTGAGCCTTTGTAATAATACCCAAAGTGCCCTCTGAACCGATAAAAATCTGATTAAGGTCAGGTCCTGCTGCATGCTTTGGAGCAGAAGATGTGTTAATAATATCACCATTTGGCAATACAACTTCCATTTGAAGCACCATATCGTCAATCTTACCGTATTTAGTTGAGCATACGCCGATACCTCTATGCGCCAAAAATCCACCTACTGTTGAGCAAGTAAGCGATGAAGGATAGTGCATTGTAGCCTTACCTACTTCGTTAGCCGCCCATTCAATATGCTTATAAATAGCACCTGTACCACATTCAATATACATACCCTCGGTATTTACTTCATAAATTTTATTCATTCTCTTGGTATCAAGAAGAATACCGCCGCAGACAGGTAAAGCACCGCCTTGTGTTCCGCCACCTGCACCCCAAGTTGTAACAGGCAGTTTATAATAATTAGCGATTTTTACAACCTTTGAAACTTCTTCGGCATCTTTCGGGCAAACAACAAAGTCAGCCTCAGGCATTCTTTCTCCTCGGTCAGCCCACATTCTTGACAGCCAATAATAGTCAACGCTGTGTGTTACCTTGTCAATCTGTCTTGTTGAGCAATGCTCTTTACCTACTGCGTCTTCAAGCTCGGTAAGAATCATTGCAAATAAAAACTTATTCATCTGATATTGCATTTTCATTTCTCCTTTAGTCTAATTTATCAATTTTCAAATTCGGGAAATACTTGCAGAATTCTTGAATTTCTTTTCGGTAATCTCCCTCAATTTCAACAAAATGGTGAATATAAGGACCATCTATCAATCTGTCCTCAATTGACTGTAAATTTTCAAACTCGCCCCAAAGATATGTACCGTGAGTTATAGGGCCGTCAGTTGTGTTACATACAAGCGGTAAAATCATATATTCTCCGCTTTCCTGGTCAATTCTTGCTACGGTATATGTACCGTCCTTCGCTCTGAACCATTCACGCTGATTAACAAGCTCCGCTTTACAATCCGGCGCCTTTACCGACAATGGGAACGGTCCGCAATGCCACAAAAGCTCAGAGTTTTTATTTTCAGGGTGCCTTACTGTAAACTCACCTAAGAAAGGATTTGCTTTGCCAAGTGAAGCACATTTTAATAATGCCATTGTAAGCGCGCAATGCATATCACTCTCACAGGAAATTATGTAGCCTAAATCATTAAGTGCACCGTAAACCGCGCATGGCGCAAGTCCTTCAAACATAACAGGTGTTGCAGTCCAACATTCGGCAGAAATAATATCTAGTTTATATTCTTCAAAAAGTTTTTGATACATTACAGCCAAAGCACCCATACGCTCTAAATAACCAGGTGTTAAATCGTCCATTACATAATTCTTTTTAAAGAAACCTACAAAGACAGAAATTTCATCTTTATTATTCTTCATAACATCAGCCATTTTTTGGCCAATTGTTGCAAAATTAATCGGAATAATTTTAACACCAAACTTTTCCATTAACTCGCCTTCATTCCAAATTACCGAATAAAACGGAGCCGGACGAGCACCCACTTGACCGATTCTAATCCCTCTGAAATTTTTGACCATACAAACAACTCTTACAAAGCTTTCGAAACCTTCTTTAAATTCAGGTGAATCAACTTTGCAACAAGGCAGATGAGAAAACGGAATATGAAATCTCTGCATTTGACGGGATACGCCGAAGAGCCCGCATTGAGAATCAGTAGGTCTCATTCCATGCTCATAATATTCATCATCAAGCGGAGCCCATAATAAAACAGGCTTATTAAGCTCTTTAGCAATATCGGCTGCGGCTTCCTCATTGCCGAAATTACAGTTGATAATAAATACAGCGTCAACCTTTTCAGCTTTAAATCTTGCAACAACCTCTTTAGCAGAATCATCATCAAAAACAAGGTCTTTAATTCCGATTCCCTTGTTATCAACAAATTCTACGTTTTCATTTGAAAAATTTTCTTCTATGTACTTAGTAAACCGATGGCCTCTTTGTTCAGCAGAATGCCATGTGAGAAAAGTTCCTATAGGTCTATCGGTTGTATTACGACGCATTGCGATTAAACCGATTTTAACCTTATAGTCAAACATAAATCTCCTCCTTTAAATGTTTTTTCATGCAATAATATTTTATCAAAAAATCTATATCATTTCAACAAAAATCAGAATTCATTTTCATTTTTATTGAATATTTTTCATATTTATGTTACAATAATGAAAAATATTTTCACTAAGAGGTGCGAAATGGAGTCAACTATACATAAAATAAGATTTTTATATAATGAAATGGGAAGCGCTGAGAAAAGAATTGCCGATTATGTACTTGAACATAGTAGTGAAATAATTAGTTATTCAATAAGTGAGTTATCAAAACTTTGCGGTTGCGGTGATGCTACTTTAGTAAGATTTTCACGCAGACTGGGATTTAACGGATTTCAGGCTATGAAAATAGGAATTGCACAGGAAATTAGCTCTGCTTCCTCAATCAGCAGTGAAATAAACAAAAGTGATAGTTGTTTTGAAATATTCAAAAAAAGAATTAACGATATTACAATCGCATTACAAAATACAGAAACGGTACTAAATCCCGAAAGTCTTGAACAAGCGGCTCAGACTATAATGAAAGCAAACAGAGTAGTTATTTTCGGACTTGGTAATTCAGCATCAATTGCAACTGATGCCGCACATAAATTTTTAAGGCTCGGTATCGACGCTCAATCCTGTTCTGATAACCATTTACAAGCTATCATCGCCTCCCATCTTGACCGAAAAAGTGTAGCAATCGGAATTTCACATTCAGGCTCTTCAAAAGATATTGTGGAAAGCCTTCAACTTTCAAAAATCGGCGGAGCTACGACAATATGCATAACAAATTACGGTTCTTCCCCACTTGTAGAATCATCTGATATTGCTCTGTTTACTAAAGCGGATGAAACAAGACATTCAATACTCGCTATGAGTTCGAGAATTGCACAGCTCGCTATTTTTGACGCAATTTATTTCTATATAGTTGTAAATGCCGATAAAGCCTCATTACAGGCAATTTTCAATTCAGAAACCTCACTGCAAAATAAAAAGTTTTGAATTAAAAATCATTGCTCCGAACACTAAAAATAGTTCGGAGCAATGATTTTTATATAATAACTATTATTCATTTTGTTAATTATTATTAAGAGTTGTAAGACAGATAAAGATTTTCCTTTATTTTGATAAAGGCCATCTTTTTTTTGGTCTTTTATCTGCTTTTGGCACATTTCCGTAATATTTTTGATAAGCTCTGTAAAAAGCAGAATACTCTTTATATCCGCAAAATTCCGCAATTTTTGATAAAGATAAATAGCCGTCGTCTATCATATGCTTTGCATCTTCCATACGAAGTCTTGTTATAAAATCTTTCAAAGTTTGTCCTGTAAAATTTTTTACTATTACAGAAATTGTGGATACCGATGTAAAAAACTTATCCGCCAGCAAACTGTACGTCAGTTTTTCGGTATAATGTGCAAAAATATAATTAATTACCTGAACAGGAATACTCTCACTAAAAGAAATATCATCACCTGACATTCGGTTCACATCACAAATAATACAAAGCTCAGAAATGATAGATAAAATTTTAGATTCAAAGTGACATCTGCCTAAAGAATACTTATTCAAGAACACAACTGAATTCAAAAGATTCTTTACTAATAAAAACTCACTTTTATCCAAATCAATTATCGAGTTTTCGTTTACAAAATACTCAAACGCTCTTGAAAAGTTTTTATCGCCGATTTGATTTCTTAATAAGGTTGGCTGAATATCAATTATTGTATATTCAAATACATTGTTTTTTAAAAAACTATAATGAAATAATTGTTGAGGCTTTACTAACACTAAAGAGTTTTCTTTTACTTTGCCTGAAAAGTCACCTATTTTTAATTCGCACTCACCTTTTATTACATATAAAAGCACATATAAATTATTAAGCCTTTTATAGTTGGTGCTTTTTTGCTTAATTACACTTTTATCAATTACGCAATACTCTTCGTAATATACATTTAAGTCGTCTTGATAAAATCCTGTTGTCCAATTTCCCATAATTATCTCCTTTTTTATAATAATAACAGATTCTCAATAAGTTTGCAAGTTTTTCTAATAAAATTTGCAATTGAATGGCATGTTTTATTACTCTATAATTTAAGTAGAAAACATTTAGGAGGTTTATTATGAAAAAAGTATTAAGTTTAGTTTTATGTATCACTCTTTTGTTTACAGTAGTTACAATTAATTTAATAACTACTAATGCACAAGTGGGAGATAAATTCGTTTTTGAAGCAGAAGATTGTTTTGGTGAATACGATTCCACTTCAAAGATTTCTTACAGTACCGGAAGCTACTCTGGTTGGAACGCAGACTGTACTGCGTTAGATTCAGCAAAACAAAAATTTTTAATTCACAGTCAGAATTCTGCAACTGTCGGTCAATACATAACTTTTAATTTAAGCGGTCTTGAGCAAGGAAGTTATGACTTATACTTTGGTTACAGAGGCAACGGAAACCGATGCACATATAAAATAGAGGCTTGGGACAGCTCAAATACTGTTCAGTCAGCCGGCGATGATGTTAATTTTATGGCTAGTTCAGGAACAAATGTTGAATCATTAGGTTCTTCCTTTTATTCTGTCAAAACAAGCAATGAAGTAAATGTTGCAACTGGCGATTCGCTTACATTAAAAATGACAATTGTTTCACTTCCTGCTGAAACATCACACGGATTTTATATGGATAAAATTTTACTTGTAAAAACAGCTGATAACGGCGGTACAACAGTTACTCAAGGCTCAACAAATGACAATGAATCGGAAGAGAGTTCATCTACTACGACGACTACCACTACCACCACTACCACTACAAAACCGGCAGTAACTGCAGGGACTGTTTATGTTGATGCAAACAGCGAAACTGATGCTGATAATAATATTTATAATACTTTAACAGAAGCAATCACTGCCGCTGATGCGGGAACTTCGGCTGAAACAGGCACTACAATAAAACTGTTAAGTGATTTAACAATAGATTCATCAGTTACTATTTCTAAAGCATATTTAACTTTAGATTTGAACGGCTATACTATTACCGAAAGAGGCGGTTCTAACCCGCAAAATGTACAGTGTATTGCTGTAACCGCAAACAATTGTACTGTTCAAAATGGTAAAATGCAGTTTAATACAACCGGCGCGGGAAATGCTTCTTATCTTTTAAACAATGCAACTGCCGGTAATGTTTTAGATATTAAAAATGTTGATTTTTCTTATGAAAAAATGGGAGATTGTTCTGGGGCGGATACCCCAGCAGGCTTAGTAAGAGCAACCGCTGTAAACACTACTAATATTTACAATTGCTCATTTAGATATAATGCAAATGAACGCTATGGAACTTATGCTTATATACCGTTAATATCCTGCTTCAAAACAACTATGAATTTATATGATTGCTTCTTAGACGGCGGCGATTATATATCGGCATTTGCTATTCAGAGTTTAACGGGTGCTAATGTTACTAATTTGAATTTATATAATACTCAAATACTTAACTGCAAATATTTGTTCTCAAAATCAACTACTAAGGATTCTACATCAAGCTCAAATATTATGTTTTATTCCGGCTCTGTAAAATATATTGACACGCTTTGCTTAGAGCCTGAATTGACTAATATAACCAAAGGCGAACACACGGTATTTACAAAAACAGCAACCGGTACCGATAGTATTGATATTGCGGATTTAAGTAGTCCTTATACTTTTTATGCTACCTGTTCTCATGATTACGAAAACTCAGTATGCAAATATTGTTTTGCTTCTTTGCCAGATGAAAAAGCAGTACTTATTGATGTTGAAAATGGTGCATCACTTAGATTAGGAACTGTAAACGGCATTCGCTTCTATGTTAATACTGATATTGATTATATTAAACAACTTGAAAGCAACGGTGCAACAGTTGAAGTCGGAACATTAATTGCACCTCTTGATAAAGTTTGTGAATTAGGCGGATTCACTCTTGAAAGTGTTGGCACTAATTGCGTTAATGTTCCATATGATACTAAATATTTAGGTACAGTAAATTCAAATGGATTTGTAGCTTCAATTTGCAATATAAAAGAATCAAATACTTCTTACAATAGTGAATATGGAAATATTGCGCGACCGATGGCTGCAAGAGGCTATGTAAAAGTAACCTTAAATTCTCAAACATATATTTCATATTCAGATTATTCATCTACATTATCAAGATCACTCGGACAAATTTCGAAAAAATTCCAAGATGATTCTGAAGCTTATGATAAGCTTGCCGGTGATGATATCAATTCATGGATGAAAGTAAGAGATTGGGCGTCTATTTTCGATATCTCAAATGTTTCAACTACGATGAGATATGATTTCTTTACTATGCCTACAATAGGTTATGACGGTAAAACGACAACTGAAGAAGCAATGCTGCTTTTACCTAGTAACTATGATGAAAACGGTGAGCCTTCTCGTTTAATTATTGATTGTCACGGATTTACAGGCTCAGCCGCAAAACTAAAATCAACTTATACCTGGCTTCAGTATTGGGCTCACAATGGCTA
>JBJEIS010000185.1:0-7657 GCA_051877275.1 Acutalibacteraceae bacterium | reverse complement strand
TAAAAAACAACAGGGCATTTCAAAATGAAATGCCCTGTTGTTTTTTAGAAACGTGCTCATTCGGCGAAACGCCGTGAACCTTTTTATATATTCTGTAAAAGGTTGAATAATCCGAAAAACCGCATAATGGATATATACTTTTTAAAGGGTATCCTGTATCTCTTATCAATCTTTTTGCTTCTTTTGCCCTTAAAGAATTTAAAAACTTAAGAAATGTAACTCCTGTATAGTTTTTAACAATTGTATTTACTGTTGTTCTTGAAACAAAAAATTCGTTGCAAAGCATTTCAATAGTGAGTTTTTCAGTAAAATGCTTTTCGATATATCCGATTAAATTTACGTTGTAATTATCTGCTCCGCTGAAATTATCAGAAGTTTTGTCAAATTCCATATCAAGCTCTGAAATCACACTGAAAATCTTTGATAATAAATGTACTCTGCCTAAATGCTTGTCGAGAACATCAAAAAAAGAATTTAGTAAGTTAAAACAAGTTTGGGTTTTAAAATGGGCAGGGAAGAATACTTTATTCTTATCGGAAGTTTTGTGAAAAACTCTTAAAAAATCTTTATCACCCACAATATTATTAAAAATATTCGGATGTACCAAGATTTGAAGATAACAATTTGTTTTATTTGATATTCTTTCAAATCCTAATCTTTTGTCAGGTCCTACAAGTGCAACAGCGCCGTCAGAAACAGTTATTCTTTCGTTTCCGATTTCAAAAACTCTATCACCTGAAATCACAAAGATTATTTTATACAGCAATCCGTCTAAATATATTTTGTCCAAATAATTTTTTGTCTTTACATCTTTGGGTTCATCATTATAGTAGTAAAATAACTGTAAATCATCTTCGTTATAATGTCTTCTTATCATCATAAGTATCACCTGATAGGTCTTTTTTATTAATAATAACATAAAATTGTTTTTTTGCAAGTATTATTTTGTTTTTTTGCAATTGAATTGTTAAAAAATACTGTTATAATATAAATGTAAAGACAAAATATTTAATAATTTTTGTTGCTTTTTAACAAAAACATAAGGAGTGTTAGAATTATGAAAAAAATTATTAGCTGTATTTTAACTTTGTCATTGATAATATCAACTGCTTTTGTTGTAAATGTAAGCGTTGATGTAGCTGCTAATCCTGCTACTGATAATTTTCTTGAAAGATTTAGAAATGATGCTGAACTTGTTTTTGATGATGAGTTTGACGGCAATGCAGTTGACTATACTAAATGGGGGTACTCTGCAGGCTGGGGAAGAAACCAAGAACTTTATGGACACGTTGATGATGATAACGTAAGAGTTGAAGATGGTAATCTTGTGCTTTCAGCCAGAAAAGAAACTCGCTATAACACTACTGCCAAAAAAGAGGGTTATAAATACATAACAAGCGGAGAGATTACTACAGGTGGTAAAGCTGCTTGGAAAAACGGATTAATCGAGGTTCGTGCAAAACTTCCAAAGGGACAGGGCGTTTATCCTGCTATTTGGACTATGGGTTATGATTATGATATCGGCGGATGTAATTGGCCTTGGAGCGGCGAAATTGATATAATGGAGGCTGTTGGCGAAGGTGATACTGATGAAGGTAACTGCGATACATGGCAGACCTTGCATTATGCAAAGCTGAATTCAGAAGATATGAAACATACGGAAGCGCATCTTGCCAAAGGTGTAGGTTCATATCAGACAATGAGTAAAGAGGCAATAAATAACGAGTATCATAATTTCTGGGTTTATTTTGATAACAGAATTATGATTATCGGTGTTGATGAAACCATGATGAAGATTATGGATTTAACTACTGATGAACTTAGAGCTTTTACTGAATATGAGCAGTTTCTTATCTTAGGTCTGCAAATGGGCGGCGGTACAGCAACCGGAGACATTGCTGTTGATCTTACTAAAGACTCTGTTTGGGAAATGCTTGTTGATTATGTTCGTGTTTACAGATTTGAAGATGAAGCCAAATATGACGATTACAGAATATTTGAAGCCGAAAGCTTTAATACTGACAACGGTGTTAGCGGTGCAACATCCCTTTGTTCAAGAGATTGTGTAAAAGCTTCAGGTACTCAATCTTTAAATTCTATTATAACAGGACTTGAACCCGGTACATATGATATTTACGGTGCAATTACGACTGGTACTTCTGAGTCAACCTATGAACCGTACATTCAGGGTACACAGGTTGAAGGAGTTTCTATAAGCACTTATGAAGAAAAGCCTGACGGTGATACTCCGTATATTGGAACCGTAAAGATAGAGGATAATTCACCGTTTGAATTAGTTCTTAAAAACACTAAGGCTGCAACAAATAATACTAATCTCGAAATAGATAAATACTTCTTTGTAAAATCTACAAAAGAACCTACTGCAGTTATAAATGAAAGCAATTGTTATAAAGCTTCTGATAGAATTGAGGTTTCAACTGCTGATGAGCTTTCGGCGGCTTTAAGTGAAGTCGATTTTGACGGAACCGTTGTTTTAACTGATGATATTACTCTTAGCAAAAATCTAACTGTTACTAAAAATTTAAACATAGATTTAAACGGAAAAACTCTAAATACAGGTACTGTTACTTTACCGTTTAATGTTAGTTCTACAGGAGCAACTTTTAAAATGTTTAACGGAAACGTTAACATTGCAGGAAATAGCGGCAAAATTCAGTCGTTTATTGATGCCGGCAAAAATGTTTTGATTGAATTAGATAACGTAGATATAGCACTTTCTGCATATAAATGGACCAAAACCGGATATGTTATCATCGGTTCGCAATATTCTGGTAGAAAGGTAAATCTAAATAATTGTAACATAACCTTAATTCCGGACAGCGTGACTGTTTCAAGCAGTGAATACATTCATAAATCACTTGTAGGCGGTGATATTTGCAGTATTACTAATTGTACATTCAACGGAAAAGGAAGTTTGAATTTCTTAAGTGCAGAAGGTATTGCAGCAAATAATGCAAGCTTTAAAATATATAACTGCGATATAAATAATTTTGCAGTTTTCAATAATTCAACAGGTACGATTAAAACTTCAAATAATCCGTTTAAAATTGCAAATACAAATATTACGAACTGTCCTATTTTATCTAATGTCGAAGCAAATACAGCTAAACTTAATGCTGTATCTAACAATACAATATATACAGCTGACGATACAGAAATAACAGTTGATACTCTTACTAATGATATCGGTACTGTAAAATATGTATGCACTCACGAGTATAATGACGCTACCTGCACATCCCCAAAAATATGCAAGTACTGTTTACTTAGCGAAGGAGAAGCTTTAGGTCATACTCCGGGTGAAGCAGAAGTAACTGAGGGTGATTGCTTGCACAACAGCGTTTCAACCGTAAAATGTACTACTTGCGGTGAGGCTATTTCAAGTGAAGTTGTAAACAAGGCAGAAGGGCATACCTATACTATTGAGAAAATTGATAACGACTCATGTACCAATCTCACAGTAGAACGTGAGGCAACATCTTTTTCAAAATATTATAGACGCACTTGCACAAAATGCGGTCACGTTGAGACTTACAGCGGTACAAACGGCAGACCTTACGGAGTAAGCGGTCATACAGTTGACCCTGATTCAGTAGTGCCATTCGATGATTGCCAGCTTGGCAAAGGATACTATTATACTTGTTCTGTATGCGGCCAGACTGAAATTAAAAAAACTCTTACTTTGGGCAAGCACAATTTAGTTGTAGACAGTATTACAGAGCCTACCGAAACCGCAGACGGTGTAATTAATTATAAGTGTTCAGTAGAGGGATGTACTTATACTGAACAAAGCGTAGCTATTCCTTACGGAACGCATTATGTAACAATTGACGGTGTGAAATATCCTGCAATTGACGGATTCTTTGTAACTCCTTATAATACCGACAGCTCATTCGTAGGCTATTATGACGGTACAAAATTTATTGACGGCAATACAAAGCTTGATGTTACCGAAGATATTACTTTGGAAACTGTTAGCTTATCACTTAAAATGATTAAAGGTGCATCTGTAAGATATTCAAATCCTTCGGGTATGAGATATTATACAGACATTGATGAAGCCGCTTTAACCAAAATCGAAGGATTAGGAGCTACTGTTCAGCTTGGAACACTTATTTCTCCAAAAGATGTTTTTGATTTTGAAAAATTAAGACTTGATATGAATAGCAAGTTTATAAATGTATTGTACAATTCGAGAAGTTGGTATACAGAAGACGACTTCACCGGTTTTGTAGGTTCTATTGCAAACATTAAAACAGAGAATCTAAACCGCGACTTTGTAGGCAGAGGATACGCAACGATAACATTAGGTGATTATACTAAAACTGTTTATGCTGATTACAGTGACCATATTGAAACCAATAATACCAGAACAATTTGTTATATAGCATACAATATTAAGAATTCCGATACTTATAATGGTTTATCTGAGGCTAAAAAGGATATTATTGATTCTTTTGCTAATCAGTATTCTGCTAATCAGTATTCTGAAGAAGTTGGCGTTGTAAACGCCAACTATCTTTAGAGGGAATGTTAAAAGATACGGAGCAGTCGGAGATGGAATAACCGACGATACTATTGCTCTTCAAAATGCTATTTCAAATAATAAAAATAGAAAAATAGTTTTAGGTTACAATGAAACCTATAATGTTCATGGCGGCTTTGTTATTGATAAGAATATCGAAATTGAAGGAAACGGTTCTACAATTTTGATTTCAAAAATGAATAAGGACGATAAGGATTTTTTCCTGAACAGAGATAACGAAAAAGAGAACAACGGTTTAGGATTATTCTCTTATCAGTTATTTATGCCTAGATACAATGAATATACAACTGACAAGATAAGCGAAAACTGGACTTTTAAAAATCTTAAAATTGATTGGCAGGTTGAAGACAGCGTTACAGGCTTGGGTATGTCAACTGATAATAAGCCTACAACATATTTTATTTTCAGAAACTATGATCTTCAAACATTAATCTTTGAAAATGTTGATTTTAATATTGAAGGTAATGACAGAAATTCAATTCAGATTTTAACTTGTACAGCACAAAGCGATAAAGTTTTAATAAATAACTGTAACTTTACCAACAAAACTCACGGCTATTATGGTTCCTGCATTTGGATTCAAGCATTCAAATCTAAAGGATACAATGATGTTACAATTTCAAATTGTAATTTTTATCAGGAAAGTCGCGATGAAATTATATCAACTTGGGGTTGTTATTCAAAAAATCTGCTGATTGACAACTGTAATTTCGAGAGGAATTGTGTAGCATGTTATAAAGCAGACGGTACCGAAGGAGCAACAAATGACGTTATATTAACTGTAAATCAAACAAAAACCGCATCGGAAAACGAGCTTTTGAGCAGTACAACGCATACAGCTAAGTATAATAACTGTGAATTTAATGTTTACGGTGATAATAAGCCGGGTACATTTATTCAAATGTATTCTGCGTATGGTGCTAAAACTGAATGTGTGTTTGATAATTGCAGATTGAATATTGAAACAAAAACCTGCATTATTTCAGGTGAAACTACTTCTAATCCAACTGCAATCGAAGATAACAATGAGTTTAATGAAAAATGCAAGATTATTTTCAGAAATTCAGATTGCAAATTTAATACCGCATCAATTCCTACTACCAGAAGCGTTAATTTTTCATTTGAAGGTTGCAGAATAACAAAGAATTCTCAATTAGCTGATTTAAACTATGTTAATAACGGAATAATTTCTTGCTGGAGAGGCAGTTTTATTAACAATGAAATTGAATTAAATCAAATCAGCGGCAGCGAGGCAGTTCTATTTAAAAATCTTGCTGAACAATATAACAATTTCATTGATTTTGAAGGAAATACTGTAATTTGCCGTGATATTTACGGTAACAAACCTGATAATATTATTAATTATTCAATAAAATCCGGTGAAGTTTCTTCAACTGCTGAAATCAGACATTCTTTAAACGCAAAATCTGAATTTATTTTTGAAAATAATACTTTCAGTTAACAGAGTGTTTTATTAATTAAACCACGTCCTTGCAGGCGTGGTTTTTTGCTTTGAAAATATGAATACAGAATAGAAAAAAGACACTTTTTCATTTGAAAAAAGTGTCTTTTTAATCTAAAATTTATACTGTTTTAATCAGCTTATTTGCAAGCTTCTTCGATTGCAACAGCAACAGCAACAGTAGCACCAACCATTGGGTTGTTACCCATGCCGATAAGACCCATCATTTCAACGTGAGCCGGTACAGATGAAGAACCTGCAAACTGTGCGTCTGAATGCATTCTACCCATAGTATCAGTCATACCGTAAGAAGAAGGACCGGCAGCCATATTATCAGGATGAAGGGTACGTCCTGTACCGCCGCCTGAAGCAACAGAGAAGTATTTAACTCCGTTTTCAACGCACCATTTTTTGTAGGTACCTGCAACAGGATGCTGGAAACGAGTTGGGTTTGTTGAGTTACCGGTAATAGAAACACCAACATTTTCAAGCTTCATAATTGCAACGCCTTCAGGAACATTATCAGCACCGTAACATTTAACGTCTGCTCTCGGACCGTCAGAGTAAGCAGTTTCGGAAACAACTTTTACTTCTTCGGTATATGGGTCGAATTCGGTTTTGCAATATGTGAAACCGTTAATTCTTGAGATAATGAAAGCAGCATCTTTGCCGAGACCGTTAAGAATAACTTTCAATGGTTTAACTCTAACTTTGTTAGCATTAAGAGCAATTTTGATTGCGCCTTCAGCAGCTGCGAATGATTCGTGACCTGCTAAGAAACAGAAACACTCTGTTTCTTCTGAAAGAAGCATAGAACCGAGGTTACCGTGACCGAGACCTACTTTACGGTTTTCAGCAACAGAACCAGGAATACAGAAAGCCTGTAAACCGATACCGATTGCAGCAGCAGCGTCAGCAGCTTTTTTGCAACCTTTTTTGATAGCGATAGCAGCACCTACTGTGTAAGCCCATACAGCGTTTTCAAAGCAGATAGGCTGTGTTTCTCTTACGATTTTATCGCAATCAACACCGGCAGCAAGAGTAATATCTTTACATTCTTCAATGGAAGAAATGCCGTATTCTTTTAATACGCCGTTGATTTTATCAACACGTCTTTCATAACTTTCGAATAATGCCATTGTTATATACCTCCTTATTCCTTTCTTGGGTCGATATATTTTACAGCATCATCGAATCTGCCGTATGTACCCATTGATTTTTTATAAGCTTCGTTAGGTTCATCGCCTTTTTTGATAAAGTCAGTCATTTTACCGAGTGAAACAAACTCATAACCGATAACCTGATCATCTTTATCAAGAGCAAGACGGGTTACGTAACCTTCAGCCATTTCAAGGTATCTTACACCTTTTGCTTTTGTGCCATACATAGTACCAACCTGTGAACGAGAACCTTTACCAAGGTCTTCAAGGCCTGCACCTACAGGCAATCCGCCTTCAGAGAAAGCTGACTGAGTTCTGCCGTAAACAATCTGTAAGAAAAGTTCACGCATAGCGCAGTTAATTGCATCGCAAACGAGGTCAGTATTAAGAGCTTCAAGAATTGTTTTTCCCGGAAGAATTTCAGATGCCATAGCAGCTGAATGAGTCATACCTGAGCAACCGATTGTT
>JBJEIS010000184.1:0-7677 GCA_051877275.1 Acutalibacteraceae bacterium | reverse complement strand
TTTTCTTCTTTTTTCTCAATACCTTCACCTTTTTCATATCTTGTGAAGCCTTTGAGTTTAATTTCACCGCCGAGGTCTTTTGCAACTTTTTCAACATATTTACCTACAGTGTAGTCACCGTCAATAGCAAATACCTGATCTACCAAGCAATTCTCTTTATAATACTTGCCGATTTTACCCTCAACGATTTTTTCAATAACCTGTTCAGGCTTATTAGCCATTTTAGGATCTTCTTTCATCTGAGCAACCATAATCTCTTTTTCTTTCTCAATAACTTCATCAGGAACAGAAGCTTCATCAAGGAAAGAAGGATTCATAGCAGCGATGTGCATTGCAACGTTTTTACCGAGAGCCTTAAACTCATCTTTAGCAGCAATATCATCAGTAGTATCAAATTCAACCAATACACCGATTCTGCCGCCGGCATGAATGTAAGAAGCACATTTGCCTTCTGCACGATAGAAACGGCGAACTCTCATGTTTTCTCTAACCTGCAAGAAAAGTTCCTGAACCATTTCTTCAACGGTTTGACCGTTTTCAGTACATTTTAAAAGTGCATCAACATCACTTGGATTCTGTTTAACAACTACATCTAAAACTTTAGCGCATAATGCTTTGAAAGGATCACCGCCTGCAACAAAGTCAGTTTCAGCATTGATTTCAAGAATAGCACCAACATTGCCTTCAACTGTTGCAACAACCTGTCCTTCAGCAGCAACTCTTGTAGATTTTTTAGCTTGTGAAGCAAGACCTTTCTCACGGAGAAAGTCTACTGCTTTATCCATATCGCCATCACACTCAACGAGAGCCTTTTTGCAGTCCATCATACCGCAGCCGGTCTTCTCACGAAGTGCCTGTACATCTTTAGCTGTAAAAGCCATAAAAATGTTCCTCCTATTAAAACTTATAAGTTATTATCTTAAAATTATTCAGCAGCTTCTTCTGTTACTGTTTCTTCTACAACTGCTTCCTCTTCAGTTTCAACTGCTTCTTGAGCTTCAGGAGCGTCTTCGCCCTGTCTGCCTTCGATTACAGCTGATGCAATTGTATGAGCAATAAGTTTTACAGCACGAATAGCGTCATCATTACCAGGGATTACATAGTCGATTTCATCCGGGTCACAGTTTGTATCAACAATAGCAACTATCGGAATACCGAGCTTTTTAGCCTCAAGAACTGCAATTCTTTCTTTTCTTGGGTCAACAATAAATAAAGCGCCAGGAAGCTGCTTCATATTTTTGATACCGCCCATGAATTTCTCAAGACGATCAATTTCACCCTGAAGTTTAATAACTTCTTTTTTAGGGAGAAGCTCAAATGTTCCGTCTTCTTCCATTTTACGAAGCTGTTCAAGTCTTTTAATTCTGCGACGGATAGTTGTGAAGTTTGTCATCATACCGCCGAGCCATCTTGCGTTAACATAAGGCATACCGCAGAACTCAGCCTCTTCTTTGATTGAATCAACAGCCTGTTTTTTTGTACCTACAAAAAGGATATCCTTTCCTTCAGCAGCGAGGTCACGAACTAAATTGTAAGCTTCCTCTAATTTTTTAACGGTTTTCTGCAAGTCGATGATGTAGATACCGTTACGCTCTGTAAAAATATACGGAGCCATTTTTGGGTTCCAACGTCTTGTCTGGTGACCGAAATGAACACCTGATTCAAGAAGTTGTTTCATTGAGATTACTGACATATTACTGTCCTCCATAAAATTTGTTATTTACCGCCGCATCGGTCATCCTTTACTGCCCCTAAAGATTTTAGGACATGGCAAAAAAGTCGCAATGCGTGAGTATTACCGATATAGTATATCACAAGCATTACCAAAATGCAAGTGTTTTTTGAAATAAATATTAATTTTTAAGTGCTTGCATCGGTGCAGGTAATTGACCGCCGCGATTTATAAACTCAGCAGGCGAAGCGGTATTAACACGCATAATAGGGGCATATCCGAACAAACCGCCGTAATTTACCGTGTCGCCTATTCCCTTTCCGATTGCAGGAATTACTCTAACAGCTGTGGTTTTGAAATTAACCATACCGATTGCTGCTTCATCAGCTATAATAGCTGAAATGACTTCAGGCGTTGTATCACCCGGAATTGCAATCATATCAAGACCTACTGAACAAACTGCAGTCATAGCCTCTAATTTTTCAATAGTAAGTACACCCTTTTCAGCCGCTTTAATCATACCGTCATCTTCCGAAACCGGAATAAATGCACCTGAAAGACCGCCTACATGACTGGAAGCCATAACTCCGCCCTTTTTTACAGCGTCGTTAAGAAGTGCAAGGCAAGCGGTAGTACCGCAGCAACCACAGGTTTCAAGTCCCATTTCCTCCAAAATATTTGCAACCGAGTCGCCGATTGCAGGAGTAGGCGCAAGCGACAAATCAACAATACCGAACTGAACTCCGAGTCGCTCACTTGCCTCCATAGCGACCAACTGACCCATACGGGTTATTTTAAACGCGGTGCGCTTAACTAAATCGGCTACACCTGTAATATCAAGCTTTTTAGCCTCAGGGGTTGCAAGAGCAGCACGAACCACACCCGGTCCGGAAACGCCAACATTAATTACACAGTCAGGCTCACCAGCACCGTGAAAAGCGCCTGCCATAAACGGGTTATCTTCCGGGGCATTGCAAAATACAACTAACTTTGATGCGCCAACCGAATCTCTGTCAGCAGTAAGCTCGGCAGATTTTTTAACTATTTGACCCATCATTTTTACAGCGTCCATATTAATACCTGTTTTTGTTGAACCGATATTAACCGAAGAGCATACTCTTTCAGTAACGCTCAAAGCTTCAGGGATTGACTCAATAAGCGCATAATCACCGTTTGCAAATCCTTTTTGAACAAGCGCAGAATAACCGCCGATAAAGTTTACTCCGACGGCTTTTGCGGCTTTATCTAAAGTATACGCAAATTTTACAATATTAGATGTTTGACATGCAGAAGCCAGCATCGCAATCGGAGTAACCGAAATACGTCTGTTAACAATCGGAATGCCGTATTTCTTTTGGATTTCATCACAAACAGGAATAAGCTTATATGCATATCTTGTAATCTTGTCATAAACCTTATCGCAGGCCTTATCAATATCGCTGTCAATACAATCCAATAACGAAATACCCATAGTAACAGTACGAATATCAAGGTTTTCGTTATTTATCATATTGATGGTTTCTAAAATATCACTTGTATTTAACATTTATATTTCTCCCTAAATTCTATGCATTGAATTAAAAATATCTTCGTGCATTACCTGAATTTGCATATTCATTTCTTCGCCTAACTTCTGCATTACATCAGAAAATGAAGAAAAATCAATAGAACAATCAGTTACATCTACAAGCATAATCATAGCGAACATATCCTGCATAACAGTTTGTGTAACATCATCAACATTAACCTTAAATTCAGCGCATTTAGTTGAAACTTTTGCTAAAATTCCAACAGCGTCTTTACCGATAACCGAAACAATTGCTTTCATAAATCAAATCCCCTTATTAATCAATATTATTATGTAACTTTGCCGCTTTAAGCGTGTTTTTCATCAGCATTCCTATTGTCATAGGGCCGACTCCGCCCGGAACAGGCGTGATAAAAGACGCTTTTTGCGATACCTCGTCAAATTTAACATCGCCGCAAAGTTTGCCGTCTTTTCTGTTCATACCGACGTCGATTACAACTGCGCCGTCTTTTACCATATCTGCAGTAACAAATTCAGCAATACCAACTGCTGCTACAAGAATATCAGCACGCTTGCAAACATCTTTTAAATCTTTGGTTTTTGAATGACAAATAGTTACAGTGCCGTTTTCATGTAGCAAAAGCATACCCATTGGTTTACCGACGATATTACTTCTGCCGATTACAACACACTCTTTTCCTTCAACATCAATATTATAAAATTTTAAAAGCTCCATTACCCCGGCAGGTGTGCAAGGCAAAAAATCATAGTCGCCTATCATAATTTTGCCCACATTTACAGGACTGAAAGCATCAACATCTTTTGAAGAATCTATGTAATCAATAACAGCTTTTTCATCTAAATGTTTTGGTAAAGGCAACTGACATAAAATTCCGTCTATGTCATCTCTGTCATTTAAAACATCAATCACCTGAAGTAATTCTTCCATAGTGGTTTCGGCAGGCAAAGCATATTCTTCAGAATAAAAACCCACCTCGGCACAAGCTTTTTTCTTATTATTAACATAAACTCTTGAAGCAGGATCATCACCAACGATAATAACAGCAAGACCCGGTGTTATTCCTTTTTCTTTTAAAGCCGAAACTTCTTCGGCAACATCACTTTTTACTTTTTTAGAAACTAATTTTCCGTCAATAATTGTAGCCATAATTATTCCTCACTGTCATTTGAAATTTCTGAACTGTTTACTTCATCAAAAACAGGTTCATATTTTACTTCACTTTTTCCGCGTTTAGCTTTTTTAAAGCCAACTGCAAGAATTATAATTCCTGCTGCTACCATAAGACCGGATAAAAGCATAGAAACCTTAATTTGTCCTAAATACAATGAATCTGTTCTGAAATATTCGATGAAAAATCTTCCGAAACCGTACCAAACAAGATAAGCTGCGGCAATCTGACCGACAAACTTTCTTCTTTTCGACCATAAATGTAATAATACAAATCCTAAAATACACCAGATTGATTCATATAAAAAGCAAGGGTGAACAGGCATATCGGTATTCATTTTTTCAATAATTTTTTCACCTGATATTCCAAACCACGAACTTCCTGTTGTGCAGCCGAAAGCTTCCTGATTAATAAAATTACCCCATCTGCCTATACCTTGACCAATCAAAAAACCTAAAGCAGTAAGGTCTAGTGCTGATAAAATATTGACTTTTCTGAGTTTACACATTAACGCACCGACAATCACAGCTACAATAACCGCACCGTAAATAGCAAGACCGCCGTTATGAATATCAAAAAAGCTTTTAAAAGTCATATCATCGTCAAAAATGATATAATATGCTCTGGCTCCTACGATTGCAAGCGGAGCTGTTACTAAAATACAATCCAATAATCTGTCAGGATCAATGCCGAACTTTTTAGCTCTTTTAAGACCGTAAACAACTGCCAAAACAAATCCGAGGGTGATTAATATACCATACCAATAAACGCCCCAAGAAGTACCCGGAATAGTAAATGCAATCGGGTCAAAATCAAATTCTAATCCAAAAAAGATATATTTCATTAAGCTAATCATTTTTACATCTCCTTTTTATTGATTATAGATATTGAAGAATTCTCAATATTTAAAATATCTTTAAGTCTGTCATTTACTTCAGAAACAGTAATCTCATTCAAAATATCCAATTCATCAAAAACACCCTCATTATTAAATGCGGCGTCAACCATATTCATAGTAATGCTTTCAACCGAATTGTAATCACTCAACATTTTACCGTAAAGAGCTTTTATATTGCGTTTAACATCTTTTTCCGAAATGCCGTTTTTCTTATATTCTTCAATATACTTATTGATGATTTTTTGAACTTCTTCGGGATTGCCTGATTCACCCTCAACAATAACACACGCATACCCAAATCCGTTAAAATACTCTGTTCCGAAATTATCGTTAATAAGTCCTTTATCAAAAAGCTCTTTATAAAGCTTACCGTCATTACCGAAAATACATTTTAAAATAATTTCAGTGAGAATTTTTTCTTTAACTGTCTTTTGCGGCTTTGAACATACTTCTTTAAATCCGATAGCAAACATAGGAATGCTTACCGGTAATGAAATCTCAACCTTGTCTTTTACAACTTTCTCGGATTCTTCAGGCATAAATCGCTCGATTTCAACCTTATCTTTATCAAGCAATAATTCGTCACAAATTTCAAAAATCTTTTCAGCCTCAACATTTCCAGCTACACATATAAACATATTATTTAGATTATAAAAAGTATTGTAACAATCATAAAGAAGTTCCGCGTTGATTTTTGAAATTGACTCAACAGTACCGGCAATATCAATTCTTACAGGATGATTTTTATAAAGCGCACACAGAAGATTGAAAAGCACTCTCCAGCCTGCATCATCGTCATACATATTAATTTCCTGACCGATTATTCCCTGCTCTTTTCTTACGGTTTCTTCAGTAAAATAAGGGTGCTGAACAAAATCGAGCAAAATTCTGAAATTCTCTTCAAAATTTGATGAACAGGAAAACAAATAACATGTTCTGTCAAACGAAGTGAATGCATTTGTAGCAGCACCTGTTTTTGCAAATCTTTCAAATGCGTCCTGCTCCTCAGATTCAAACAGCTTATGCTCAAGATAATGAGCTATACCCTCAGGAACTTCTATAAAATCTTTTCCTGACACTCTGAATTTTGTATCAATAGAGCCGTATCTTGTTCCGAAAATTGCATAAGATGATGAATATTCAGGTTTTTCACATACATAAACCTTCAATCCGGATTTATGAGTATAAATCTTAATTGCTTCATTTATGTCTTTATTAACACAATTTTTAATCATTAAGCATTTTCTCCTTTAATCGGTCCAAGATAATATACAGTATCAAGCTTTACAGAATCAGCAATTCTGATAATATCCTCTCTTGTAACACTGTTTATAACTTCAACAGTTTTTTCAGGTGTTTCGCCTTCATCAAAAGTTCTTAATGCATACCAATTATCAATATTTGAAGCTAAATCCGAAATTTTTGCAAGAGAATCTGAAACAGCCATTTTTGAAGCCATTAAATCCTCATCGGTAAAATTGCCTTTTTTCATTTCCTCGAGCTGTTCTAATATACCGTTATATGCTTTCTCACGATTCTCATTTAAAACTCCGCTGTCAACAGTAAAAGTAGCTTTTCTTGAATTAAATCTTGCGGCGCAATAGTAACAAAGACTCTGTTTTTCACGCACATTTAAAAACAGTTTAGAATAAGGTCCACCGCCGAACATATCAACAAAAATCATTGATTTTATGTTTTCTTCGCGTTTTTTACCAACATCAAGAGTAAAGCCCATACAAAGCTTGCCTTGTGTAACATTCATCTGTTCATCTTGTTTTTTTATCTCACCGGTTGTTTTGTGAACAGCGGTCATATTCTTCTTTTCAACATTTCTGTCAAGAGAAGAAAAATACTCTGTAATCTTATCAAAGATAGTATTTGCACTTGATTCGGACTGCGAAACAACATTTACTCTTACAAATGCCTCTTTAAGCAATTTTTTATGTGCGTTGACTACTTGTTCATTAGTCAAGCTTTTTACGGTTTCACAACTGCCGTATCTTGAAATACCGGCAGGCTCATTTTCATACATAACCTTTTCTGTATTGGTTAACGCATAAATTCTTTTATCGTTAATTTCACCGTCTATTTGCTCAATCAAAATTCTCTTATTGTTTTCAAACTCTTTTTCTTTGAACCTACCGTTTTCAAGAGGCGGGTTAAAAATCGCAGAAAGCAGCAGTAAAACAGCTTTCTCAGAGATTTTTTCTTTATACAAAGCAAATCTGTCATCAAGAAATGAAATAACGAATTTTATTATTCTCATATCGCCGAATTTTACAACATCGCTGTATAACGATGCGCCGTACAATTCATTTAAAGCTGCATTAAGCGAGGTATAGTCCGGATAATCAACTGTTGCGCCTGTCAGCAGCATTGATAAAAGCGA
>JBJEIS010000183.1:0-7863 GCA_051877275.1 Acutalibacteraceae bacterium | reverse complement strand
TTCTGCGAAAACAGGAATTTTGCTCGGACTTGAAGCTATGAAAAGCCTCAAATAAAAAACAGCGGTCATCGACCGCTGTTTTTTATTTATCTTTTTGATAAAGGTGATAACAAGTTGCGCCTGTTAAATATTGTTCTTTAAATGCAACCTGATGATATCCTTTAAAGCTTTTATCTTCTTCATAAGAGCTGTTTAATGTTACAATGAAATCGACTTTTTTCTCATCAATAAGTTTTTTGGTTTCGGTGTTCATCTCTTCAAAATTCTGTAGATTGAGCCTACAGAAATACTTTGTAGGAGGGTCAACCTCGGCGAGTGTATAGATACCTGTATCAAGGCAGCCATAATTCAGAACCGTTGGATTATTCTCTTTTTTGATTATTTGCGCAAATTCATAAACAGCCAATTCTTCTTTTGGAATTTCTAACAAAAAAGCTGCATTTGAGCCGAATAAAACGGATATAACACAAATTACTACTAAAACGGTAGATACTGTTTTTTTAGCACCGTCAAAAACAGCTCTTCCTTTAATTATTTCTGCCAGCTCGATAAATCCGAAAACAGCAAATAAGATGTTAGGCAATGAGTAATAAACACCGATAACTGCCGGTTTTATTACACAGGCAAACCAGAAAAACAAAGTCATACCGAGCACAAAAAATCTGCCGAATCCCATCGTTTTCTTTCTTCGTCTTACAAAACCTACAATACCGAGAATTGAAAGAGCCGCCATTAGTGTGTTGTTTTTAATATATCTTGCGAACCAGCCGAGCAGGAATAAGCATCTTTCGCTGAATATAACAGGCTCATGGTATAAAAATAGATTTGAATAGAAATAGCCGAACCACAAATCATTAAACGCATTATTTACTGCAAAATAGATAAGACAAGGTATAGACCCGGCAATAAACCCTGCGATAGCCAACAGAATAAAACGCCATAAGGTGCTTAAGTCTTTTTTTATTATAAAATAGATTAAATAAATCAGATAACCGCCGACAAAAATTAAAGCAACATTAAATTTTATCCAAAACACAACTGCAAACATAATTCCGTCTATAAAAATTTTTGATGCTTTGATTCCGGTTCCTTTATTATCAAAAATTTCTACTGCATGGCAGATCCAAATCATAAAGAAAGGCAGACAAAATTCTTCAGCGCTTCCGCCTTTTTCAAAGCTGGCGCTTAAAAGAAGCAGAGCGAGTATCAGCGGCAGAGAAATATAGATGCTGCCCTTTTCGGCGTAGTAACTCATTGTCTTTCCCACAAAATAGAGAAAAACAGTCATTGCTGCTACTTCAAGCAAAAAAGGTCCTAGAAAACTTGTTTTTGAAACGAGACTGCCAATCCCGTAAATGATATATAGATACAGACCTTTTTGTTCAAAAATATCTCTGTAAAGCACATTCCCGTTGAAAATTGATTTTCCTACTGTGAAAAAACAGTTAGCGTCATCCCATACATTATAAGGAAATAACGGAGAACTTGCAGTGCCGACTGTTAAGAGAACAGCTGATACAATAAAGCTGAAAAGAATTAAATTTCGTTTTTTAATTTCCATTGATTTTTGATTTCCTTTCACTATTTTTAAATATTGCTTTGTCGATTTTATCAATACACCATATAAAGCCTTTGTTTGTAAAATACAAGGCAAGTCCGCAAAGAGTTACTGAAACCAGCAATACAAGGTTTGTAACTGCATTTGGAAATTTTTGAGTAAGGGTAGGTAGCATTTTTTCAGCCAGCCATTCCTGAATACAGTAAAATTCAAAGCTTATCATGCCGAAAAAGCCTAAAAACTTAGTTAGTGCAATCGAAAGCCATTTTGTTGCAAAGAAATTATATAATAAATCAAATAGTTTGGAAAGTAAAAATGATAATGATACGGATATGAGAATATTCGGGATACAGCAGTTTGAAACAGGTACTAAAATTTCAAGCCCATTTATGTTCGTTTGATAGCTTAGATATAAACCTAAGACTAATGTAAGCGCAAAAAACAGCCAGCTTCCTTTTGAAAAATCTATTCTTCTGTTCTGGCAAAGCCAACCGAGTAGGATACCAATTAAAAATATTGGTATCCTGTTAGTAAATCCATATAAATCTTCTCTCAAAGTACCGCGCAAAACCATAGAAGCAAGGAGCCATAAAACGATTACACCGCAGGTAAATAAAACTTTACTTTTTGCTTTTGAAAATATATGATAATACAGCGGAAAAATTAAATAAAAAGTTAAAATCGCAGGCACAAACCAAAGAAATGAATATATATTTACAGTATAAAAATTTATACCGGAAATATTCTTTAAAAAGCAGTCTAAGGTCCAATTATCAACCAGAGTGATAATAGCAGCTACCGCGACAAACGGCACGAGAATTCGCTTTAAGCGGTTAAAGTAAAATCTCGGTAAACTGCTTTTTTTGATAGCATAAGTGAGACCCATTCCCGAAAGCAGAAAGAAAATATCAACACCGCAAAACCCGATTCTTTTAATAAAAGCTTCGGTCGGATTAAACCAACTTGATTCAGAAGAAATAATCTGCCATTCATGCGTCATTAAAATCCACAGAGCGGCAAAGCCCATTAATGCACTGCGGTATTTTGAAATTAAGGCGATACCGGATTCCTTTTTCATGTTGCACTTCCCCTTTTTTATCGTACATATGAAAAGTAAATTATTAGTTAATTGCAATAATTAGTAATTATACTACAAAATTATGCTTTTATCAATGGGAAATAAAAATATTAAAAACTTTTATTTTAGGTGTTTAAATTTAAAAGCTTTTATGTTATAATAAACTATAATTATATAAGTATATATAGAAAGAGTAAAAATATGCCTTTTAATGATAAAATTCCGAGTGATGTTGTTGCCGGCAGAAATGCTGTTAATGAGGTGCTTCGTTCGGGAAGAGAAATTGAATTTTTAATGGTTGCCAAGGGAGCAGGCGGTTCAGTTGTTCCGATTATCGCAGAATGCAAGAAAAGACATATTCCGATTAAGGAAATGCCCAGACAAAAGCTTGATTTAAAGCTGCCGGGTGTAAATCATCAAGGCGTGGCTATTGTTGTTTCTTCCGGCGAGTATTCAACCGTTGAGGAAATTTTAGAAACGGCTAAAAAAGATAATAAGCCGCCTTTTATTTTGATTTTGGATGAAATCGAGGACCCGCATAATTTAGGTGCAATTATTCGTACTGCCGAGGCAAGCGGTGTTCACGGAATTATTATTCCCAAGCGCAGAAGTGTCGGTATAAACAATACTGTTTACAAAACCGCATGCGGCGCGGCTGAATATGTTAAAGTTGCACGCGTTTCAAATTTGGTTTCCGCAATTGATACGCTTAAAGAAAACGGCGTTTGGATTTACGGTACGGATATGAACGGCGAAAATATTTTTGAAACCGATTTTAAAAGTGCTTGTGCGCTGGTTATCGGCAATGAAGGCAAAGGAATAGGAAGATTGGTTAAAGAAAAATGCGATTTCTGTGTGAAAATTCCTATGTTTGGTAAGATAAATTCACTTAATGCCTCTGTGGCTGCAGGCATTTCTATGTATAGTGTTGTTAAAAGCCGTAATTTTGATAAATAAGGAGTTGTAGTGATGAGCGAAAAATTTTCGGTTGAGGATATACTCAATGAAGTTAAGTCGATGAACAGCGACCATTATATTGCTAAAGATTTAAAAAAATCTAACGCTGTGTCGACTGAAAAATCTGCACAGCCAAGTGAGATTAATGAAGATTTCAAAAAGCCTGAAGAAGTGATTAATAAAGATTTAAATGAATCCGAATCATTTCTTCCTGAAGATATTGATAAAAATGATGACGAAGAGAATGACAGCTTTGATATTTTGAAAATGAGTACCGAAGATTTCTTTCGCAGTATTGAACAAAGCTCGGCTTCACAAAATTTAAAATTTTCTGATGATTCAGCGCTTGAAAATAAGCCTGTTTCAGATGAGCCTGTAAAAAAAGATATAGCAGAAGAAACCGAAAAGAATGAAAGTGCTTCTGCGGTAAAAACCGAAGAAAAAACTAAACCTGATGAAGCGCCAAAACCACAGGCTGAATCTGATTTAGAAGAAATTAAATCAGATAAAAAAGAAAAATCATCTGTTTTCGGCAGAAAAAAAGAGAAAAAACAAGAGCAACAGGAAGAGTTAGAAAATACTGTTGTATATGAAAAAAGAGAATTGCAGGATGCAATAACTCAGCAGAATTCGGATGACGCTTTCAAACCTAAAAAGACTGTTGAAAATGAGCCTAAAGAACAGGTTAACAACGAAAAAATCGAAGCTTCTAATGAGTCTGTTGAATTTTTAGAAAGCGATATTTCGGTTAAAAGAGAACATAAGCCTGACCATCTTTTAAAGCCCGATGAGATTAACAGTAATGATATGGGTGATTCTGCTTCTTTAAGATTTAATGATAGAATCAAGGATTTAACTAAATCAAAGAAAAAGAAAGCAGAGAGCAGAGATTCAAATGACAGCTTTGCGGCTTTTAAAAAGCAGGAGTCGAACACTGCGGTTAAAACCGAAGCAAAAGCACAGGCGGACGAGCTTTTTGACGCTTTGAGCAATGATTATACAAGAAAAGAAAAAGAAGTTAAAGAGCCTGACGTGCTTAACAATAAGATTCAGCCGAAAGTTGAATCTGAAGAAGTAAAATCTGTTCCTTTTGATGAAAACTTTGAAATAAAAAAAGAAGTTGAAAAAGATGATTTGGCTGATGATAAAGACCAGTCCAAAAAAGGCTTTGCAAGAAAAAGAATGCGTCGAATAGAAGAAGTTTCTTTCGACTTTTCGGAAGACGCCGCTGATGAAAACGACGTTATTGACGATTATACCACTATTGATGATGAAGAGCCGGTAAGGGCTGACCTTGAATTAAGCTATTCAAAAATCACCAGAAGGCTGACTTTCAGTATTTTAACGTTTATCGTTGCGGTGATTTCAGGAATTTTGCCGAGCTTTAATATTGAATTAATTTATGAAATTTCACAGAGTCAGAATTTAACAGGATTTTTAGTTGCAAATATTGCGATACTGGCAGTAGCTCTAATTATCAATATTTCAAGCTTTTTCAGAGGGCTTGGTTCTTTAATAAGATTTAAACCTGATTCTGATTCGGCTTTGTCTGTGGCCTCTCTTTTTGTCATTGCACAAAGTGTTATAGCTTTTGTACCTGATTTTACTGCGGCAGCAGGTAAGCTTCCGTTTTTCACTTCGACATTGATTTTCGGATATATTTTGTCGTTGCTGGGCAAAAAATCTATGGTTTCGAGAGTAAAAAGCAATTTTAGGTTAGTGGCTACCACAACTCCTAAACAGGTTTTGTTTACCGCTGATGAGAGAATGGGCGAAATGCTTGAGAATGATGAGTTTATCGGCGTGCCGAATACCGCAGTATCAAAAAGCGTTATTAATCTTCATAACTATTTGAGAAATTCATATTGTGAAGACCCTTCTGACAGATTTTCTAGAATTTTTGCACCGATAAGTCTTTTGGTGTCGGTTGCTACGCTTGTTGCTACTTATTTTATGACAGGCGACATCGTTTCTGCATTAACATATGCAGCTGCAGTTTCAATTTTAGCTGTTCCTGTTTCTGCAATTTTATCTATAAATTCGCCTTTGAAAAAAGCCGCTGGAATTATGCGAAGCAAAGAGGCGCTTCTCACAGGCTATGAGGCGGTAAAAGAGTTTTCAGACGTTGATTGCGTTGCTATTGACGCCGAGGATGTTTTTCCTGCCGGTGCAGTTGAACTTTTGAGCTTGCGTGCATTCGGAGATGTTTCTATTGAGGATATTATATTAAAATCAGCAGCGCTTACAATTAATGCGGGCGGCCCGCTTGCTGATGTTTTTGATAAAATTATCGACGGCAGAAGAAAAATGCTTCCTCCGATTTCAGATATTGTTTATGAAGACGGATTGGGATTGAGCGGTAAAGTTGACGGCAAAATGGTGAGAATCGGCAATCGTAAGTTTATTGATTCTTACGGCATTTACGGACTTTCTGATGATTCTCTTGAGGCTAAGGCAAAAAAAGGCGGATTTTTCGTAGTTTATACTGCGGTTGAAGATGAAGTTTGCGGAATGTTTGCTGTTAAATACAAGTCGGTTGATCCGGATATTGAGGATGAACTTTTTGACCTTGTTGAAAATAATATTGCAATTGCGGTTAAGACTAATGATCCTAACATTACGCCTGAATTGATCGAGAGAGTTTTTGAAATTCCGTCAGATTATGTTGTTGTAATGGAATCACAGGCGGCAGAGCATTATGATGAAATCACAAGACCTGCCAAAAACGGCGAGGGTACAGCTGCTTTCAGCGGTAATTCGACTGCTTTTGCTTCACTTGTTGTTGCTTGTAAAAAGTTGATGAAAAAGCTTTCAGCAGTAGTTATCATTCAAATTTTGTTTACTGTATTAGGTTTTGTTTGCGCTATTGGCTGCGCTGTTTTAGGCAAGGGATTTGAGTATATTACACCGTTGAACATAATTGGTTATCAGTTTGCGGTGGCGGTTATCGCTCATTTAATACCATCATTTATAAAAAGAATTAAGTAGGTTTTACAATGTCTGAAAATAATTATTACAGTGCAAATGAAAAAACAGGAAAGCTTAAAGTTTTTATAGCTGTTTTATGGGTTTTGCTTGTAGTTTGCTTGCTGGCAGGCGGAATTTTTACATTTGCTTATATAAAAGGACTTGAAAAAAATAATACAGTTAAAGATGATATCGCAAATCAAACAAATGAAGCTGTAAATGTATTGGTTACTGTTGTTGATGAGGATAATGAAGATATTGACCCACAGTTTTTGCTTGTCGGTTTTGATTTTGAGATGAAAAATATAACCGTAACGGAAATTCCGGCCAATATTAAGCTTACCGCACCCGAAAAAACCGATACTGTTAAAAATCTTTTTGAGTATGGTTCTGCGTCATATGTGCGCAGCGCTGTTGTAAATCAATACGGCATATCTGTTCAGCGATATATAAAATGCAGTCTTTCAGAGGTTGAGCGTTTTGTTGACAGTCTGGGAGGCATTGATTACGAGATAACCGAAAAAATGCAGTACGAAAACAAAGAAGGCAATTTGGTTACTAATCTTGTTAAGGGCAAGCAAAAGCTGAATGGTAATCAGTATTGCCAGTATTTGCGGTATAACGGTTGGAGCAGTGCTGCTGAAAAAGCCGAAAAAAGAGAAGAATTATTGGTTTCTCTTTTAAATGAGTATTGTTCTACATTAGACCCCGAAACAATTGTTAGCATTTATAAAAAGGTTGCAAACAGCCTTGAAACCGATATTTCAATTGTTGAAGTAAATAATTTCAGCTTACAGTTTAGAACCTTTTTAAATGTTGAAGCTCCTGCAATAAGAGCAGATATTGATTTTAAAGACAGTGAAGTTGCAAAGGTTAAAATTGAAAAGTTTTATCAATAAAAAATACTGCCGTAATTTTTTACGGCAGTATTTTTGTTATTTAAGCATATAAGAGATATTGTCCATGAAATCGGAGGCGGTTTTGACAGCATTACTTATCTTTTTTCTGGCGGATTTATTTGAAACCTTCATTCCGCTTACAGCCGCTACCGTAACCGCGCCGATTGCTGCGCCTGTTCCGACTCCCTTTAAAAATGAAGAAACCGATCTTGACAAATTAATCATCCTTTCATATTGTGTTTGTATTAGTTTATGATTAATTTTGTCAATAATACTATGAAGTTTTTGTTGTTTGTTAAAAATGTTATTTTAACTAATATTATTTTAAGAGAAAGATAATCAGTTATAAAATTCCTGTTTGCAAGTTAAAACTCTATGGAAAATATAAAAGAGCGAGCCTATAT
>JBJEIS010000182.1:0-1924 GCA_051877275.1 Acutalibacteraceae bacterium | reverse complement strand
ACAATGCTGAATTTATTACAAAATATTTCGGCAAGGGTCAGATGATTGCTATTAAGGGCGAGCTTCATCAGAGAACATTTACAGATAAAGACGGTAACAACCGTACCGCTTATGATGTAGTAGTTGACTCGGCTTCATTCTGCGGAAATAAGGAAGAAAGCAAAGAGCCGGATGTAGATTATCAGAATGTTGATACAAGCGAGTATGAGGAAATCTCAATGGGTGATGGCGATTTGCCTTTTTAAGATTTGAATTTGTATGTGTGGGAAGTCGCACTCCATTCGTTTTTAACGTCTAAAACACGCATAGGACATACAAATTATCGCCTAAGCGGTGGCGATTAATAAATAACCGCAAAAACGAAAGGACAGCAGTATATGGCAAGACCAAATAAGATAGGACTTGACTATTTTCCTGTTGATACCGAGTTTGAACCTAAATTAGATGCAGTTTGCGCAATTGTTGAGTCAAATAATAGCAGTATTAAGAGGTCAACAGTAGTCGGGACATTATTGTTGATTTGGCAGAAGATTTATAAAAACGGCTATTATTTAGACTTTGACGAAGATATTATGATTTCGTTTGCAGTACGAGATTGTGGTTTAGGTTTTGATGATTTTAAATTAATTCTTGATACATTTATAAACAAGGGTATTTTTGATAAAACACTTTATGACGAATGTAAAATACTGACGAGCAAAGGTATTCAAAAGCAGTATTTGAATATTGCAAAAAGAAGAAGTGTTGAGATTGAAAAAAGATACTCTTTGTTAAGTGATGATTTAAAAAACATTAATGTAGACAATAACTCGGTTTTTGCTGACAATAACTCAATTAATGTTAGCAATAATGCAACAAAGAAAATAAAAGAAAATAAAAGTAAAGAAAATAAAATAAAACTAAATGAAAATTTAATTAATAAATTTGATTTGGTTCGTCAAAAGCTTCGCGAAAAATATGTTTGTACAACATATGAATGTTGGTTTGCAGATTTAGAACTTGTTAATTGTGATGATGAAACAATTACATTATCGGTTAGAGATAAATTCAAGGCAAATACCATTATCGAAAATTATCTTGACGATATAGCTGATATTGTGAGAGAAGTTTTTCAAAAGGATTACGAAGTTAAAATTGAATGGAAGTTAGGTGTTTAAATGAATGATTATATAATTGCTTTTATTCCAAAAGGAAAAGAAAACGCAATAAGTCAACGGAATTTGGCACTTGTATCGGGATTAAGTAAAAGACAGGTTAAATACTGCGTTGAAAAATTAAGACAGCGAGGTAAACCGATTTGCTCCGGTGATTGCGGATACTGGATTGGAAACAGAGCAGACATAAACAAGACATTGAAACGATTGTACAGTCAGGTGAAATGTATGCAATGTACGATTAAAGGATTAGAATTTGCTTTAAGTGAGGTGGAAGAATGAAGTATAGAAACAAAAAGATTTCAATTGATGGTAAGAAGTTTGATTCAAAACATGAAGCTGAGAGATATTTAGAATTAAAGCTACTTTTAAGAGCAGGCAAAATTCAAGGCTTGCAGACACAGGTAAGATTTAAGCTTATTCCATCGCAGAAAGACGAAAACGGCAAAGTAATAGAAAGACCTGTTTTTTACATAGCTGATTTTGTTTACACAGAGAACGGCAAAATGGTTGTTGAGGATGCAAAAGGATTTAAAACAAAGGATTATATCATAAAGCGCAAGCTTATGCTTTATCTGTTAGGAATAAGGGTGATAGAAGTATGAAAACAGAATTATTTAATGATAATTTTCAAAATTTTAAGCGTTATGGCATACCAAAGGCACAGTTAGTAATTGCTGACATTCCATATAATATCGGAAACAATTTCTATGGCTCAAATCCGATGTGGTATAAAGGCGGTGATAATAAGAATGGCGAAAGCAAATTAG
>JBJEIS010000181.1:1287-31995 GCA_051877275.1 Acutalibacteraceae bacterium | reverse complement strand
ATGTGAGCCATAATACCAATATTTCTTGTTTTTTCAAGAGATACTTTTCTTGGCATATTGTTCTCCTTTATATAGTCTGATATTTTTAATATCTAATGTGTAAACGAAAAACACACAATTACCATCTGTAATGAGCAAAAGCTTTATTAGCTTCAGCCATTCTGTGTGTATCTTCACGCTTCTTAGCTGCACCGCCGTTGCCGTTTAATGCATCTAAAATTTCGTTAGCAAGACGCTCTTTCATTGTTCTTTCAGAACGATCACGGCTGTAAGTTGTAATCCAACGAAGTCCCAAAGTCTGTCTTCTTTCAGGACGAACTTCCATAGGAACCTGGTAAGTTGAACCACCTACACGACGAGCCTTAACCTCTAACTGAGGCATAACATTTTCCATAGCTTCTTCGAAAACTTCCAAAGCTTCTCTGCCTGTTTTCTCGTTAATGATTTCAAAAGCACCATAAACGATTTTCTGAGCAACACCTTTCTTACCATCAAGCATAATGTTGTTGATAAGGCGAGTTACTAATTTTGAGTTATAAAGCGGATCCGGTAAAACGTCACGCTTTGCGATCTGGCCTCTTCTTGGCACTGCGCTTCCCTCCTTCATAATAATGATATCTTAGGTACTCGAGCAAATATCCCGTATAGCACCGAGGCAGATTACAATAATATATATAAACTGCCCTATGGCAAAAATACGCCATATGCTTAGAATTTTGTCAAGTTAAATTTTTGCGTCAAAAAAAGATTATTTCTTAGGACGCTTTGCACCGTATTTTGAACGGCCCTGCATTCTTCCTGCAACACCCTGAGTATCAAGAGTACCACGAATAATGTGATAACGTACACCAGGTAAGTCTTTTACTCTACCGCCGCGGATAAGTACAACAGAGTGTTCCTGAAGGTTATGACCGATACCAGGAATATAAGCAGAAACCTCTATACCGTTTGAAAGTCTTACACGAGCAACTTTACGAAGCGCTGAGTTAGGCTTTTTAGGTGTCATGGTTTTAACAGTTGTACAAACACCACGTTTTTGTGGAGATGACTGATCGGTTGGAATGCTTTTCTTTGAGTTAAATCCTTTGTTCAAAGCAGGAGCTGTTGATTTCTTTACAGAAACCTGTCTGCCGATACGGACTAACTGGTTAAAGGTTGGCATTTAATTCTCTCCTTTCTTTACAATTTAATGTTTATCGGGCACAAAACCCGAATTTACATTAGTGCTTTAATTCTATAACAAAACCTTTGATTTGTCAACTTTTTTTTAAAATTTTTCTTATCTGCGTATTATTTTATAATGAAAAGCCGCTTTGTTTGTATATTTTAACCAATAAAATGTCATATATTACATTATTTATAATAATACAGGCGGCGGTATATGTGTTTTTAAACTATTGACAAAATACGTAATATAATATAAAATGTATATCGATATTAAAATTACAGGAGTTAAATATGAAGTACGGAATTTTATGGAGAAAGACCACCAAAAATATCGGCGACGATATGCAGTCTTATGCAGCCAGTCTTTTTCTGCCATCAGTTGATTATCAGGTAGATATTGAAGCTTTGGACCAATTTGTGGCTGAAGATGATGAGCCTGTTGCTACTATAATGAGCGCATGGTATATGTGGGCTAAATGGAACTGGCCGCCGTCAAAATATGTTTACCCTATGTGGATAGGCTTACATTACAATGACTTACTGCGTCACCGCGGCAGAGGAATGCCGTCAAAATTTGAATATTTGACCGGTCCGGGACTTGAATATTTAAAAAAATATGAGCCAATCGGTTGCCGCGACCCTTATACTCAGGACAGACTTAATGAACTTGGTGTAAAAAACTATTTTTCAGGTTGTATCACTCTGACTCTTCCGCGAAGAGATTTGCCAAAGCCTGAAAATGAATATGTAGTTTTGGTTGATGTAGGCAAAGAGGTTGAAAAAGCTGTTCGCGAACAGCTTGAAGGTACAGGAATCGAGGTAAAGGTTCTGCGCCCTACAAGAAAAGAACGCTCTACCAATATGACTTGGGAAGAAAGAAAAGCACAGGTTGAAGAATATCTTGCAACCTACCAAAACGCAAAATGCGTTATCGCTTTCAGACTCCACTGTGCATTGCCATGCTTGGCGCTTGAAACACCGCTTTTGCTTGTGAGACATAATTTTGATTCAATCAGATTCCAGCCTTATAAAGATTGGATGCACAAGGCTTATCCTGAACAAGTTATCAATGGCGAATTCAGAGATTTCATCTTAAATCCGCCGAAAAACCCTGATGACTACAAGCCTGTTAGAGAACAGCTTATTAAAGATGTAACCGCCTTTATTGAGCAGGCTAAGAAGGAAACAAGAAAAGCCAGCGAGCTTGTAAGAACAACTTATACCGATCTTGAGCTTATGGAATGGCAAAACAAAACTATGAAGCAGACCTTGGCAAACTACCTCGTAGAAAGCCGAATTGACCTTGATACAATTATAAAACAGCGCAGAACTCTCAAAGCTTATAAAGATGTTTTCGGTGATGAAAGCATTCGCGAGCTTGATGTAAAATATCATTGCGCCGCAGTAAGATTTGCTCTTAAAGTAAGAGAAATTTACAGTAATATGGTCTTTGCTTTCAGAAGATTTAAGAAAAAATTTAAAAAATAATTAAATTACCCCTGAAAAGTTCAATTAAGAACGTTCAGGGGTTTTCTTTATAATATGTTTTTTCATAAAACGCTTTATTTATCACAACCGAGAATTTTTTTCGCATTTTCAATGCGTTCTTTGCTCGGCGCAGCTATACCTTCAAGCCCGTATGAAAGCCCGAGTTGCTCCCACTTGAATTTTCCTAATGTGTGATACGGCAAAACTTCGGTTTTTTCAACGGTTTTAAGTGTTTTGATAAATTTTGCAAGCTCATTTAAATCCTCGTCAAAATCTGTGTTTTCAGGTACTAAAACATATCTTATCCACATCGACTTGCCTATTTGCGATAAATATTCAGCCATTTCCAGTATGTTTTGATTGCTTTGGGTTGTAAGCTCTTTATGCCGCTCGTTATTTATCTCTTTTATATCAAGCATAACCAAATCGGTATAATCCATCAGCTTATTAAACTTTTGTAAAAAAGCAGCATCTTTACAAAAGGGCTGTCCCGCTGTATCAAGCGTTGTATGAATACCGTTTTGCTTAGCTTTTTGAAAAAGCTCGGTTAAAAAATCAATCTGTAAAAGCGGTTCGCCGCCGCTGACGGTGATACCGCCGTTTTTGCCCCAGTAGCTTTTGTAGCGAAGAGCTTTTTTAATCAGCTCGTCAGCGGTCATTTTTTCCGCTGTGCCGTTTGCCCAGGTATCGGGATTATGACAGTATTTACAGCGCATATTACAGCCTTTTAAAAAAATTATAAATCTTACACCCGGACCGTCTGCCGCACCGAAGCTTTCGGTTGAGTGAATGTATCCGATTGTGTTTTCCATAAGCTTCTCCTTGAAAAATTTATTAAAGCCCCGCCTTTCGGCGAGGCTTTTTTCAGCTTACTGCGACTACGCAAAAAGTAGCCTCATTATTAAATTACAGACTTGAGTGACAGGTTCTTGAAATAACATCCAATTGCTGTTCGCGGGTAAGGTCAATAAATTTAACCGCATAACCCGAAACTCGAATTGTAAAGTTTGCATATTCCTCTTTTTCAGGATGTTCCATAGCGTCAATCAATTTTTCCTTGCCGAATACGTTTACATTAAGATGATGTGCGCCTTTTTCAAAGTAGCCGTCAAGTACATTAACAAGATTTGTCGCCTGCTCATCTTCTGTGTGGCCGAGCGCGTCAGGATTAATTGTCTGTGTATTTGAAATACCGTCGAGCGCCCATTCGTAAGGCAATTTCGCAACCGAATTGAGCGAAGCCAATAATCCGTTTTGCTCTGCACCGTAAGAAGGGTTTGCACCCGGTGAAAGCGGCTCGCCTGCTTTTCTTCCGTCAGGAAGTCCGGAGGTAGCTTTTCCGTAAACTACATTCGATGTAATTGTAAGAATAGATGTTGTAGGCTCTGAATCACGGTAAGTATGGCACTGTTTAATCTTCTGCAAGAAGGTTTTTAAAAGCCAAACTGCTATTTCATCAGCGCGGTCATCATCATTTCCGTATCTCGGGAAATCACCTGTTGTCTCAAAATCAACAACTAAACCGTCTTCATCACGGATTGTTTTCACCTTTGCATATTTAATAGCTGAAAGCGAGTCAACTACATGTGAAAAACCTGCAATACCGGTTGCAAATGTACGGCGTACATCGGTATCGATAAGCGCCATTTCTGCAGCTTCATAGTAATATTTATCATGCATATAATGAATGAGGTTCAATGTATGAACATAAACGCTTGCAAGCCAAGTCATCATATCATCATACTTTTCCATTACCTCATCATAATCAAGGTATTCGGAAGTAATCGGTTTATATTTCGGGCCTACCTGTGCTTTTGTTTTATCGTCAACGCCGCCGTTTATAGCGTAAAGCAAGCATTTAGCAAGGTTAGCGCGTGCGCCGAAGAACTGCATTTCTTTACCTGTCTGTGTTGCAGATACACAACAGCAGATTGCATAGTCATCTCCCCATACCGGGCGCATAACATCATCGTTCTCATACTGAATCGAGCTTGTTTTTACCGAAATGGCTGCAGCATAGCGTTTAAAAGCTTCAGGCAGAGTTTCTGTATAAAGTACAGTGAGGTTTGGTTCAGGAGAAGGGCCCATATTTTCAAGTGTATGCAAAAAGCGGAAGTCATTTTTAGTAACAAGCGGGCGACCGTCCATACCCTTACCGCCGACACTCAAGGTTGCCCATACAGGGTCGCCTGAGAAAAGCTCATTGTAAGAAGGAATTCTTGCGAATTTTACCATACGGAATTTCATTACCATATGGTCGATAAGCTCCTGTGCCTCTGATTCGGTTAAGCTGCCGTTTTCAAGGTCACGCTGAATATAAATATCAAGGAATGTTGAGATTCTGCCAACGCTCATAGCTGCGCCGTTCTGTGTTTTGATAGCGGCAAGATAGCCAAAGTACAACCACTGACAAGCCTCTTTTGCATTTGTAGCAGGCAAAGAAATGTCAAAGCCGTAAGAAGCCGCCATTTCTTTCATTTCTTTCAAAGCACGAATCTGCATAGCAATTTCTTCACGCTGACGAATAATTTCATCACGCATTTTACCGTTACCGCAGTTATCCAAATCCTCCTGCTTTGCTTCAACAAGACGGTCGATACCGTAAAGCGCAACACGGCGATAGTCGCCAACAATTCTGCCTCTGCCGTAAGTATCAGGCAAGCCTGTTATGATTTTATTTTTTCTTGCGGCACGCATTGTAGGAGTGTATGCGTCATAAACACCCTGATTGTGAGTTTTATGGTACTCGGTAAAAATTTTATGAAGCTCAGGGTCAGGCTCATAGCCGTAAGTTCTGCAAGCCTCTTCAGCCATTCTGATACCGCCGAAAGGCATAAATGCGCGTTTAAGCGGTTTATCTGTCTGTAAGCCGACAATTTTCTCAAGGTCTTTATCAAGATAGCCGGGCTCATGAGAAGTGATACCCGAAACAATATGAGTATCCATATCTAAAACGCCGCCTTTGGCGCGTTCTTCTTTTTGCAGTACCTGTAATTCGCCCCATAGCTTATTTGTAGCTTCGGTTGCGTCTGCCAAAAAGCTTTCGTCACCCTCATAAGGTGTATAGTTATTCTGAATAAAATCACGGGTATTGATTTCTTCACGCCACTTTTCGCCTTTAAAGCCGTTCCACTGTTTGTAATCCAACATCTTTTAAATTTCCTCCTGATTTTTTTAATATATTTGATAACAATTTCTATAAATTTATTTTCATAATTAATAATATCATAATTCGACAGTTTTATCAATTAAATTCTAATACTTATCTCGTAGAAAGAATATCAAAATATGGTGTTCAATGTATATAAATTGCACAAAATATATGGTTTTTCACCATAATTTTACGATATATCTAAAAGTATACTGAAAAAGTATAGTTTTGTCAAATAATATTTTTGTTTTTATTATAAATATTTTACAATAAAAATGCCAAAACTTAAAAAGAAAGGAGACTGTTTTTTATGACTAATAAAGAATACTCGCAAATGACAGCGGCGGCATCGGATAAATCGAGTGTTTTACCTGACTGCCTATGGGCTTTTTTTGTAGGTGGCCTAATCTGCGTCTTAGGACAGGCGCTCGGTGATTTATATTTCAAATGCGGAGTCAATTTAGTTTCGGCTAAAACGCTTGCATCAATAAGCCTTGTAGCTTTGTCAATTATTCTTACAGGACTTAATATTTATCCTAAAATCTCAAAATACGCGGGGGCGGGCACACTTGTACCGATAACAGGATTCGCAAACGCCTGCGCCGCGCCGGCAATTGAATTCAAGACCGAGGGACAGGTTTTGGGAGTAGGCGCTAATCTTTTTAAAATTTCCGGTCCGGTTATTGTTTACGGACTTTTTGCCGGCTGGATTTACGGAATTATTTATTATTGCTGTTTAAAATTCGGAATTATTTAACCACATATAAAACCCGAATGCGTAAAAATATAACGCATTCGGGTTTTTATTTATCACGCTACAACACCTCAAGCAAAGTGTAAAAATTATCTTCGGAATACTCAATTTCAGACGAAAAAAGGCGCGCAGTTTCTACCTGTGATTCAAAACAGAACTCTCCTGTTTCAGTAAAAATCACCGCGCCGATTGCTCTGATAATTATATATCCAAATACAGCAAAGCAGGCTCTGGTTCTTGCGTTTTCCACGCTCGGAGCATTTGCAAAATGACGGTAAATAAAATATATAAGCAACTGTTCGTATTCGCTTTCGCGTGACGACATATACTCATCAAATTGACTGTACTGAGCAGTTTCCCAATTTTCCTTAAGCTGATTTAAAACCTCTGTCCACTTCTCATCCAACCGCTCAAGACTTAGCAAAAAATCCGCCCATTCTCCGATACTTTTTTGTAAAAACTTCGCGCCGCATAATTTAAGCATTTCTTCTACACGCTCGGCTATGTTTTTTTTACGATTTTGCAGACATATAATTACATCATCGCGAAGCCTTATGATTTCATCTGTTGTATGTAATTCACCTTCGCTTAAAAGTTTCACCTGCGTTTTGTTACCTAAAATCAAGGCGGCAGCCGCTTCACAGCTCAATCCCAGACCGATTTCAACTCTGTCAGGCAGTTGGTTTTTAAAACGCGGATGGTCATTACATATACTGCAAAGCCTATTTTCACCGAGGGTTAAAATTATATCGCAAAGATTGTTTTCATTCAAAAAAGGGCAGCGTTCATCTTTTCCGAGAATAAAATGCGGCTCGCCGTTATAATCTATGCTTTTTGCAAGCCTTTCACCGAATTCGCCGCTGACAGATTGATAAAAATCAGCCGTTTGTTTATCAATATCAATTTCCCAGCCGATACAGCAATTATGTTTGCATTTGCTTTTTATACATCTGAAGTCATTATAATAATCGGGAAAAACACTTTTCAAACTTCTCACCTCTAATTAAAAAGATTATATCATAAAATACTTAAATATGGTATATTTTATGGAAAATTTGCCGACAATAAAGGTATCAAAATAAATAGGTGGGGTTAATTTATGGCAAAAAGAATCGGTAAACAAACCATTAAATTAGAAAAAAACATAATTCTCGCAGGCACCGCGGGAGTTGTCGGAAAAAAAGAAGGCGAAGGACCTTTGGGTGCCGGATTTGATATGGTTTTTGAAGACGAATATCTCGGACAGGAAACCTACGAGGCGGCTGAAAGCACACTTATTAAAAATGCAGTGTTGACGGCAGTTAAAAAAGCCTCAGCCGATATTTCCGATATGGATTTAATTGTTATAGGCGATTTGCTCGATCAAAGCATGGCGTCTACCTACGGTATAAAAGATTTTTCAGTACCGCATATCGGACTTTTCGGAGCTTGTTCAACCTGTGGTTTATCTATCGGCTTGGCTTCGGTTTTGGTTGAAAGCGGCGCTGTAAAAAATGCTCTTGCGGCAACATCTTCTCATTTTTGTACCGCTGAAAGACAGTTTCGTTTTCCGCTTGAATACGGCTCAAAACGCACGCCGAATTCTCAGAGAACCGTAACAGGTTCAGGCGCGGCAGTTATTAAGGAAGGTAGCGGGGCGCCGAGTGTAAAAGCGGTGACATTCGGAAAAATAGCCGATTATGATGTTACCGACGCAAATAATATGGGTGCGGCTATGGCGCCTGCCGCGGCGGATACAATCAAAGCCTATCTTGACGATACCGGCGCAAAACCCGAAGATTTTGATTTAATTTTAACCGGCGACCTTGGAAAAATCGGCTCAAAGCTTTTAATTGAGCTTTTAAAAAAAGAAAACATTGATATTTCAGGCGTTCATAACGACTGCGGACTTATGATTTTTGATGTAAATGATAAAGATATTGCGGCGGGCGGCTCCGGCTGCGGTTGCTCTGCCTCGGTATTTTGCACGCACATTATGAATAAACTTATTAATAAAGAGCTAAACAGAATTTTATTTATTCCTACCGGTGCCCTTTTGTCGCCAACCTCCACAAATCAAGGATTATCAATACCCGCAATTGCGCACTTGGTTGAGATAACTGCATAGAGGTGATAGTATGCTAAAAGGTGTAAATAAAATCATCATCGAAGTTAACGATACCGGCAACGAATACTTTGAAAAGGCAGTTTTTTATATCCGCCCCGAATATGCAAACAAACAAAGCCTGGCGCTTGAGCAAAAGGTTAAAAAATATATTGATGACCTTGAAAAGCCTGAAAAAACAGAATATTTTGATATAAAAGGCGCAACAAAAAAACGCCGCAGACTGGCGCTTGTTATCAGCGGATATTTGATAGCTTTAGCAACCGTTTTGTTCTTGATTTTCCGTTAAAAAAAGGATTGACTTTTTAGTCAATCCTTTTTATTTTTAGTTTCCGCATTCTATGCTGATTTCATTAAACACCTTTAAAATATCATCCATAGAGGTTGCTTTCTTTTCGTTTTCGTCTTTATCCATAATCGCTTTACCTTTATCCATCATCAAAAGGCGGTTTCCATACTCAACCGCATAGCGCAGATTATGCGTTACCATCATCGCGGTCAAATTCTTCTCTTTTATAACCTTATCGGTAAGCTCCATAATTACCTCTGCGGTTTTAGGGTCAAGCGCCGCGGTGTGTTCATCGAGAATAAGAAAATCAATAGGTGTCAGCGTAGCCATTATAAGTGCTACCGCCTGCCGCTGACCGCCTGAAAGCGAACCTACTTTAACGCCCATTTTATCTTCGAGTCCCAGTCCCAGCGAGGCTAATTGCTCTTTATAATAATCCTCGCGTTTTTTGTTTACACCGAAAGAAAGTCCGAAAGGCTTACCTTTATTATCCGCAAGTGACATATTTTCAAGCATTGTCATATTCGGACATGTACCCATAGCCGGATTTTGATAAACTCTTCCGATTTTTCGGTAGCGCTGATATTCTTTAAGCTTATTGATATTTTTACCGTCGAGAATTACCTCGCCGTTTTCAATCGGAATACTTCCGCAAATAATGTTAAGCAAAGAGGTTTTACCGCTGCCGTTTGAGCCTACGATTGAAACAAACTCTTTATCTTTAACAGTAAGATTGAAATTATCAAAAAGGCACATTTCGGTAACGGTGCCGGGATTATATATTTTAGAAATGTTTTTCAGCTCAATCATTTCTTTGCACCTCCCGTTTTACCTTTTATAAGCTTAACGGTTTTTTCATTAAAAATCAAAATCAATGCAAATAAAGTCGCATTCAAAAGCTTTAAGTAAATACCGTTTGTATCTACCAATACCAGATAATTAAGACAAAGCGAATAAATTATCGCACCGAAAATTACTGCGGTTGTATCTTTTAAAATACGGATTCTTGAAAAAACAGCAATGCCGATAATTACCGACGCCAAGGCAAGAACGACCTTACCGCTGCCGCAGGTGTTATCATACTGCATATATAAATGTGCGTAAAGCGCACCCGAAACCGAAACAAAGCCGTTTGCGAGAGCAAGACCTAAAATTTTATAAGTACCAACATCTTTTCCGAGAGTGACAACAAGATTTTCATTGTCGCCCGTTGCGCGTACCATATAACCCAATTTTGTTTTGAGAAATAAATCTATTAAGATTTTCACAACAATAACTATAACTGCCAAAACAGCCAAAACAGCATAATCTTTTGCATCTGCACTAAGATTTGAAAAAATTCCGCCGCCGAAAATTCCGTTTAAACTCTCACTGCGATAAGAGAAAATTGTCGTAGTCTGTCCGGTTTTGGTTAAAAGCATTGTAAGCGCCAATGTTACCGAAAGCAGAGCAGTCATAACAATGATACCCGCAAGTAGCTTTGAAATTTTAAATTTTACATGCAAAACGCCTGTTACCGTTCCGGCTAAAAAACCCGATAAAAATGTAATTACCGTAGCTAAAATCGGATTTAATCCAAGACGAAGCATTAAAATTGTGCAAACAACGCCGCCGAGCGGAAACGTTCCGTCAACCGAAAGGTCCGGAAAATCAAGAATTGAATAAGAAATATAAACGCCCAAAGCCAGCACAGCAAACACAAGTCCCATCTGCAGGCCGTCTATTGTTGTGGAAAAGAAAAGCATAAAATGTAATCCTTCTTTTAAAAATTATTTTGCAACATCGGTTGCGGTGATATTTTCAGGAACCTTAAGACCGAGCTTTGTGCAAACCTCGCTGTTATAGTAATTAGTCGGCTCAGTGATATAAGAAACCTCAATTTCATTTGCGGTTTTTTCACCTTTTAAGATTGCTGCGGCAGATTCGCCTGATTTTTTACCGACATTTACATATTCGATAGAAGCACTTGCAGCACAGCCTACTTTTACCTGCTCGATTTCAGAACCGAAAACAGGAATTTTTTTCTCATTTGTAATAGGTAAAATATTTGTTTCAAGCTTACCTACGATTGTGTTGTCAAGCAAGTTTACAAAACAGTCAACACCGCGGTCAATAAGCTCGGTTGTTTTAGCGTCGATTGTTGTAATATCAGAAACGGCTGAATCTATAATCTCCATACCCTCGTAATTTGTTGCCGCTTCTCTGAGGCTTTCAATCTGAATTGGTGAGCTTGATTCCTCGGTTGAATAAAGAACACCTATTTTAAGGTCTTTTTTACCCATAAATCCTGTTACAACCTCAAGCTGTTTTTCAAATTCCGGAATATCCGATGAACCTGTAACATTATCATATTTATCCATTACCGATGAGTCAGTGATTGCACAGTAAACAACAGGAATATCTTTGTCTGCTGCTGCATTTGCGGCTGCTACCGCAGAAGGGGTTGCTATTGCGATAATAACTTCGGCTTTTTTGTTTACAAGTGTGTTTGCCTGTGACTGCGAAACGCTTGCGTCAAAGTTTGAGTTTACATACTCAACATTGTAGTCATCAAGATTAATTCCGCTTTCTTCAAGACCTTTGATAATGCCATCATAGCAGTTGTTAAGCGAACCGTGAGAACCGAACTGAATAATACCGATTGTTTTTTTGCTTTCACCGCAGGAAGCAAAGCTGAAAGCTAATACCAATGTTAAAATAATTGCAAATACCTTTTTCATAATTTTAAAGTCTCCTTTATAAAAATAATAAATTTTAATTCTTCTTTAATATTTTGGTTTAAAAGTTAAAACCGCCATCGTTTTGTCAACAGTTTCATTTTAATAACCTCTCCTTATAAAAATAAAAAATCCTGTCCCTTAAAAAATTCAAGGGACAGGAGTAAAATCATTAATTCCTGCGGTACCACCCAAGTTGACACTAAAAGTATCCGCTTACTTCTTGTACTGAAATACAAGTCTGCATTGATAACGGGTACAGATTTCCCGATGACTGCTACTAATCATAAAAATGACTTTCGGTCACCCTCAGAAGTCCATTCACAAGAACACGAATGTCACCTTGCAGCAAAAACGGTGACTCTCTGAAAAGTCGAAAATTCAAGCTACTTACTCTTCTTCAACGGTTTTTCTTTATAAACGCATTATAACCCCATTGTTTTAATTTGTCAAGAAATTTTTTACCTAACTTTTATTTTCGGTCAAAAGCAGGATTAAAAGCATAGAAATTCTTGCTGTCGAGCCGGTCCTGAACCCTGCGAAGCGCCTCGCCGAAACGCTGATAATGAACTATTTCTCTCTCACGCAAAAATTTAATCGGGTCGCTGACATCCGGGTCATCAATCAGCCTTAACAGGTTGTCATAAGAAAGTCTTGCTTTCTGTTCTGCTGCTAAATCTTCATGCAAATCCGCTAAAACATCGCCGGTAGATGCAAGCGTTTCCGCTGAAAATGCGCTACCGCTTGCCGCCTGCGGATAAATACCTGCGGTATGGTCAACAAAATAGGTATCGTAGCCGTCTTTTTTTATTTGGTCAATAGTCATATTTCGAGTGAGCTGATGCACGATTGTAGAAATCATTTCTTCGTGACCGAGCTCCTCGGTGCCGATATCGGTTAAAATTGCTTTTACCTCATTATAAGGCATTGCAAAACGCTGCGACAGATAGCGTGTTGCGGCTCCTTTTTCACCGTGAGGACCGCCGAGCTGTGTTATTATTATTTTTGCAAGCGCAGGATTTGCTCTCGCAATTTTTACCGGGTATTGCAGTTGTTTCTGGTAAGACCACATTTATGCTTCACTCTCCCAAGGCCAAGGCTGTAAAGCCCAATCCCATTTATTACTTTCGCCTGTATCTCCCATTCTAACAGGGCCGTATTTGCGCTCAAAATCCTCTCTCGCACCGTCAGCCAGCTTTTTAACTCGGTTAAAATAAGCTAATGCCTCTTTGTCATTCGGGTGGGTATCAAGAAAAAGCGCGGCGTCAAGCGCTGCAAAATGATACATTTGTAACTGTTTCATAAGCTTTTCTTTTTCGGTCATTTTTCAGCCCTTCTTCCTAAAAACGGCTTATCGAGCTGTGAAAAAATCGTACCTCTTTGAAGTCCTACATCTGCGCTGTATAAATCACGCCATTGCTGCATCGGCACATAAGCCATTGCAAGCGGCAAAGAGTCAATACATTTTGCATCGAGGTTTTCAACGCTTTCTGAAGCAGTCAAAACCAAAAAATCATCAATCATCATTTTACACTCCTTATATTGTATTTCTTGAAAGTAAACTTTCAATACATTTTATGAAGCATAAACTAAAACGGTTACTTAATTCGGTACTTTCGGAGAGCGACAAGCATTTGTTGACAGATTATGAAAAATGTGTTAATATTTATTCGAAATTTGATTTTTAGGAGGTTCTTCAATGAAGAAAAGTTTATCGGTTATTTTATCATTGGTTATTTTATTGGGCGCACTTTCTTTTTCAACAATCAGCGCCGGTGCGGAATCAATAAACAATCTTACAAAGTACACTTACTCAAGTGAAAAAATGAGTAAAACTTTAAGTCTTACCGCTGATTCGGTTGTAACAGTATATACAACAACTGCTGTCAGAGATGACGGAGAGTTTGAATCAATCTATTTGAATATTTACGACAGCTCAAATATTAAAAAATACGATGAATATGTTTACGACAGCACAGGAACTGTTTTTGAGTACAAATTCTATTTGCCGAAAGGAAATTATACTGTAGAATTTGATATGAGATATATGTCCTCATATCATTCTTATTATCAGTATTACAGAATTGATACTGCCGCAACCACTTTATACGGCTCAAACAATAAGCTTCAAAACGGAAGTTTAATTAATTATACATATCTTTTAAAAGATAATAATACTTATTTAAGCTTGACCGAAGACACCGTTGTAGCGGTTGATTTCACATTACCTTTTGATTCAAAAGGCGAAGCAGAATCATGCTATCTTTATGTAAAAAACAGCAGCGGATTTAATGTTGTCAGTGAAGATTATTCAAAATATGACGGAACTGTGTTTTCAAAAAGAGTTTTATTGCCAAAAGGCAATTATACAGTAGATATTGCTTTGAGCTACTCATCTGATTTAAACAAGAATTTTGTAACGAATCAATACAAAATTACCGCTACATCTGCGAAAAACTATAAAGTGAAAACACCTGTTCTCACAAGCTCAATTAAAAAGAATTCTTCAAGTTACTATACTTTAACCTTTACATGGGCTGATGACGCTGATTATGATGAAATTCAGCTTTGGACAAAATCTAATTCCGGTAAATGGACATTATATAAAACTACCGAAAACAGCACTTATTACAGAGCAAAAGGCTATAATGTTTATTATTACTCAGGTAATTTTGCTTATTACAAAGTCAGAGCGGTTAAAAAAGGTATAAACTGCAACAACATATACAGCGCTTTTTCAAATGTTGTTTCAATGAAAAAGCTTGATAATCCTGATATCAAGGTTGCAAAAGGCAAAAAATCCGCCAAAATAACTGTTTCAAAAGCCTCAAGCGGTGCTTCAGGTTATGAAATTTACCGTTCAACCAAAAAGAATAAAGGCTTTAAAAAGGTTAAAACAGTTAAAGGAAAAACTTTAACATGGACTAATAAAAAGCTTGCATCAAAGAAAACCTATTACTACAAGGTAAGAGCATATAAAACAGTAGGTAAAGATAAAATGTACAGCGGATTTACAGCTGTTAAAAAGGTTAAAACAAAATAAGAACACACAAAAAACACCTTTCGGAAAATTCCGAAAGGTGTTTTAATTTTTAATGATTAGTTTTTAGCGTCTTTTAAAAAGTTATTCAACTTTTCAACCAATTCATTAACATCAACGCCGTGAACTGCACAAGCGTCCTCAAGTGACTCACCTCGTGAAGCAGGGCAACCCAGACAATGCATACCCATATCTAAAAAGAAAGGAGCTGTATCTGCGTTAAAATCAAGAATGTCACCGATAATTGTATCTTTTGTAACAACCATTTTTTGTGTACCTCCGTTAATTTTTATATTTTTACAACACCCTTGCCGAATTCACTGCCCTTTGGCATAATTTCAGGCATAAGCATTGAATAAAAATCTGTATATTTTGACTCTTTTTCAAAATAATCCTCTGCCGCCGGCGAAATTTTCTTCGCATCGGCATAAGAAGTTACTATCGGCAGTTTTGCTTTTTCTTTCATAAGCTTTAATATCTCTCTGCCGTTTTCGGAAAAGCCCAAAACCCTGATGTAAGGCGGCTTTTCATAAGAATAAATTCCCAATGCGGCATTTATTGCAAGCCGTCTGATACGAGCTAATGTATAACGCTTTGTTTTAGCTTCGGAATAAAACTCTTCAAAGCTTTTTGCCTTATTTGCCGCCGAAAAAAGACGGTTATGAAATCCTTCCGAAACATCTGCCAAACGCTCAAAATCACTTTCCGAAAGAGCCCTCAGCTTTGCGAGAATCGCTCTTTCACCGTTTTTTACAGACACAGGAAAAATCCACTCTTTTTCAGCCATCGCAAGAATATCAAAGGTATCTCTCGGTATAAAAGGCAAGTAATCCTCACCGCTTTTTATCAATTCGCGGATTTTTGTTGCAGCGGCAAATTTCCCTGCGGTTTCATCGTCATGATGGTCTACGCCCTCGCGCTTTATTGTCAGCGGTTTAATATCACTGTTTAACTTTTTCAGCGCACGCAAATACTCACTGCCCAAAATATCATTAGGACTTTTAAGCAAAGAAGAAAATTCCTCGCCGTAAAGCTCTTTTACCGCCTGTTCTCTCGCGGCGGCATAGGTTATACCTTTTTTGAGGTTTTCCTTAATTCTTTCGTTTACCTCTTCATCGTCTAAAATCTCATTTGCAAGCTTTAAAAGTCTGTCAATACTTCCGCTTTCACTGCCAAAGCACAGCGAATTTACAATTCCCGTATTATTAAGAATTTCAACTGCAAAAGAGCCGTATTTTTCAGCCGGCGCAAGACAGTAGCAGGTAGGAATTTCAAGAACCAAATCCACCCCGTTTTTAAGGGCGATTGATGTGCGCACCCATTTATCCGCTATTGCCGGCTCACCGCGCTGAACGTAGTTACCGCTCATTGCCGAGATAACATGAGTAAAACCGTTATTTTTTAAATAATCAATTTGAAATTTATGACCGTTGTGAAAAGGGTTGTATTCCGCAACAATTCCTGCAACTTTCATAATTTTTTCTCCTTAAAACGGTTTACTTACACATAATAACATCTTTATGCTTTTTTTTCAATGATTATATTAAAAAAGGCCGCGAAAAATTTCTCACCTGTTTAGTTTATTCAGTCATTAAACCAATATACTTTTTATAAAAAGATTTCTATATAACTCTAAAAGATAAATTTATTAAATATAAATTCAAAATATAAATAGACATTTTTTAAAAAGTATGTTAAAATATAAACGATTATTATTTATTCGGAGGTAAAAACAAATGGGCAAGACAATTGCAGAAAAAATAATTGAATCACATTTAGTCTGCGGCGAAATGAAAAAAGGCGAAGATATCGGTATTCGTATCGACCAAACCTTGACTCAGGACGCAACAGGTACAATGGCTTATCTTGAATTTGAAGCTATGGGTGTAAAGCGTGTTAAAACCGAGCGTTCGGTAGCTTACATTGACCACAACACTCTGCAAACAGGCTTTGAAAATATGGACGACCACCGTTTTATCGGTTCAATCGCTAAAAAACACGGCATTTATTTTTCTCGTCCGGGCAACGGTATCTGCCATCAGGTACACCTCGAAAGATTCGGTATTCCGGGTAAAACTCTTATCGGCTCCGACAGCCATACACCTACCGGCGGCGGTATCGGTATGCTCGCATTCGGCGCAGGCGGACTTGATGTTGCTGTTGCAATGGGCGGTGGCGAATATCACATTACTATGCCGAAAATGACAAGAATCAACCTTACCGGCAAGCTCTCACCTTACGTTTCTGCAAAAGACGTAATTTTGGAAGTGCTTCGCATTATGTCGGTTAAAGGCGGCGTAGGCAAAATTGTTGAATACGGCGGCGAGGGTGTTAAAACCTTATCTGTTCCGGAACGTGCAACTATTACAAATATGGGTGCTGAGCTTGGCGCATCAACCTCTGTTTTCCCTGCTGATGAAGTAACCCGCGAATTTTTAAAGGCACAGGGCAGAGAAGAAGATTATACCCCTGTTTTTGCTGATGAAGACGCAGTTTATGACGAGGTTATTGATATAGATTTATCTTCTTTAAAGGCAGCAGCGGCTATGCCTCATATGCCTGATAACGTAAAATCAGTTGAAGAAATCGGTCAGATTAAAGTTGACCAAGTACTTATCGGCTCTTGCACAAACTCATCTCTCCGCGATTTATTAAGAGTAGCAAGCATTTTAAAAGGCAAAACAGTTCATCCTGATGTTTCAGTAGGTATTGCTCCTGGTTCAAAACAGGTATTTACAATGCTCGCACAGTGCGGCGCATTGGCAGACCTTATTTCAGCAGGCTGCCGTATACTTGAATGTGCTTGCGGTCCTTGTATCGGTATGGGTCAATCACCTAACTCAAAAGGTATCTCACTTCGTACCTTTAACCGTAACTTTGAAGGTCGTTCAGGTACCGCTGACGGTCAGATTTACCTCGTTTCTCCTGAAACAGCAGCGGCTTCTGCGCTTACAGGCGTTTTAACCGACCCTACCACACTCGGTGATTATGAAGAAATCGCAATGCCTGAAAAATTCCTTATCTGCGATAATCTTATTGTTCCTCCTGCAAGCGAGAAAGAAGCTGACAGCGCAGAGATTTTGCGCGGTCCGAACATTAAACCTTTCCCTGTAACAACAGCAATGGAAAACAGCATTTCAGCTAAAACAGTATTAAAGGTTGAAGATAATATTACAACCGACCACATTATGCCGGCGGGTGCAAAAATTCTTCCTTACCGTTCAAACATTCCTTATCTTTCACAGTTCTGCTTTAAGCAGTGTGATGAAAACTTTGCGGAAAACTGCAAAAAAGCAGGCAAAGGCGTAATTATCGGCGGCGCAAACTACGGACAGGGCTCATCTCGTGAGCATGCCGCTCTTGTACCGCTCTATCTCGGAATTAAAGCGGTAATCACAAAATCATTTGCCCGTATCCACGTTGCAAACCTTATTAATGCCGGAATTATTCCTATGACTTTTGTAAATGAGGCAGATTACGACAATATTTCAAAAGACGATGATTTATCATTTGAAGGTATAGCTGACGCAATCCGTAACGGCGACACAGTTTATACTGTTAAAAACGATACAAAAGGAACTACATTTGATGTAAACCTTGATTTCTCAAAACGTCAAAGAGATATGCTTCTTGCAGGCGGTTTGCTTAATTATACAAAAGAAAACGCATAAACAAAAGACACTAAGCGCTTTTGTTTTGCGCAGCTCGTTATAATCAAAACGGCGGGGTGGCAACATCCCGCCTTAAAAAATCACTTTCACTTATAAATTTTATAAACAGAGTATATAAAAAACTTAAAAAATCAAATAAGGTGATTATTTTGAAAGTAAACAGAAAAATTCTGATTTTTTTAACTGCTTTAGCGCTTATTATATCAGCTTTGTTTGCTGTAATCGAGGTTGATTTTATATCACCTAAATCAAAAATAATTTCACAAAAAACGCCTTTTAAAGCAACGCTTTCAAAGGCTGACAAAAGCATAAAGAATTTTTTCGACGTAGAACGCAAAGGTCAATATCCTTTCGCCTGCAATCCCTGGGATATGAAAACCTACGGAGATAATGTTTTTATATGCTGTGGCGATTATTCCATAAATTCGGGTGACGCACCGATTTTCAGCTATAATAAAAATACAAAAAAATTTGATATTTTTGATGTGCTTACAACCGAACAAAATTCAAGGTTTTATGTTTTTGACAATAAGCTTTACACCACCGCAGCCGACCCTGTTTTTTGGGGATTCGGTGAGTTTTACTCTCTGACGGAAAATCAGGAAAGATTCGATTGTTATGAGTGTCTGCCGTCTAATATTCATTGTTTTGATATGGTTGATTTTGACGGCAAATTCTTCTTATGCGGTTCGGTTATTGACTACGAAAATTATTCTATGGTTCAATGTATAGATAAAAATAAATTACAAAAAGAAAGCTTTGATAATACAAAACAGATTTTCTTTTATAAAAACGGCAAAAAACTCGGTGAACAGGAATGTTACAGAGTATATGATATGTTTGTCTACAAGAGCAATCTTTATGCATGGCATTATGACGGCTATATGGGTAATGACAGAGAAACTTATACCGGACTTTATGTTTACAACAAAGAAAAAGACCGTTTTGATTATATTGAAGACGAAAAATCTTTATCGGATATAATGGATTCTAATCCGCTGAATGAAGAATGTGAATCTTATATGTTTTTTCAAAGCAAATTTGAATTTAAAGGCAAAATGGTTTTTGTTAACAGAAATATTTATTATACAGAAGATTTGAAAAACTATACTCAATGCTCTTTAGGCAAAGGTTTTGAAAACTATGTTATAAGAGACGCAATAGAAATTGAAGGTCAAATTTATGCGGTTGGTAGCCAAAAGCTTGACAACGGCAAATACAAAACCTCTGTTTTTGTTACAGATGACCTGAAAAAATTCAGCGAATTGTTTAATTTTGAAACAGAAAGCTATATAAATTGCTTTGAATATATAGACAAAACCTTTGTTTTCGGCGAGGGCGGCAGTTCAAAAAATACAGCCGCAACCTGCGGAAATCTTTACACTGTTGAAGTTAAGTAAATTTTTATATAAATAATGAAGAATTTGAAAGGAATACAAAATGGCGAATTATAAAGTATCACCGTCAGTTATAAAGAGATTACCACGATACTACCGTTTTTTAGGTGAATTACATAAAAATAATGTTTCCAGAATTTCTTCCGGCTCGCTTGCCGCGAAAATGGGTCTTACCGCATCTCAAATAAGACAGGACCTTAATTGTTTCGGCGGGTTCGGTCAGCAGGGCTACGGCTACAATGTACTTGAGCTGTACAATGAAATCGGTGAAATTTTGGGACTTAATAAGCGTTATAACGCTATTATTATAGGCGCCGGAAATTTAGGACGCGCAATTGCAACACATATGGCTTTTGAAAAGCGCGGATTTAATCTTATCGGAATTTTTGATAAAAAAGAATCAATTGCCGGACAAATGGTAAAAGGTATGCCTGTTCGTCACATCAGCGGTCTTGATGATTTTTGCCGTTCTTATAATCCTAAAGTTGCGGTTTTGTGTATTCCGCAGGAAGAGGCAGAAAAAACAATCAAGCAGCTGCTAAAGCTTAAAATTTCAGGTTTTTGGAATTTTTCACATTATGATTTTAATGAAAAATTCCCTGATGTTACTGTCGAAAACGTTCATCTGAGTGATTCTTTGATGACTTTCTGTTATAAAATCAAAGAAAATGAAGAAAATTAAACTTGAATTTACACTTGTAAAGGGCGTGTTTTAATGAGCCTGAAAGAAAGAATTAGCCGCTGGGTTAACTATTATATGGGGTTTTCAAAAGAAATAGAAGACCATCATATTTTTGCTTATGCTTCGCAGGCATCGTTTTTTGTAGTTATTTCAGCTTTTCCGTTTTTAATGATTCTGCTTAATATACTTCAGGCGGTTATGCCGGTTCCAAAAGAATACTTTCAAAGCTTTATTGCAGAATTTCTGCCGTATCAGATTCAGGAACTTGCAAATAAATTGGTTGATGATTTTTACGGTAAAGTAAATATTTCTTTAGTTTCTGTCACAACTATTTTCCTTATATGGTCCTCCTCGCGCGGAGTTAAAGCTATAACTTACGGGCTTCGCATTGTTTTTAACACAAAAGAAGACCAGGGAATTATTAAGCTTACATTGTGGTCGCTTGTTTATACTGTTCTGTTTATGGTTAGTATAATCGTTTCGATTGCCGTACTGCTCTTTGGAAGCCATCTTTTTGATATGCTCGGAAACTACATTCCGCCTATAAAAACATTGCTTTCTTTGATTTTTAATTTGCGATATGTTGTTTTGCATGTATTTTTAACGCTCGTATTTATGGGCGCTTATAAATTCTTAGGCAAAACAAAGATTAAATTTCGAAAACAATTCATCGGCGCAGCGCTTTCTGCAGCATTTTGGTTGATTTTTTCGTATTTTTATTCTTTATATATTGAAAATTTCAGTAAAATGTCTTATATTTACGGCTCGCTTACGGCAGTTATTTTCTTAATGCTTTGGCTTTGGTTTTGTATGATAAGTCTGCTGATAGGCGCACAGGTAAACAGCTGGCTTTATCAAAAGAATATGTCGCTTTTGGATTTTGTAAAAGGCGGTTTTGTTCAAATGAAACAAAATAATAAAAAATAATAAAAAAATTTTGAAAAAACTGTTGACATTTTGCAGTTTAATGGTTATAATATAGATACAAAGAACAAGGAAGCTTAAAAATCTAAAATTTAAGCAAACTTGTAAGTGGGAGTTGATACCAATGGACGAGAAAAATAGTTTAGCCAAAAATTTGCTGTTAATAGCCGGATTTATCTCCGTAGTAGTAGCTATCGCAGGTGCAGTTTTTGGAGTTTTTAAATATTTAGAGAAGCGCAAAACAGAAGAGTTTATGGATTATTATTTTGATGAAGATGATGATGATTTTGACGAAGCGCTTGAAGATACAGCTCAAACTGACGAGGAAGTTGATCCTGAAGCACCGGCTGAAGCTTAATTAAAAAACGGCTATTAACGAAACCTTATTCGCCTTAATATAAAAAAGGTTGGGATCGTGATGTATAGTTAAATTTTATTGATATTTTGATAAATAAAAATTTCAATTTATAAAAAGGAATGTTAACCAATGTGTTAATTAGATTTTTAAATAAATTTTTGAAAATAAATCAAAATATTTGTTATTTAATTAAAATCAGTTTATAAGGTAAAAACCAATGAACATTTAAATGTCGTAATTGACTTCTTTCTTAAAAATAAAACTGACATCGTTTTTTCGATGTCAGTTTTATTTTTATTCCATATCTTTAAAATTAACAGTAAAGCCCTGCGAATCAATGCTGATTGATTTTATAAAAAACTTGTCATTTAAAATAACCTTCATTTTTCCGAGCCCGGTATCAATTTCAGCTTGATATTCGTTTTCATGCTTTTGATAAACAGCAGTTTCAGATGAAACAATCTGTTTTAACGCTGTATTTAATAGTTCAAAAAACGCGCCTTCAGGCAGTTGCTTTTCATCAAGCTCAGTAGTAATTCCTTTAAAAGAAACCGTAGCTTTTTGATTTAAAACTTTAACTTTTAAGCCTTTTAATTTATCAGGCCGATTTACAGTTATATCAATCTGATTATTTTCGCTGACAGAAATGTCACCGCAAATCTGCAAAGAGTTGTAATTCAATGTAAATGCGCTTTTAAAAATATTCTGCGGTTTTATTTCACTTGATTTTTCACATCCCGTAAATGTTAAAATTATTAAAACCAAAATACAAGTGAAACGTTTAATAAAAATACCTCCTTAATTTACTTTTCTGCTTCAAGAAAAATTTCAGGCAATTGTGAAATCATAGTTCTCGGAGTTGTAGAACGCTGAGAAAACTTTTTTGCAGATAAATCTCCGGCAAGACCATGAATATATGCTCCGGCTCTTGCAGCGTCAAAAGGCGAAAGCTTTTCTCCTAAAAATGCCGCAATAACTCCGCAAAGCATATCACCCGAACCGCCGGTTGCCATTCCCGCATTGCCTGTTTCATTAATAAAGTATTCCCCGTTTGTATCAGATATTACAGTGTTGTGTCCTTTTAGCAGTGTTACAACGCTGTATTTTTTCGAAAACTCAACTGCGGTTTCAATGCGGTTTTCATTAATTTCTTTGATTGATTTTTTGATAAGCCTACTCATTTCACCCGGATGTGGCGTAACGATAATTTTGCATTTTGCACATTTAAGCAAATCAACATCGGCTGACAGAACATTAAGCGCATCGGCATCGATTACAAGCGGCACAGAACAATGCTCAATAACCGTTTGTAAAATTTTGCTCGTATACTCTGTGTTGCCCATTCCGCAACCGATTACAACACAGCTCGCTTTTTTTAAAGAAGCTTTAAGTTTATTTTTATCGCAGGTATTAAAGCTTTTTGAAAGCGGTGTGCATACAGCTTCCGGTACAGCGCTTGAAATGATTGGATAAACGGTGTCTTGACAAGCTATATCGCAAATACCTATTCCGCTTTTTATACAAGCGTCGGCGGCAATAATTGCGGCGCCGGCCATACCGTAAGAACCGCAAATAAGCAATGCTCTGCCAAAATCACCTTTGTTTGAATTTTGGTCGCGTTTATTAAAAAGTGCAAAAATTTCGTTCATAAAAAAGAACTCCTAAACATAAATTTATTTGCCCAAATCATATATTTAATTAAAGTATAATTAAGGGCTGATTGTGCATGAAACGCAAAACCGCAAGAAAAATCAAACAATATTTTTTAACCTTGACAGTTTTACTGCTTTGTGCCGCGATTTTTGCAAACAGCTCTATTTTTGCCGAACCGATAAGAATGTTTGCTGAAAATTTTACTGATTCAGCGGTTCGCTTTGTACTGCCGTCATTCGCATGCTCTGCAAAGCAGAAAAATGAAAATAAAAGTGCCACTGCAACGGAAAGCAAAACGGATAATGAAGTTAAAGCAACCGAAAGCCAAACGAAAGACACAGCAACCCAAAAATCCGAAGAAAAAACAGCATTGGCAAATGCGGGCGAATACGGCGGCAGAGTTATTTCACAAACAATAAACAAGCTCGGCGCAACCGCCTCTTACGGAGATGTTTATGTAAAAAACAAGACCCAAAAAACGATAGATATTAAAACCGAGCTTGAGAAAAAAACTGATTTAAAAATTGAACTTAATTCAAAGAGTCCACAAGTTTTAATTGTACATACTCATGCTACCGAGAGCTTCTTTCCAAGCATTGTAAAAAATTATCCTAAAAGCTGGGGAGAGCGAGACAACGATACCTCAAAAAATATGATAGCGGTGGGAAAAGTTATTACAGAAAAGCTTAACAGCGCCGGTATTAACACGGTTCAATCGGAAGTTCTGCATGATAAAGAGGCTTATACAGGCTCTTATGACCGCTCGCGTGAAACAATAAAAAGCTATATGAAAAAGTATCCGTCAATCAAGGTGGTGCTTGACGTTCACCGTGATGCGATAAACGAAGAGGACGGTGACAAAATCCGTCCGATTATAGACATAAAGGGGAAAACCGCCGGGCAAATTATGTTAGTTTCGGGATGCGAATCAGGTCCGATAACGGGCTATCCGAATTGGCAAAAAAATTTGCGTTTTTCACTCGGTTTACAACAGAAACTTGAGCAGACATATCCATCTCTTGCAAGACCGTTGTTTTTTGCCGAGAAAAAATATAATCAGGATTTATGTCCGAACAGCGTGCTGGTAGAAGTAGGCTCTCAAGCAAATCTTTTATCAGAAGCAAAATATTCCGCCGAGCTTTTTTCAAATGTTTTAATAAAATATCTTAAATCCTTTGTAAAATAGATTTTCACTGTACCCGATGAAAAATCCCTCATAATGACGGATAAAAAAACATTCGATGATTTGACAGGAGATGACTGTGCAATTTTCGGCGACGATGTCAGCCGAGCTATATTTACAACGGGAGCGCAATGCGCACCCCTACATATACAATCCAGGTTATTAGGACATCGCGAGAAACAATGTTCCCCATAAGCTTCATTGTGAGAAATGAAGAAAAATTAATAATAACTTCTGATTACAGCGACAACCTTACCGAGAATACTTGCATCAGATGTATAAATAGGGTCGTAATCATCATTTTCAGGCTGAAAACGAAAGCCGTAGCCCTCGCGGTAAAAGCGTTTTACAGTTGCATCTTCACCGTCAATAAGCGCAACAACAATTTCACCTTCGTTTGCAACAGGAGTTTTCTCGCACACTACAATGTCACCTTCCAAAATTGCAGCGTTTATCATACTGTCGCCGCGAACTCTGAGTGCGAAATACTCTTTGTCAGACGCGCGCGACATAGGAGTAAACGGAATATAACACTCGATATCTTCTACCGCAAGCGTCGGCATTCCGGCTTGAACAGTACCCAACACAGGCACTTGCAAAGCAGGCTCAGTGCCCACGATTCTGATTGAACGCGAATTATTAGGATCTCGCTCAATAAGTCCCATGCTCTCAAGCTTTTTTAAAATAGCGTGAACCGATGATGTAGATTTTAAGCCTGTTTCTTCGCAAATTTCACGTACAGTCGGCGGAATAGAGTCATTTATTCGTTTTTTTAAGAAGTTAAAAACTCTTTCTTGTGAAGGATTCAGCATAACTTTTCACCTTAAATTACTTTATTTGTAATCAGTATAACATAAAAAGTGAAAATAAGCAAACATTTGTTTGCATTTTTTACTAAAAAATTTTAAACAAAAATAAAATCCGATGATTCTTATTGAATCACCGGATTTTTAAAACAAAAAAATTATTTTTCTTCCTGATAATATCTTACATAGTCAATGTAATATTTCTGTGGGAAGACAGTGTTTTCATCAGGATCGCCAGGCCAGCCGCCGCCGACAGCGATGTTTAACAAAACATACTGCGGTCTGTGCAAAGCAGGAATATTTGAAATATCGCACTTATTGTAATATACGCCGTCAATATAGAATTTAGCGCAATTTTCGTCCCAATCAACACCGAATACATGGAAATCGTCTTTAAAGTCGCCTTCCATAAGCTCGTAAGCACGAGGCAAAATATGTCCTTCAGGCTCGCCGTCAAAATGAATAGTTGCCTGAACAACGTTGTCACCGTGATGGTCATTAAACGGGCAGGTAGCAAAAGTCTTGTTCTCACCGCCGACAAGCTCCATAATATCAATCTCGCCGCAAGCAGGCCATGGATTCTCACGGATATCTTCACCCAAAGTCCAGAATGCAGGCCAAATACCTGTACCGTAAGGAAGCTTCGCTCTCATTTCAAGTCTGCCTTCATTAAAGCTTACTTTTTTATATGTATTAAGTGAAGCCGATGTGTAAGGGCAATCAGGATCGCCGGTTTTGATAGCCTCAATTACAAGACAGCTATCTTCAATATAAGCATTTTTAGGGTCATCAACATATTTCTGCAATTCATTGTTACGAACATAGCCTAATTCAAAATTCCAGACATCTCTGTTAATTTCAGGTGCGTCAAACTCGTCTGACCAAACAAGCTTGTAGTTTTTCTTTTTATTACCCATGGTTTTCTCCATTCTACCGTTTTAAAACGGTATTAAAATAAAAATTTTAAAGGGTTTTTAAGCCCAAAAATCAGCGCATTTTTAACGCTGAATATTTACGTTTTTTATACTATCATAATGTTTTTGGTTTGTCAATGATTTCTTTTTATATAACCAAAAAGATGAAAAATAATTTTTTATCTTTCTGCAATTTGAGTTTTGAAAAGGGAAAAAATATTAACAACTTTGTGTTAAAAACTTATTAAAAATTATTATTATGTAAATAGAATTTTTTTGCAAATTCCGAAAATGCTGATAAATAAAGAGTTTGCCTTTTTAACATTTTTAACATAGTTTTTAACATATTTTATTTATGTAAACAGTTGGTTTTTGAAAAATGTTATAAAAATTAGGTTTGCACAATAAAATTGCAATAATTGACTTGTAAAATCCTTATAATTTGCTATAATGTTATATGTATAAATATGCTATAAGGGAAGTTTTAAATTTATGACAAATGTTACAGACACTAAAAAATTAAGAAATGTCGCAATTATTGCCCACGTTGACCACGGTAAAACCACATTGGTTGATGAAATGTTAAAACAATCGGGCACATTCAGAGAAAACGAAGCAGTTGCAGAAAGAGTTATGGACTCAAACGACCTCGAACGCGAAAGAGGTATTACAATTCTCGCTAAAAATACAAGTATTGCTTATAAAGACTATAAAATAAACATAGTTGACACTCCGGGTCACGCTGATTTCGGCGGCGAGGTTGAACGTATACTTTTAATGGTAGACGCCGTTCTCTTGTTGGTAGACGCATTTGAAGGCTGTATGCCGCAGACTCGTTTCGTTCTTAAAAAAGCGCTCGGACTCGGCAAAAAGCCTATTGTTGTGCTTAATAAAATCGACCGTGACGGAGCCCGTCCTGAAGAAGTTGTCGATGAAGTTCTCGATTTATTTATTGAACTCGGTGCTGATGATGACCAGCTCGAATTTCCTGTTGTTTACGCTTCGGGAAGAGACGGCTATGCATCACTTGACCCGAATGAAAAAGGAACCGATTTACGCCCGTTGCTTGATATGATTATTTCGGAAGCTCCTGCTCCGCAGAATGATCCAAACGGTCCGCTTCAGCTTCTTTTTTCTAATATCGACTATGATGATTATGTAGGCAGAATCGGTATCGGCAGAGTTGAGCGCGGAATTGTTCATGTAAATGATAAGGTTGTGCTTTGCAAGCAAGACGATACTCAGCAAAATGTTAAGATTTCAAGACTTTACACTTACGACGGATTAAACAGAGTTGAAACAGACAGCGCTGTTGCAGGTGATATTGTCTGCGTTTCGGGTATAGAGGATCTTAACATCGGCGAAACCGCATGCGATCCTGAGCACATTGAAAAAATGGATTTTGTTAAAATTGATGAGCCTACAATTTCAATGAACTTTATTGTAAACGATTCGCCTTTTGCAGGTAAAGAAGGCAAATTTGTTACTTCAAGAAATCTTCGCGACCGCTTGTTCAAAGAGGTTGAAACCAACGTTTCGATGCGCGTTGAGGAAACTGACTCGGCTGATACATTTAAGGTTTCGGGACGCGGCGAGCTTCATCTTTCGATTTTGATTGAAACTATGCGCCGTCAGGGCTACGAATTTCAGGTTTCTCGTCCGCAGGTTATTTATAAAAAAGGTGAAAACGGCGAAACTTTAGAGCCGATTGAGCTTTTGATGATTGAAGTACCTGAAAACTATGTAGGCTCTGTTATGGAAAAGCTCGGCAACCGTAAAGCAGAGCTTATAAATATGGGCACTCGCGAAACAGGAATGACCCATCTTGAATTTAAAATTCCTGCGCGCGGACTTATGAGCTACCGCTCGGAGTTTTTGTCAGATACAAACGGCAACGGTATTATGAACCATATTTTCTCTGATTATGAGCCGTTTAAGGGTGAAATTGAACAGCGCAACTCCGGTTCAATCGTTGCTTTTGAAACAGGAACAACATCAAGCTACGGATTGTTTAATACTCAAGACAGAGGACGCCTTTTTGTAGGTCCCGGTGTTGAAGTTTATGAGGGTCAGATTGTCGGCGAAAATCCAAAGGCAGAAGATATCGTATGCAATGTTTGTAAGAAGAAACATGTTACAAACACCCGTGCTTCAGGTTCAGACGAAGCGTTGCGTTTAACTCCTCCTTCAATCCTTTCGCTCGAGCGTTCACTTGAATTTATTAAAGATGATGAGTTGGTTGAGGTTACCCCTGAATCAATTCGCCTTCGCAAAATGATTCTTTCAAAAGAACAAAGAATGAAAATGCTTCACAGAAATAAATAAAAGTCGAAAATCAAATTCCAAAAAGGAAACGGCGGGAGCAAGCCCCCGCCCTACATTAAATGACATAATCTGTTCATACAAATCTTTGACCACAAGGTTGATAAACAAAATGGATAATAAAAACGGAAGAAAGGTATTCCAAACCTCTTATTTTGACCATATTATCCGCAATGAGCAGGAATTATATGAAATACGAAAATATATCGAACAAAACCCGATGAAATGGGAATTGGATGAATATTATTAATTACACATATATTTAAAAGGAGATAACACTTATGACCGTAGAGGTAATGGGAATAAAACTTAATTATGAAATCAGCGGTCAGGGTGATGACATTCTCTTTCTGCATGGTTGGGGCGCTTCGCTTGATTCTTTTAAAAGAATGATTGCGCCGCTTTCAGAGCATTTTCGCTGTATTTCTTTGGATGCACCGGGCTGCGGTAAATCAGAACTGCCGAAAGAACCGCTGACTCCGGACGATTATTGCAAAATCACAAAAGAATTTATGGATAAAATCGGACTGAAAGACCCTGTTTTAATAGGTCATTCAAACGGCGGCCGCACAATTTTAAATATGTGTGCTGACGGCTACGCAAATCCTAAAAAAATAGTGCTTTTCGGCGCGGCAGGAATAAAATCGAAGAAAACCTTTAAACAAAAAGTTCGTCAGACAACTTATAAAACCTGCCGTCGTATTTTAACACTTCCGATTGTACGCAATTTTACTGCCGATACGCTTGACAAACTTCGCAGTCACTTTGGCTCGGCTGATTATAAATCAGCACCGCCTGTTATGCGACAGACTTTAGTTAATCTTATTAACAGTGATTTAACCGAAAAGCTTCATAAAATTACCGCTTCTACCTTGCTGATTTGGGGAGAAAATGATACCGCTTCTCCGCTTTGGATGGCAAAGATAATGGAAAAAGAAATTCCAGACTGCGGTTTGGTTGTAATGCCGGGACTTACGCATTGGAACTTTATTGAAAATCCTGTTCAGACCGACGCTATACTAAAAAGTTTTTTAGGAGATAAATAATGGCTAATATTTTATTAACAATAACCGCTTTGATTTTGTTTTTAACAACAGCGGTCACCATTACTCGACAGCTTCATTTTCTACAGTTAAATTCTTATTTCAATTCAAGATTTTTAGACTTTTTAAAAGATGAATTTGATATGATTTCTGTATGGTCGCTGCTTTGCGCGGTCATCATAATAAATCTCGCTTTATTTGACCTGCCTGTTTTTGCGCTCATCTTTTCTGTAATTACCTGCGCTATAAGAATTTTTTATACTGTTTATAAAATTAAGCATGCAAAAAAAGGCATAGTATTTACTGCAAGAATTAAGCGCTTTTACATAACCGCAATAGTTATTTTCGCTATACTGATGACATTATGCGAATCTAATGTAATTTCTCCTGTAATAACAATTGTTATTGCAGCGGTAATTATGCTTTTCTCTCCGTTTTTCGTCTGCATTTTAAATATTATTAATGCACCGATTGAAAAAACCATTAAAAAATACTATATAAATGATGCTAAAAAGATTTTAAAATCAAATAAAAATTTAAAAATTATCGGTCTTACCGGTTCTTACGGCAAGACTTCTACCAAATATATTTTAGGAAGAATTTTATCTGAAAAATTTAATACTGTTATCACTCCGGGTAGTTTTAACACTCCAATGGGCGTGGTAATTACCGTTCGTAATCAGCTAACACCTCAAACCGAAGTTTTTGTTGTCGAAATGGGCGCTAAACGCACAGGCGATATTAAAGAAATCTGCGATATTGCTCATCCGACTACGGGTATTATCACATCGGTAGGGCCTCAACATCTTAATACTTTCGGCTCTATCGAAAATGTTGTTAAAACAAAATTCGAGCTTGCCGACGAGGTTAAGAAAAACGGCGGTAAAGTTTATCTCAATGCCGATAATGAATACATTAACTCAAAGAAAAACGAGTATGACAGTATTACCTATTCAATCGGCAGTGATGCAGATATTGTTGCAAGCAATGTAAAATGTGACAAAAACGGTCTTTCTTTCACCGTTAAATATAAAGATAAAACAAT
>JBJEIS010000181.1:0-1187 GCA_051877275.1 Acutalibacteraceae bacterium | reverse complement strand
GTAATCGGCTCGTTCAAGCCTATGAAAAGAATTGTTGTCACTCCGGGACTTGTTGAGCTTGGCGAAAAAGAGGAAGAGTGCAACAAAGCGCTCGGTATGGCTGCGGCTGAAAATGCAGATATAATTATTTTAGTCGGCGAAAAACGCTCGGTTCCGATAAAACAAGGTGTTCTTTCAAAAAACTTTAATGAAGAAAATCTGTATGTTGCTAAAACCTTCAATGACGCGGTGGAAATTTTCCGCCCGATGTGTGATAAAAATACGGTAGTTATTTTTGAAAATGACTTACCTGATAACTATGCAAAGTGATTTCTATGTCTATATAATGGCAAACAAAGGCAATACAGTCGTTTATACCGGTGTAACTAATAATTTAGAGCGACGGGTGTATGAACATAAAAACGGATTGCTTGAGGGTTTTACTAAAAAGTATAATGTTCATAAATTAGTTTATTTTGAACAGTATAGTGAGCCTAAAGTTGCTATTAGAAGAGAAAAGCAAATTAAAGGCTTTTCCCGTGCAAAGAAAAATTATTTAATTGAAAAAGATAATCCCTATTGGATTGATTTAACAGAGGATTGGTATAAATAATTTAGCAGAGATTTCTCACATTCGTTCGAAATGACATGTGAGGAGAATGGCGAGTGATTTTTAGAATTAATCGGAAAACTAAATTCGTGTCATTCAGAGCGTAGTGAAACGAAGCGAAGAATCTCTACCGGAAAACTAAAGGAGCAGATATGAAAATAACAAGATGGCAGATGTTTGTCGCTTGGTTGAAAGAGCATATTACGCTTAACAGATTTCTGATATTAGTATTTTTTATCAGTATATTTCATAGTTGTAATTATATTACGCTTGATATAATTATTTTTCTGATACAAGTTTTACTTGCAATAGGATTTATTAATTTTTCAGTAAAGCATAGATTTTCTATATTAAAATCTAAAAGACTGATAACAGCATTTATTATTTCAATTGTTTTTTACATTGCTGCACTAGAAACATTTAATATTATTTACGGTGAAATCGGAACAATCAATTTGTTTGTTTTATTAATAGTTTTGATTTTCGCAGGAGCAGTTGTTTATTTTGACTACATAATACCAAAGAATGATTAACCACCTTTACGAAAGGATTTGATAGATATGAAAACCAATATTGCTGTATTTTTCGGCGGCAGAAG
>JBJEIS010000180.1:0-7993 GCA_051877275.1 Acutalibacteraceae bacterium | reverse complement strand
ATCGACGGTGTTATGCTTGATGACTTCAAAGTTAAAATCGAAGGCATTACTTTGCAGTGTCTTGACAAAGGCTTTAATGTAAATGAAGAAGTTGACGTTGTAATCAGACCTGAAGATGTTGATATTGTTCATCCTGAAAAGGGTCTTATAACAGGTGAAGTCACATCTGTAACCTTCTTGGGTGTACATTATGAAATAATTGTCGATGTAAACGGATTCAAATGGATGATTCAAACCACCGATGAATCAAAGGTCGGCGATAAAGTTGGGCTGCTTATTGAACCTGATGCTATACATATTATGAAAAAATCCGAATATTCAGGTCTTTACGGTGACTACAGTACATTCTCCGACGAGATGGAGGAAATGGGTAACATTGCCGAGGAGGGTATCAATTGAAAAAATCACTCTCTTCAAAACTGATTAACGCGCCTTATATTTTATGGTCGGCGATTTTTATAATTGTTCCGCTTATAATAGTGGTTTATTTTACTCTAACCGACTCAAACGGAAATTTCTCTCTTGAGAACATTGCTGAAATCCCTAATTATTATGAAATATTTATGCGCTCGATTATTTATGCGGTTATCGCTACAATAATCACCTTAATTATGTCTTACCCTTTTGCATATTTTATGTCAAAAACCAAAGTCCGCACACAAAGCATGATGATTATGCTTGTTATGCTTCCTATGTGGATGAATCTGCTCATTCGCACATATTCATGGACAACAATTCTTGAAAAAACAGGACTTATAAATTCTTTTTTAGGGCTTTTCGGCATAGGACCTTTTAATTTAATAGGTACATCAGGCGCTGTTATTATCGGTATGGTTTACAACTATCTGCCGTATATGATTTTGCCTATCTACACAGCTATGACTAAAATTGATAAATCGCTTTTTGAAGCGGCTGAAGATTTAGGTTCAAGCAACTTTGATAAATTAAAGAGAATAATTTTACCGCTGACTTTGCCGGGTGTAATTTCAGGCATAACAATGGTTTTTGTACCGTCGGTTTCCACCTTTTATATTGCCGACAAGCTCGGAAGTACAAAAACATTAATGATTGGCGATATTATTCAAAAGAAATTCGATATAAACGTTTATTCGGGAATCGGTGCGGCGCTTTCATTAGTGCTTATGATTTTAATTTTAATCTGTATCGTTCTTATGAATAGATTTTCGGATGATGATAACGGGGGTATTATAGTATGAAAGCTCTCGGTAAAATTTTCACCGCATTAATATTCGTGTTTTTATACGCGCCAATGGCGGTTATGATATTTTTCTCATTTAACAGTTCGCGTTCTACATATGTTTTTGAGGGCTTTTCGTTTAAATGGTACGGCGAGTTTTTAAACTCATCAATTACCATAACAGCGCTTAAAAACACCTTGCTTTTAGCGGTTTTATCTGCAATTATTGCAACTATTTTCGGAACTGTTGCCGCAATCGGCATTTATAATTTAAAATCAAAATCTTTAAGAAACACCATTATGGGCGTTACAAACATTCCTATGATGAATCCAGATGTTGTAACCGGTGTTTCGCTTATGCTTTTATTTGTGTTTATCGGCAGATTTTTAGGGCTTTCTTCGTCTTTGAATTTTTATACCTTGCTGATTGCACATATTACTTTTAATCTGCCTTATGTCATTTTGAATGTGCTACCGAAACTGAGATTAGTCGGAACTTCGCTTACCGAAGCGGCGCAAGATCTCGGCTGTACATATTCAAAAGCTTTTACAAAAGTAATTTTACCTAATATTTATTCGGGAATCGTTTCGGGATTTTTAATGGCTTTTACTTTATCTCTTGATGATTTTGTAATCAGCTATTTTACAAACGGAACAGGTTTTCAGACTTTGCCGCTGCTTATTTATTCAAAAACCAAAAAGGCGGTAAAACCTGATATATATGCTCTGTCTACCGTGATATTTGTAGCAGTTTTGCTTTTATTGCTTCTTGTAAACAGCATAAAAGCAAAGTCTGAAAACAAAGAAAAAGGTAAAGCTACTCCAAAGGCTTCAAAGGTTAAAAATATTATTTTAACAGTGATTAGTGCTGCGGTTTGTATAGCAATTATCATTTATTCTTTTGTGCCTACCGGACACTATGGGGATTTCAAAGAAAAACTTGAATGTGAATATACAACCGATTTAGCAGGAACCACACTTAATGTGTTTAACTGGGGCGAATACATTTCAGACGGTACAGATGATACTTTAAATGTAATCGAAGCATTTGAGGATATTACAGGCATTGAAGTAAACTACGATAATTTTGACTCAAATGAAACTATGTACTCAAAATTAAAAAGCGGTGCGGTTTCATATGACATAATTATTCCGTCGGATTATATGATTGAACGGCTTAAAAATGAAAATATGCTTCAAAAGCTTGACTTTTCTCAGATACCGAATTATAAATATATTGATGAAAAGTATAAAAATCTGTATTTCGATGAAAAAAACGAATATTCAGTACCTTACAGCGTAGGTATGACAGGGCTTATTTATAACAGTAAAATGGTTGATGAGCCGATTGATTCTTGGAGCGCTATGTGGGATGAAAAGTATGAAGGTCAGGTATTAACCTTTAATAATTCCCGCGATGCCTTTTCTATTGCTCAGTTTATGCTCGGTCAAGATGTAAACAGCACTGACAAAAAAGATTGGGATGCTGCCGCTGACCTGCTTATCAAGCAGAATCCTATCTTACAGGCACGAGTAATGGATGAAATTTTCACCAAAATGCCGGGAAACAATGCGGCGATAGCACCTTACTACGCCGGTGACTTTTTAACTATGTATGACTCAAATGAAGATTTGAGATTTGTTTACCCAAAAGAAGGCGTAAATATTTTTGTTGACTCCATTTGCGTGCCTGAAAACGCAAAAAACACGGGGGCGGCTATGATGTTTATAAACTTCCTTTTAGAGCCTGAGGTTGCGCTTGCAAATGCTGAATATATCTGCTATGCTTCTCCGCATACCGCAGTAGTAAACAATGATAATTACAGCTTAAAAGGAAATGAAATTCTTTATCCTAAAGAATATCCAAAGGTTCAGTATTATCACGATATTGATCCCGAAATCAGAACATATTACGAAAAATTATGGGAAGAGGTATTAGTAAACTGATGATTAAAGCGGTTATTTTTGACCTTGACGGAACATTGCTCAATACTCTTGATGACCTCGGAAATTCCGTTAACTTTATGCTTGAAAAATACGGCTACAAGACTTTTTCAATGGATGAATACAAATACAAAGTCGGCAACGGAATGAGAAAGCTAATTGAACGCTCTATGCCTGAAAACCATCAAAGTGAAGAAGAAATCACGCAAGCTTTAGATATTTTCATGGCACATTATGAGAAACATAAAATGGATAAAACTGCTCCTTATGACGGAATAATTGATTTATTGAAACAATTAAAAAAGCAAGGAATAAAAACCGCTGTTGTTACCAACAAAGCAGATGTAGCGGCTAAACCGCTTATTGCAGAGGTTTTTCCAAATCTTTTTGATGAAGTCACGGGGCAAAAAGAAGGAGTTCCTACAAAGCCTAATCCAACCGTAGTTTTTAATGTTATGAAGCAACTTGATGTTACCCCGAATGAATGTATTTTTGTGGGTGACAGCGGTGTTGATATGCAGACTGCAAAAAATTCGGGAGCTTTCGCACTAGGTGTTTTATGGGGCTTTAGAAAAGCAGATGAGCTTATAGAAAACGGTGCAGAAAAAATAATTTCAAAACCAAATGAATTATTAGAATTAATATAAATGAGGTTTTCATAATGGATAAAATAATTAAATCTGACTTAACGGTAGTAGGCGGCGGTATTTCGGGTATTTGCGTTGCTATTTCAGCTGCAAGAAACGGTGTTAAAGTTTCTTTGATCAATGACAGAGATATTTTCGGCGGAAACGCTTCAAGCGAATATCGAATTCATATTGACGGCGGTGCCTGGGGTAACAGCACATTTTACTCAAGAGAAGCAGGAATTGCAGATGAAATAAAACTGTACATTCTCAAAAAAAATCCCTGTTACAATATAAAGCAGGAATGTCACCTATCGGATATGGCAATTTTAGAATTGCTTTTGAATGAAAAAAATATTAAACTTTTTTCAGGCACTTCCGTCTATGATTGTGAATGTGAAGATAATAAAGTCATTCGCGCATTCGGTATAAAAAACAAATCGCAAGAAAAATTTGTTTTTGAAAGTCCTTATTTTTGTGACGCTTCGGGTGACGGAATTTTAGCCTACAACGCCGGTGCGGAATACAGAGTCGGCAGAGAAGCAAAAGAAGAATTTAATGAATCGCTTGCGCCTGAAAAAGCGGATTCTCATGTAATGGGAAGCTGTATTTTATTTAATGTCAGAGATGAAGGCAAGCCTGTAAAATATGAAAAGCCTGATTTTGCCTACGACTTTGTAAAAGACGGAATTATTAATTATTTCAACCGTCCGGAAACAGGCAGGGAATTACCAAAACCGGGTGAAAATTACGGCGGTCCATGGTGGCTTGAATACGGCGGTATGATAGATACGATTGCCGACTCCGATGATATAGATTTTGAACTTAAAAAAATCATTTACAGCTATTGGGACTATATTAAAAATTCAGGAAAATATCCTGACAGCGAAAATTTATCAATTGATTGGATAGCACCTAGCGCCGCAAAAAGAGAGTCGCGCAGATTTATGGGTAAATACATAATGAAACAGTCGGATATTGAAGACTCAAAATACTTTGAAGACGCTGTCTCCACAGGCGGATGGTCACTTGATATCCACGATGTCGGAGGAATTTACGGCAACGAAAAAACAAGCGCTTTCGGAAATGTCAGCTCGCTTTATAACATTCCTTTTTCTATAATGTATTCAAAAGATATAAGCAATTTATTCCTTGCCGGAAGAATTATTAGCTGTACTCATGTAGCACTTGGCTCTTTAAGAGTTATGCAAACTCTCGGAGCTATGGGACAGGCGGTCGGAACTGCGGCGTCTCTTTGCAAAAAGTATAACGCCACACCTGATGAAATAGACCAAAACCACATTCAAGAATTAAGAAGCATTTTACAAAAAGACGGTCAGTTTATAATTGGATTTAAAGAAGACTGCGGTTTAGCTGCCGACGCTGAAATTACCGCCTCTTCGACAAAAAGCTTTGAAAATCCAAACAGCACTTCTGACGTTTTATTAAATGAGAGCTTATATTTTACCATACCTTGCAAATCGGCTGAAAGCATTAAAATCAAGATTAAAAATAATTCTGATTCAATTCAAACCCTAAGCTATCAGATTTTTGCTCAAAAAGATATTAAAAACTATCTTTTAGGTGACCTTTTATGCGAAAAAGAAGTAAAAATCGAACCTAACTTTGACGGATTTATTGCTTTACCGATTGGCATTAAACCAAACGGAAAGTTCTTTGTAAATTTAGAAAAAAACAATAATATTTCAGTATATGTTTCAGATGAAAAAGTTGCCGGAGCGCCAACTATTTTCGGTAATAATTTCAGCAAATCAAAAGAACAGAATACTTTTACAATTTGTTTTAAAGATATTGAAACTAAAGAAGAAATTTATTCTCCGCAAAATGTTGTAAACGGCTATTCCCGCCCTTATGATTCGGCTAACTGCTGGGTAAGCAAAGGAAAAGAGAATCAATGGCTGGAGCTTGAATTTGACAGTCCGAAAAAGATCAGTGAAATTAGTATTTATTTTAATTCACAGTTTGAAACAGAGCATTTTGATAATCCAATTGTAAGCTTGATTACAGATTACAAAATAACTGTTTTCGGTGATAAAACCGAAAGTAAAACTGTTTCTAACAATTTTAACGGTCAAAACAAAATTAAATTCGAGGCAGAAAATGTTCAAAAAATCCGTTTTGACTTTTTGAAAAACAACGGTGCTGAAAACTTTGAAGTTTTCGCAGTAAAAGTTTTTTAGTACTTTTGATATCATCAGCAAAACAACTAATAGTAGGAGCGACCGTAAAGGTCGCTCCTGTTTTTTATATATAAAAAACAGGAGCAAAATTTGCTCCCGTAAAAACAGTATAATGTTATTATTTCTTTACCACCATTTAATCATATCGGTAATTTCTTCTCTTAATTTTATAAATTCAGGCGAAGATACATCACGAGGGTATGGCAGCGGATTATCAACAATCGCCTTAACTGTAGTTGGCTTTTGCGACATAACAAGGCACTTTTGAGAAAGATAAATAGCTTCCTCAATATTATGAGTAATGAATAAAACTGTACTGCCTGTTTCACGCCACAGCTTTAAAACCTCATCCTCAAGATAATATCTAACCTTAATATCCATTTGTCCGTAAGGCTCATCCATTAAAAGCAAATCCGGATAAACCGCAAAGCTTCTTCCGATAACTACCCTCTGTTCTGCTGAAACAGAAAGTTCATTCGGATATGCATTACGCTCTTCCGAAAGACCTATTATATCAAGAATTTTATCGGTACGCTTCTGTATTTCATCTTTATCTACTTTTTTAATCTTAAGGTTAAACTTAATATTTTCTTCAACAGTAAGCCATGGAAAGGTTGACGGCTCCTGAAAAACAAAACTGATATTATGCTTCTTTGGGTCGGCAGGCTCACCGTCTATTAAAATCTCACCGCTTGTAGGCTCAATGAGCTTTACAAGCAAATTCAAAAATGTGGTTTTTCCGCAGCCGGTAGGACCTACTATGCAAACAAAATCACCTTTGTTTATGTTGAAAGAAACATTATCAAGTACCAATAAGTCATCAAATTTTTTAGTCAAATTTTTAACTGAAATTTTATGTTCTTCTGCCATTTTTGTTCCTTTCTGCTGTTTACAAGCCAAGATCCATATTTGCTGTTATTTCATTTCTAAGTTCCATAAATTCCTTTGATGTCTGATTTCGAGGACGAGGAAGCTTCGGAATATATTCTTTCACAATTTCAGAAGGCTTATTAGAAAATAAAAGAATTCTGTCACCGAGATATATAGCCTCTTCAATATTATTTGTAACAAAGACTACTGTAGTTTTTTCGGTTTCTCTTATTTTAAGAATTTCATCCTGCATCTGATAACGCGTCTGAGCATCAAGAGCACCAAAAGGTTCATCCATAAGAATTACATCATTCCCTGAGGTGTACGCTCTTGCAATACCCACGCGCTGCTTCATACCGCCGGAAAGCTGAGCAGGGTAAGCCTTTTCAAAATCCTTAAGTCCTACTAAATCAATATACTTTCTTGCTGTCTTTCTGCGTTCTTCTTTGTTTACACCTTTAAATTTAAGCGGCGCCTCAACATTTTTAATAACATTCTTCCAGTTAAAAAGCGCATAACGCTGAAATACAAAGCCTACACCTTTTTTACCGTCAAATTCAATCTCACCGCTATCGGCAGTTTCAATATCCGCCATAATATTAAGTAATACGGTTTTACCGCATTGTCCGGGACCTAATATAACCAAAAACTCGTTTTTATAAACATCAAAGGAAACATTATTTAAAACATCGATTTTTCCTTTTGTTGTATAGAAAGATTTAGAAAGGGAGTCTACTTTTATTTTGACTTTATTCTCAGCCATGGGCATACACCCCTTTCAATAAGATTAAGTATTAAGGTTAAAAGCGAGCTTGAAAGCGCTACCAGCACTATTCCGACAAAGTCAAGCGCTGTATCGCTGTATTGCAGACTGTCATTAATAAGAAATCCGATACCGTTATCAACAACCATCATTTCAGCGGCAACAAGCGACATCCATCCTGTTGAAAGTCCTGTTTTCATACCTGCTAAAATTGCCGGTATACTGTTAGGCAAAGTAATATTGGTAAGTATCTGCCATTTATTTGCGCCGAGAGTTTTACCTGCTTTTAGCAATAGTTCATCGGTATGACTGATGCTTGCAAAGGTATTGATAACAACTGCCATTACAATGCCTATAAAAATAATAATTATTTTTGAAGCGTCGCCTTTAA
>JBJEIS010000179.1:0-8009 GCA_051877275.1 Acutalibacteraceae bacterium | reverse complement strand
ATAGTATCATTTTCTTTTGCCTCTTCCATAGCTGCAAGACCAGCGTAAGAATCATAGCGTTTTTTGGAAAGTGTGATAATACCTTCCTGATCGTTAGTCTTCATAACAATCAAATCAAGCTCGTCGCCAACCTTAACAAGGTCAACAGGGTTAATGTTTGGTTCTGCTGAAAGCTCGTTAGCAGGAACGATACCTGTGTATTTGCGTCCGATGTCAACCTGAACTTCGGTTGGGTTAACAGCCACAACAACACCCTTAACTCTTTGGTTAGAGTTCATGCTGTTTAATGACTCTTCAAGTGCTTCTTCGAATGTCATATCGTCAAAGGACTTTTCAGCCACAGTTTCAGCCTCCATATTAGTTTCAGCTGTAACTTTTTCAGCCATAGTTTCCTCATTTTTTAAAATGTCGGTCATTTTATTTAGTACCTCCTTAATTATAACAGCAGGTGTGGAAGCACCCGCGGTCACTCCAACAAAGCGAACCGATTTAAAATCAGACGCATCTAATTCTTCGGCGGTTTCAATCAAAACAGTTTTGGTTGAATTCGAACAAATTTCATAAAGTTTTTTTGTGTTTGAAGAATGTCTTCCGCCGATAATGACCATAAGGTCAACAGTCTTTGCGATGTTATGCGCCTCATTTTGTCTTTCACTGGTCGCATCACATATTGTATCAAAAAAAATCGCATTTGTATAGACTTTTTTTATAATTTTTTTTAAAAGTTCCCATTTTTTTGCGTTAAAGGTTGTTTGAGAGACAACAATTGGCGCATTTTTTTCCATTTTATTGCATTTTTCAAGAACTTCGTTTAATTCTTCTTCAGTTTTAAAACAGTAAACATTTGAATTTGCAAAGCCCTTTATGCCGATAACCTCTGCATGTTGTTCATCGCCTGCAATAAAAACCGGAGTATCTTCCCCGGAATTCTTTTCGACAATTTTATGAATTTTAAAGACGAACGGGCAGGTGGCGTCGCAAACCTCAAGTCCTCTATTCTCAATTTCACGATAAGTTGCTTTATCAACACCATGAGAACGAATTACAACAGTATAACCTTTTGGCACATCTTCAAGAGTATCTGCAATAATAACGCCTTTTTTAGATAATGACTCAACCATCTGCGGATTATGAATTATCGGACCTAAAGTGCAAACTTTCTTACCTTCTGCCAACAAATCTTCAATAAGCTCTATTGCGCGGTTTACGCCGAAGCAAAATCCCGCAGTCTTGGCAAGTTTAATATTAAAGCTCATTTTGTCCGCTCTCCCAAAGCTCGGTTATTTCCGCCATTATTCTTGTAGTAGCATTACGAAGTCCCTTGCGGTCTGTACCCTCAAAATGAATCTCTTCATAAGGAATAGGCTTACCTATTTTTAAAATTGTTTTATGAAAAGGGCGGATTTTAGTTTTAGTAACAACCGCCATCGGAACAACATCAGCACCTGTTGCGCTCGCTATGTAAGCAGCTCCCGCTTTTGCTTTTGCAGGTCTGCCGTCTTTTGAACGCGTTCCCTCCGGGAAAATTCCTAAAATCTCACCTTTATTAACAATATCAATAGCTTTTGTTACTGCGCCTGAGCTTCCGCTGTCTCTGGAAACTGCAAAAACATCGGCTTTTTTTAAAAGCCAACAAAAGATTTTTGTTTTAAAAATCTCCTTTTTAGCCATATAATGAATACGCTTTTTAGTAACAACAAGCCAAAAAACAGGGTCCATCAAAGAAATATGGTTACTGCAAAAAACGCAGCCGCCTTCATCAGGAATATTTTCAAGTCCGTCAACCTTAACTCTGAAAAGAACACGGAAAATCGGACCGAATATACATCTTAAGGTTGTAATGAATTTTGTTTGTTTATGAGGGTTTTGTTCCACTTCTTAAAACACTTCCGTTTCAGTTAATTTTATCATTGATAGTTTTAATTACCGCATCGGCGCTTTGCTCAACATCAAAATCCGAAGTGTCGAGATAAACGCTGTCCGCTGCAGGCTTAAGCGGAGCAATTTCTCTATGCTCATCACGATAATCACGGTCTTTTATATCTGCTAAAATTTCATCATAATTAACATTAAGACCACGTTCAACCTGTTCTTTATAACGCCGAGAAGCGCGAACCTCGGCAGAAGCGGTTAAAAATATTTTGACTTGGGCATCAGGTAAAACAACTGTTCCTATATCTCTGCCATCCATAATAACATTATATTTTTTTGCAAAACCTCTTTGCATTTCAAGCAGAAATTCTCTTACTTTTGGAATAGCTGAAACTTTTGAAGCAGCTTTTGAAACTTCCTCTGTACGAATTTTATCGCTTACATCTTCACCGTTTATAAAAACATGCTGAACTTCATCAATAAATTTAATTTCAGCTGTAATTTCAGGAAGATAAGAAATAACGCTTTCGGCATTATCAAGGTCGCCGCCTTTGCTGATTACATAATATCCGATTGAACGGTAAAGAGCACCTGTATCAATATAAATATAGCCTAATTTTTTTGAAGCTAATTTAGCAATCGTACTTTTGCCTGCTCCTGCAGGTCCGTCAATAGCGACAGAAATCATAATTTATTCCCCTTTTAATCTTTTATTAATATAGGCAGCAGCTGAAAAAGCGGTTGAAAAAGCAATCTGTAAATTAAATCCGCCGGTATAAGCGTCGACATCTATAACCTCGCCTGCGAAATAAAGATTTTCACAAATCTTTGAACACATTGTTTTCGGCTGAACTTCACCGCAATCGACGCCGCCGGAAGTAACAATAGCCTCCTCAACAGGACGAAGCGAAGTAACGGTAAAACGCAAATCCTTAATATTTTTAACTAAAGCTTCGCGTTGTTGTTTAGTAATCTGATTTACCTTTTCCTTGCCTGTTAAGCCGCTGTTTTTTATTATAACAGGAATCATCTTGCTTGGCAACAGTTTTGATAAAGAATTACAAAGCATTTTATTATTATTTTCAGAAAAATCACGCAAAATGCGTACATCAAGCTTTTCATTATCAAGAGCAGGTTTTAAATCAATATGAACAATATACTGACCGCTTTGTGCGTTTCTCATATGAGCCGACGCAGATAAAATCATCGGCCCCGAAAGTCCGAAATGAGTAAAAAGCATTTCTCCGAAATCACTGTAAACTGTTTTTTTGCTTTTTGTATCTTCTATTTTTATAGCGGTATTTTTAAGCGAAAGCCCTTGCATTTGCGCCGCAGAACCCTCAGCAACATTCAGCGGGACCAGCGAGCCGACAGGATTGATAATTTTATGCCCTGCTTGCTTTGCTAAGGTATAGCCGTCACCTGTTGAGCCTGTTTTAGGATAAGATTTTCCGCCTGTCGCAATTACAAAGTAATCACCTTTAACCTCATTGCCGTCTTCAAAACACACAGAGGTTATTTTATCATTCTCAAACTCAAAAGAGACCGCCCTTTCATTGATAATATCCACATTGTTTTTCTTAACAAAATTATAAAGGCAGTCTACAACATCGACCGATTTATCAGACACAGGAAAAACTCGGTTCCCGCGCTCGACCTTTATCGGCACTCCGTTATCCTCAAAAAAAGATATAGTGTCATAGGCGTCAAAAGTCGCAAAAGCACTGTACATAAATTTATTATTTTTAGTAAGCGAAGAAATAAGCTCGGTTTTATCAGACATATTTGTAATATTACATCTGCCTTTGCCGGTGATAAGCAATTTTCTGCCTACTTTTTCGTTTCTCTCTATAAGAGCAACAGAGTGACCGTTTTGTCCTAAATGTCCAGCACAAAACATTCCTGCCGGACCTGCCCCTATCACTACCGCATCATATTTTTTCATACAACATTTGCCCTTCATAAAACTTATCGAGTTGTTTCTGATTTCTAATAATCACAGTTTTGCTTTTATAAGTATTAATTACATTCTCATGTTTTTTCTTTTTCTCTTTAGTTCTGCCATAATGCAAAATCCAAGAAATAAACTCAAAATCTATTTTTTCTTCGCAACCGTCTGTCATAGAACTTCGGTTTTTTCCTTTGTATTTTAGGTATCTTTTAATAACTCTAAAAAGACAGTTAAAACGATTGAAATTCATAAAAATGATTCTATCTGCTTCATTCATTCTGCGTTCAAATGAAAGCTTAAAGTAATTTCCGTCTATAACCCAATTTTCGTTATTATCTAAAAAATTCTTTACTTTTTGCTGTTCAATCTCCGGTTTTTGTTCTTTCCAACCTGCTAAATGATGAATTTTATCAAGATAAAGCAGCGGTAGATTGTATTTTTTTGAAAAAATTCAGCCAAGGTAGATTTCCCGCAACCGCTATATCCAATAATCGCAATCTTCATATATTTCCCCTAAAAATCAAGTGCTATTTTCTGTTTAATCTCATCATTTTTCTGAATTTTTCACGGTATCTTACAATATATAAAGTAATAATCCGAGTCATAGCAATATCATATAAAACAAACATTACTTCAAGGGCAAGTGCAAAAGCTATAATTCCCCAAACACCGAAGCCCATATTTATTTCACTTACCGGTATTCCTAAAAACAAAATTGCCAGTACCGTAACAATGGTAAACGATACGGTAAACAATAAAATTTTTGTAATCCACTGAACAGACTTATTATGTATTCTTTCAATATAAGCTTTTAATATAGGATAGTAACCGAAGAATAAGGCATAACACAAAGCCGCCTCTTTTTCACATATTAAAAACGACAAAACGCTTACCGCAAGATAAACGGTAAACGCATTTTTTGCACTAAATTCAAGATATATTATTACAAGCAAAGCACCTGCGATAGCAGGTACTGCATAAGTTGTTACACCGAGATATGATGCGAGCATTATTACAACTGAAAGTGCGGCAAAAAGTCCGCAAACCGAAATCATAGTAGTGGTTTTTGCAGCTGACTTTTTCAAACAAGCTCATCCCCTTTTTTCACCGTATTAGCAACATCTTATTAAGTCGCCGCCCATACATTCACAGCAGCAATCGGCACAAATAAGTCCCTGACACATATCGCATGCCGAACAACCGCCGTTATATGAGCTTGTATTATATCCGCTGCCGAATTGACCGTTTCTCTGAGCGCTGATACGGTCAAGCGCATTTCTGTATTCAAGATTATTCGGGTCCATTCTGCAAGCAGTAGAAAAAGAGGTAAAAGCATCGTCATACCAGCCTTTTCTATACAAAACAGAGCCGTTTAAAAAATACCATTCGGCATTTCTGTCAGAAATGCTTACGCCGTCAAGAATTTCCTGGGCTTCTTCAATTCGATTCTGACTTATAAAACGTCGAACATCTGCAAAAACACCGGAATCGCTGTATCCGCCGTATGAATTACCGGAAGCACCCGAGCCGTTTGAACTTCCGCGCTTTTGCGACATAATAGCGTCGTATGCTTCATTTATTTCTTTCATTTTTTCTTCTGCCAGATCGGAAAGAGGATTATCAGAATAATTATCCGGATGATATTTTCTGGCTAATTTTTTATAAGCTGCCTTAATTTCTTCTTCCGAAGCGTTCGGATTTACTCCTAAAACCTCATAGGGATTGGTCATTTTTCATTCTCCTTGTCGGTAACTTTCTTCAATTGATCGGGAAGTCCGAGATAAATAATATTAGAAAGAATAGTTTTATATCTTTTAAAATCTAAAAGTTCAAATGTATTTGCTAACTCAACATTACAGTTATTAATAAGGCTTACCGAATTTTTAACAGCCTCGCCTAAATCATCGCCGTTTTTGAGTTCATAACGCTTTATAAAAGGATTATACGACGACTTTTTAAGGTCTTCTTTTAAATCGTCAAGCGCGTCAATCAAATAAACCCATTTGCCTGAAAGATAGCCAACTCTTGATAAAACACGCTTCTGCACATCCTGACTGCAACCGTAAGAAAAAATATATTCAAGCATTTTTGCAGTAGGCTCTGCAGCCATATCAACGCTGCAGGATTCCGAATTCTCAATATTGGTCTGTGCTCTGATTAACTCAGATAATTTATCGTCAATATCAGCAAATTTTTTTCTTGCTTTTTTACGGTAATGATTAAAGAATGGAAATAAAATACCGCTTCGCAATTTACCTTTTATACCGTTATCTTTCATATCGTCAAGCAGTTTATAATAAAACATTATTATCAAACAAGCCGCTGAAAATTCCAAAGCGTCAGACTTTTTTTCAAGACGCATACATTTTTTAAGCGGATTAAACGGGCAACGCATTTTAGTATATCCGCAGCATTCGTCCTGTAAACCTAATTTAAGCATTGCCAAAAAGACAAAATCATATGAAAGAATAAATTTGGCAAAGATTCCGTAATCTTTACCTAACTGTCTGCAAAGCGAGCAATAAACCGCTTTATAAGTGTCATATTCGGCAATTTTAAGTTCAGGCTTGTAAGCTTTTACATATCCAAACATAACACCGCTCCTTCTGTTATCACAGCACAGTATACCATAAATATCATTTTAAAAATTTAACAAGTTGTAAACTTTTCTTATCAAGAAACGATAAACCGACAATTAATATTACTTTAAAGCAATTTTTTCAGATATTGGCCGGTGTATGAATTTTCGCACTGAACAACCTTTTCAGGAGTGCCCTCAACAACGACGGTTCCGCCTTCGTCACCGCCCTCAGGACCCATATCAATAATATGGTCGGCACACTTTATAACATCAAGGTTATGTTCAATGACAACAATGGTATTTCCTTTATCAACAAGTGTTTGAAGAACATCAATCAGCTTATGAACATCAGCGGTATGAAGTCCTGTTGTAGGTTCATCAAGCACATAAAGCGTTTTACCTGTTGAACGTTTTGAAAGCTCGGTTGAAAGCTTTACTCTTTGAGCCTCACCGCCTGAAAGAGTCGTTGCAGGCTGACCTATTTTTATATATCCGAGCCCGACATCATACAAGGTTTGTAATTTTCGTTTTATTTTCGGCATATGCTCAAAAAATTTCAATCCTTCTTCAACAGTCATTTCAAGCACATCATAAATGCTTTTATCCTTATATTTAACCTCAAGAGTTTCACGGTTATATCTTGCACCTTTACATACCTCGCAAGGCACATAAATATCAGGAAGAAAGTGCATTTCGATTTTCAAAATACCGTCGCCCTCACAGGCCTCACATCTGCCGCCTTTAACATTAAACGAAAAGCGTCCCTGAGTATAATTGCGGATTTTTGCCTCTTTTGTTTCGGCAAAAAGAGCGCGTATATCTGTAAAAACTCCAGTATAAGTAGCAGGGTTTGAACGCGGTGTTCTGCCAATCGGCGACTGGTCGATATTTATGATTTTATCAATATTCTCAATACCTTCAATAGCTTTATGCTCACCCGGTCTTGCCTTTGAACGGTATAGAGTTTTTGAAATTGATTTATATAAAATTTCATTAACAAGCGATGATTTACCCGAACCCGAAACGCCCGTAACAGCTACGAATTTACCAAGCGGTATTTTTACATTAATATTTTTAAGGTTATTCTGTTTTGCGCCGACGATTTTAATAAACTGACCGTTGCCTTTTCTTCGTTTTTGCGGAACAGGAATTGCTCTTCTGCCGGAAAGATAATCACCTGTAATGCTATCTTTACACTCAAGAAGCTCTTTCGGCGTTCCGCTGAACACAACATTACCGCCGTTTACACCTGCACCGGGACCTATATCTACAATATAATCAGCCTCTCGCATTGTATCTTCATCATGTTCAACAACAATTAAAGTGTTACCGAGATCACGAAGCTTTTTCAACGTTGCAAGCAATTTATCGTTATCACGCTGATGAAGTCCTATACTCGGCTCATCAAGTATATAAAGCACACCCATAAGCGATGAGCCGATTTGCGTTGCAAGTCGGATTCGCTGAGCCTCACCGCCTGAAAGAGTTCCGCTTGAACGGGAAAGCGTTAGATAATGCAGACCTACGCTTTGCAAAAATCCAAGACGCGCTTTTATCTCTTTTATAATGCCCTCGCCTATCATTTTTTCTCTGCCGGAAAGCTCA